>NZ_CBCOOR010000002.1:0-301242 GCF_965111665.1 Georgenia sp. Marseille-Q6866 | reverse complement strand
CGCACGGCGTCGTCGCCGCCCGCGCGGTCCTCCTTGACGCCGGTGAAGCCGTGCTCGTCACCGGCGTAGACCGAGGGCGTGCCGGGGACGGTGAACAGGACCGCGAGGGCGTGGTCGAGGTGGCGCGGGTCGGTGAGCCGGCTGGCGATGCGGGTGACGTCGTGGTTGCCGACGAAGGTCTGCGGGACGAAGGCCCGGGCGAACTCGGCGTGGCGGCGCAGCGCGTGCTCGAGCTCCCAGGCGTTGCGGTCGTTGAGCGAGCTCCACACCGCCTTCCACAGCTCGTACTGGGTGACGGCGTCCATGCCGGACTCCGCGACGATCGCGGCGTAGTCGCCGTGAATGACCTCGCCGACGACGTAGGCCTGCGGGTGGCGCTCGCGCACGCGGTCGAGGACGGGCCTCCAGAACGACGGCGGGACGGCGTAGGCCGCGTCCAGGCGCCACCCGTCCGCGCCGCGGTCGAGCCAGTAGGTCATCACGCGCTCGACGTACTCGGCCACGGCGGGCTCGGCGTGGTTGAGCGCGACGAGCGCGGAGTGGCCCTCGAAGTCCTCGTGCGTGGGGGTGCCGCCGCCGTCGGGGGCGTCCGGGTCCGGCCAGTGGAGTCGGAACCAGCGGGCGGCGGGCGAGGCCGGGCCCTGCGCGAGCGCCTGCTGGAACGTCGCGAAGTCCTGGCCGACGTGGTTGAAGACGCCGTCGAGGACGACGCGCAGGCCGCGCGCGTGGGCGGCGTCGAAGAGCGCGACGAGGTCGGCCTCGTCACCCAGGCGCGGGTCGACGCGCAGGTGGTCGGTGGTGTCGTAGCCGTGGGTGAGGGAGTCGAAGACCGGTCCGAGCAGGATCCCCGAGGCCCCGAGCTCGACGGCGTGGTCGAGCCACGGCACGAGGCCGGGCAGTCGGTGGCTGACCTCGCCCGTGTGCTCGGCGCGGGTGGGCTCGGCGCCCAGGAAACCCAGGGGGTACAGGTGCCAGAGCACCGCGTGCTCCACCCAGTCCGGTTCGGTCACCGCTCACCACTCTCTCTCGCGTGTCAGCCCCCATCCTGCCCACACTCGGGCTCGATGCGCACGGCGCGGGGCGGAAATTCCGCTCCCCGCCTCCCCGCCCCCTCCTGGCGCCGAGCGCTGAGTTGTTCCGCGGTAACACCTCAGCGCTCGGCGCGAGGGCGGGGCGGTAGCTCGGCGCGAGAAGGGGGGTAACAACTTATCGCTCGGCGCGAGAGGGGTGGGGGCGGCCGTAGGACTCGAGGAGGCGCAGCCAGACCTCGCTCATCGTCGGGAACGCGGGGACGGCGTGCCACAGGCGCTCGAGCGGCACCTCACCGGCGACGGCGATGCTCGCCGAGTGCAGCAGCTCGGCGACCTCCGCCCCCACGAAGGTCATACCGACGATGACGCGCCGCTCCTCGTCCACGACCATCCGCGCCTGCCCGGTGTAGCCGTCGGCGTGGATCGCCGCGCCGGACACGGCGCCCAGGTCGTGGTCGACCACCCGCACGTCCATCCCGGCGTCCTTGGCCGCCGCGGCCGTCATCCCCACCGACGCCACCTGGGGGTCGGTGAAGACCACCTGCGCGGGAGCGAGATGGTCCGCCGTCGCGGCGTGCACGCCCCAGCGGGCGTCGTCGACAGGACGGCCGGCCGCCCGCGCGGCGATGACGTCGCCGGCGGCGCGGGCCTGGTACTTGCCCTGGTGGGTGAGCGGACTGCGGTGGTTGGCGTCCCCGACGGCGTAGAGCCACTCGACCGGCTCCCCCTCGCCGTCGAGCACGCGGAGGGTCTCGTCCACGGGCAGCCACCCACCCTCGAGGCCGACGGACTCGAGGCCGAGGTCGGGCTGCGGCTCGCGGCCGGTGGCGACGAGGATCTGCGCGACGCGCAGGGTACTGCCGTCGTCGCACTCGACCACGCGCTCCTCCCCGTTCACCCGGACGGAGGCCGCCGAGACACCGAGACGCAGGTCGACGCCGCGCTCCTCCAGCGCCGCGCCGACGCGCTCACCGGCGAAGGGCTCGTAGCCGGACAGCAGGGTGCTGCGCACGAGCACCGTCACGCGGGCCCCGAGGTCGGCGAAGCCGCCGGCCAGCTCGGCCGCCACGACGCCGCCACCGATGACGAGGAGGCTCTCGGGCACCTCCCGCGTCTCCAGTGCCTCGCGGTTCGTCCACGGCCGCGCGTCGCGCAGGCCAGGGATGTCGGGGACCACCGGGCGGGAGCCGGTGCACACCGCGACGGCGTGCCGCGCCACGAGGACGCGCTCCTCGCCGTCGGGGCCGGTGACCGTCACCTGCCGCCTCCCGCTCACCCGGCCATGGCCGCGGACGAGGTCGATGCCGGCGGACTCGAGCCACTCCACCTGCCCGGCGTCGTCCCAGCTGCTGACGAAGGACGTCCGCCGCTCGAGCACGGCGGACACGTCGAGCCCGCCCGTGACGCCCTGTCGCGCCCCGGCGACAGCGAGCGCGGCGCGCCTCGCCTCGCCGGGCCGCAGCAGCGCCTTGGACGGGATGCACGCCCAGTACGAGCACTCCCCGCCCACGAGCCGGTCCTCGACGACGACGGCACTGAGACCGCCCTGGACGGCGCGGTCGGCGACGTTCTCCCCGACCGGCCCGGCACCGAGGACGATGACGTCGTAGCTCTCGGGCATCTCGAACACCTCTCGACGGTCGGACGGTGTCCTGGGACCCTACGCTCGGCAGGTCAGTCCCGCAGCCGTCCGAGGAGTCCCATGATCGAGTTTCGTGCGGTGACCAAGCGCTTCGGCGACGCCGAGGCGGTCTCCGCCCTCGACCTCGTCATCCCGGCCCGGCAGACCACCGTGCTCGTCGGCTCGTCAGGCTCCGGCAAGACGACGATCCTGCGGATGATCAACCGGATGGTCGACCCCACGTCGGGGACGGTCGAGATCGACGGCACCGACATCCGCGAGCGCGACCCGGTTCAGCTGCGCCGCGGTATCGGCTACGTCATGCAGAGCGCGGGACTGCTCCCCCACCGCAGGGTGCTCGACAACGTCGTCACCGTGCTGCGGCTCAACAGGGCGCCCAAGGGGGAGGCCCGCCAGCGCGGCCTCGAGCTCATGGACACCGTGGGCCTGGACCGCGCCCTCGCCGATCGCTACCCGCGCCAGCTCTCGGGCGGGCAGCAGCAGCGGGTCGGGGTGGCCCGGGCGCTGGCCACCGACCCCAACATCCTCCTCATGGACGAGCCATTCGGGGCCGTCGACCCGATCGTGCGCACCGAGCTGCAGGACGAGCTGCTGCGCCTGCAGGGTGTGCTCGCCAAGACGGTCGTCTTCGTCACCCACGACATCGACGAGGCCTTCCGCCTCGGGGACCGGGTCGTCATCCTCGAGCAGGGCGGCCGGATCGCCCAGCAGGGCACGCCCGCGGAGATCCTCGCCGCCCCCGCCTCGGACTTCGTCGCGAGCTTCATCGGCGCCGACCGCGGCCGGCGGCGGCTCACCGTCGTCGAGCAGGACGGGCGGCGGCTCGCCGTCGACGCCGACGGACGGCCCGCCGGCGTCCTGGACCACTGATGAGCTGGTTCCTCGCCAACACCGGGCTCGTCGCCGAGCTCGCCGTCCAGCACGCCCGCCTCAGCGTCGTCCCGATCGTCCTCGGCCTCGTCCTCGCGCTGCCGCCCGGGGTGCTCGCGTGGCGCCGGCGGCGGGTCCGCGGCCCCCTCCTCGCCGCCGTCGGGCTGCTCTACACGATCCCGTCCCTCGCCCTGTTCGTCCTCATCCCGCCGGTCGTCGGGATCAGCTTCCTCTCCGAGCTCAACGTCGTCATCGCGCTCACCGTGTACGCCGTCGCCCTCATGGTCCGCTTCGTCACCGACGCCCTCGACGCCGTCGACCCGGCCGTCCGCTCCGCGGCCACCGCCATGGGCTACTCCGCGTGGGGCCGGTTCTGGGCGGTCGACCTGCCGCTGGCCGGGCCGGTGCTCCTCGCCGGGCTCCGGGTCGTCGCGGTGAGCACGGTGAGCCTCGTGACCGTCGGGGTGCTCGTCGGCACGCGCAGCCTCGGCTACCTCTTCATGGACGGCCTCCAGCGCGGGATCGTCGCCGAGATCGTCACCGGGATCCTCGCGACCGTCGCCGTCGCGCTCGTCTTCGACGTGCTCCTCGTCCTCCTCGGCCGTGTCCTGCTCCCGTGGAACCGCCGTCCGCCCCGGGCGGGGCGCCGGATCCAGCTCACCGCGGGGGGCGCGGGATGAGGCTCTTCGCCGACGCCTGGGCCTGGCTCACGGCCCCGGAGCAGTGGACCGGCACGACCGTCCTCGACCGCGCCGCTGAGCACCTCGTCTACACGCTCCTCGCGCTCGCGGTCTCGGCCGTCATCGCGATCCCGCTCGGCTACCTCGTCGGCCACACCGGACGCGGGCGGCAGCTCGCCGTCGCCCTCGCCGGCGCGGGCCGCGCCCTGCCCTCCCTGGGCCTGCTCACCGTCCTCACCCTGCTCGTTGGGGTGGGGGACGCCGCCCTCGCCGCGACGGTGGTCTTCGTCGTCCTCGCCGTGCCCTCCGTGCTCGCCGGCACCTACGCGGGTGTGGAGAACGTCGACGGCGCGGTGACCGAGTCCGCGCGGGCGATGGGCATGACGCCGTGGCAGGTCCTCACCCGCGTCGAGGCACCGCTCGGGCTGCCGCTCCTCGTGGGCGGCCTGCGCAGCGCCGCCCTCCAGGTGGTCGCCACCGCGGTGCTCGCTGCCTACGTCGGGCTCGGGGGCCTGGGGATCTACGTCCAGCGCGGGATCTCGCTGCGCCGCTACGACGAGATGCTCGGCGGCGCGATCGCCATCGTGGCCCTCGCCGTCGTCGTCGACGCGGTCTTCGCGGTGCTCGCACGAGTCGCGGTGCGCGTTGCGGGCGGAGAGGGCAGGCTCAGGGGGTCGACGGAAGGACACCGATGAAGACCACCCGCCTCGCGCTGCTCACCGCGGCCGTGCTCGCGCTCGCCGCCTGCGGTTCGGACGACCCCCTCGCCGAGCCCGGCCAGGACGGGACGACGACGGCGGACGGCGGCGGCGCCGTCGTCGTCGGTTCGCAGGCCTACTACTCCAACGAGATCGTCGCCGAGATCTACGCCCAGGTGCTCGAGGACGCGGGCGTGGACGTCACGCGCCAGTTCCAGATCGGTCAGCGCGACGTCTACCTCCAGGCCCTCGAGGGCGGGGAGGTGCACGTGCTGCCTGAGTACACGGGCAACCTCCTGCAGTTCTACGTGCCCGACACCGAGGCGCGCAGCTCCGAGGACGTCGCCGCGGCCCTGCCCGACGCGCTGCCCGAGGGACTCACCGTCCTCGACTACGCCGAGGCGCAGGACGCCGACTCCTACAACGTCACCGCGGAGTTCTCCGAGGAGAACGGCATCACGAGCCTCACCGACCTCGCCGGGTACGACGGGGAGATCATCATCGGCGGCAACGCCGAGCTGGAGAGCCGGCCCTACGGCCCCGAGGGGCTGCGGGAGTTCTACGGCGTGGACGTGGAGTTCCTCGCGATCGGGGACAGCGGCGGCCCGCTCACCAAGGACGCGATCCGCGACGGCACCATCACGATGGGCGACATCTACACCGCCGACCCGGACCTCGCCTCCGGCGACTTCGTCACCCTCGAGGACCCGGAGAGCATGATCCTCGCGCAGAACGTCGTCCCGCTCGTCGCGGCCGACCGCGCCGAGGAGCTCGCGCCGGTGCTCGACCCGGTGAGCGCCGCCCTCACCACCGAGGAGCTCATCGCGCTCAACGCGCGCAGCGTCGGCGAGCAGCTCGACTCCGCCACCATCGCCACCGACTGGCTCACCGAGCAGGGCCTGCTCGGAGGGGCCTCGTGAGCGCCGCCACCGAGCTGCTCCTCGACGCGTACTCGCGGGTCAAGGAGGCCGTCCACCGAGCCGGCGAGGGCCTGGACGCGGACGCCCTCGCCGCACGGCTGGACCCGGACGCGAACTCCATCGGGTGGCTGCTGTGGCACCTCACCCGGGTGCAGGACGACCACGTCGCCGACGTCGCCGGCCGGGAGGAGCTGTGGACCGCCGAGGGCTGGGACGCGCGCTTCGACCTGCCCGTGAGCGGCATCGGCTACGGGCACAGCTCCGAGGAGGTCGGCGCGGTGCGCGGCTTCGACGCCGAGCTCGTCCTCGCGTACTACGACGCCGTCCACGAGCAGACGCTCGCCTTCCTGGGCGAGCTGCGCGACGAGGACCTCGACCGTGTCGTCGACGAGAGCTGGGACCCGCCCGTCACCCTCAGGGTGCGGCTGGTCAGCGTCGTCGACGACTGCCTCGAGCACGCCGGCCAGGCCGCCTTCGTCCGCGGCGTGCTCGAGCGGAGCTGAGCTCAGCTCGTCCGGGCAGCGGCCGAGCGGATCACCTCGGCGAGGTCGCGGGGGCGGCTCCACATGGGCCAGTGCCCCGTGGGGAGGTCCACGACGTCGAGGCACTCGAGGTTCGCGACCTCGGCGAACATGGCATGGCCGCCGCGGGCCAGCTCGAGCACCTGCGCGCCCGGGATCGAGCAGCACACCAGGGTGGTCGGGACGCTGCGGCGGGCGTCGTTGGTGAGCACGACCGGCCGACGGAGCACCGGGCCGGGCTCGGGGACCGCGCGGGCCCGGAACCGCTCGAGCACCTCCGCGCTCAGGCCGTCGAGGCTCGCCTGCTCCGCGAGGAGGTCGAGGGACGGCAGCGGGAGCTCCTCGAGCTCCTCGGGCAGGTCCGGGGCGAAGGCGTTCCCCGTCGCCACGGGACCGGAGTCGACCCACACCACCCGGTGCACGAGCTCGGGGTGCCGGTCGAGGACGAGGCTGACGGGACCGTTGGCCCCACTGTGCGCGACGAGGGTCGCGGGTTCCTCCTCGGACGCACCGAGTCGAGCGAGGGCGTCGAGGACCGCGGCGACCTGGTCGTCGAGCGTCCTCGTCGCGCGCTGCGGGTCGTCGGGGTCGAGGCCCGGCAGCGTCATGGCGATGGTGCGGGAGCGGTCGGTGGCCAGGTGGTCCAAGACGTCCTCCCACGCCCACGCGCCCAGCCAGTGGCCGGCGATGAGGATGATGGGCGAGCTGGTCGTCGTCGTTGTCATGCCCCGACGTTCCCAGACGCTGCGGACAGCGGTATGTCACCATCTGTGTCATGAATGCGGATCGGTGACGGCGGTGAGACGAGCGGAGCGACTGCACGCCGTGTCAGAGATGCTGCGCCGGAGCGGGTCGCGGGGCTGCTCCGCCGAGCGGCTGGCACGGGAGTTCGGCGTCTCCGTGCGCACGGTCAAGCGGGATCTCGCAGCCCTCGACAACAGCGGCGTCCCCGTGTGGTCACGCCCCGGTCCGGGCGGTGGCTACGGCCTGGCCGCGGGCGCCTCCCTGCCGCCCGTCAGCCTGTCCCCGGCGCAGGCGGTGGCGCTCATGGCGGCCGTGTCCGCCGCGCCCGACGCGCCCTACGCCGACCTCGCAGCAGCCGGGATCCAAAAGATCCTCGACGTCCTCGACCCGCGGACCCGGGCACGAGCCCAGGAGCTGGCGGGCCGCGTCTGGGTCGACGCGCCCCCCTCCTCCTCGCGCGCCGTCAGGTCCGCGCTGGAGGAGGCGATGGCCGAGCAACGAGCCGTCCGCATCCGCTACACCTCGGGGGACGGGGCCACGACCACCCGCGACGTCGAGCCCGTGCTGTTCGCCTCGAGGAACGGCCGGTGGTACCTCGTGGGGTGGTGCCGGCTGCGCGACGCGATGCGGTGGTTCACCGTGTCGCGCATCGAGCGCGCCAGCGTCACCACGGCCGCGTGCAGCGGCCACACCGTCGCGGAGGTCGGGGAGCCGCCGGCGAGCGCCCGGCCGGTGCACGGCCGGGACGAGTGAGCGGCACACCGGCTTTCCCCGCACACCTCCCGCGGCACGCTCCCTAGACTCGGGGGCATGCGTGCACCGATCACCGAGGACGCCGTCGACGAGCTCGAGTTCTCCACGCCCGACCACCGCCGCGTCGCCGAGCAGCTCGCCGAGTGGGGCGACAACCCGCATCCGCGGGACGAGCTCTCCCCCCGCGAGCTGCTCACCGCCGCCGGGGAGCAGCTCGAGCTCGCGGGAGACCCGGAGGCCGCCGAGGCCGTCTACCGCCGGGCGGTCCGGGCCGAGGGGTTCAGCGAGCTGGACCCGCGCTCCCACCTCATGGCTCTGCTGCTCGAGCGGGGTGATACCGAGGAGGCGCTGGCCCTGGACACCGAGCTGCGACGGAGCCGCCCCGCGGACGCCGCGACCTACGAGTACATGGCCGACGTGTGGGCCGACCACGGCGACGACCGCCGCGCCCTGGGCTGGGTCTCCCGCGGGATCCGCGTCCACGAGGAGGGAGCCCCGTTCTCGGACACCGACTTCGCGATGCTCTGCCTCATGCGCTGGCGCATCCGGGAGCGCGAGGGCCAGGAGCCGGACGAGTACGACCTCGTGGGCATCGGGATGGACGAGCGGCTCGACCGCACCCAGGAGGAGCACCGGCCGCGCTGACGGGGCCCTGACCACCCCAGGTCTCCCCTGCCCGTCAGGCACCGGCATCCGTCAACGCACATACTGACGACGTGACCCACACCCCCCAGGCTCAGCCGCTCGACCCGACGCGCACCCAGGTGCCGAGCGGCAGCGCTGAGCCCGCCGACCGGCAGCGTGTCGAGCGCGGCGGCCCGCTCCGGACGGCGGTCGTCGTCAACCCGGTCCGGGTGGAGAACCTCGACGAGCTGCGCACCACCATCGAGACGGCCCTCGCCGAGGCGGGCTGGCCGGCCCCGATGTGGCTGGAGACGACCCCGGAGGAGCCGGGCGCGGGACAGGCCCGCCAGGCGGTCGACGAGGGCGCGGACGTGGTCTTCGTCAGCGGCGGGGACGGGACCGTCCGCTCGTGCATCGAGGGCCTCGCCGGCACGGAGACCGCGCTCGCGGTGCTGCCGGCCGGCACCGGCAACCTGCTGGCGGCCAACCTCGGTCTTCCTGACGAGCCCACCGAGGGGGTCCGGCTCGCCGTCGACCGCGGCCGCCACCTCCTCGACCTGGGCGAGGTCGAGGGCCAGGCCTTCGCCGTCATGGCCGGCATGGGCTTCGACGCGAAGCTCCTCGACGACGCCTCGACCACGCTCAAGGCCCGCATCGGCTCACCCGCCTACGTCCTCTCCGCGCTCAAGCACCTGCGTGACCGTCCGATGCGCGTGGAGATCCGCGTCGACGACGACCCACCCCTCCGGCGGCGCGCCCGCACCGTCGTCATCGGCAACGTCGGCCGCCTGCAGGGCGGCGTCCGCCTCCTCGCCGACGCCGAGCCCGACAACGGTCAGCTCGACGTCGCCGTCCTCAGCCCCCGCCACCTCTCCGACTGGGTGGCTCTCGCCTGGGGCGTCCTGCGCCGGCGTGACCACGTGCGCCGGATGGAGGTGCTCCGGGGCTCACGCATCACGGTCACCAGCGACCGGGAGCAGCCCTGCGAGCTCGACGGCGACGTCATCGAACCGCGCCGTAGCCTCACGGCGACCGTGCGGCCCGGTGCGCTGTGGCTGTGCGTCTACCAGCCCGACCGCAGCCCGGACCTCGCGGAGGGCTCGCCGAAGGGGCCGTAGCGCGGCGCCCCAGGGCACCACGGCTAGCGGACCACCTGCATCCGCTGCCAGCTCGCGGCCGTCCAGCCGGCGAAGGCGAGCGCCACGGCGAGCGTGAGGCCGAGCTGGACGACGGTGACGGCGGCGCCCCCGCTCATCGCCCACAGCGCCGGCGCGGCGAGCGGGAGCCACCCCCCAGCACCTGCCAGCACGCCCACCTGGGTGACGACCACCAGGCCGATGGCACCACCGACGCCGGCCAGGAGGGAGCGGGTCACCGTCGCCACCCACGCCACCGGCGTGGCACTGGCACCGGCCAGCACCCCGAGGACCAGCTGACGCCCCAGCCCCGCCCATGTGTCGGCCGACGGCGCGCCGTAGCCGAGCGCCGATCCCAGCACGAGCAGCCCGACGGTGAGGGCGGCGTTGACGCCCACCAGCCAGACCGCGTACACGGCGAGCTTGCCGAGCGCGATGCGGCCACGCCCCACCGGCAGGGCGAAGAGGGCGACGACCGTGCCGTCGGTGAACTCGCGGCCGAACAGCCAGGCGAGGACGACCCCGCTGCCCAGCAGGCCACCGGCGGAGGTGATCTGGGCGGCCGACGCGAGCAGCCCCGCCCAGTTCAGGGTGGCGCCCACCCCCACCTTGGCCGTGAGCTCGGGGTTCCCGCTGGCCAGTGCCGCGGTGATCCCGCCGAGGAGGACGAGCGTTCCCACCACGAGGGCGAGGGTGGCGATGGTGCCGACCGGTGACCTGACGAGCTTGAGCGCCTCGCTGCGCACGGCCGCACTCATGCCTGCTCCTCCCGCTGTGCGTCGTCCGCGAGGACCTGGGCGAAGAAGAGCCGCTCGAGGTCGGGTGCCGCGGGGTCGAGCTCACCGATGAGGCGGCCGGCGTTGACGACGACGATGCGGTCGGCGATGCGTGCCACCTCGTCCAGGTGGTGGCTGCTGACGAGGACCGCTGCGCCGTCCCGCGCACGCCGCACGAGGTACTCACGCAGCACGATGACCGAGGCCGGGTCGAGGGCGTTGGTCGGCTCGTCGAGGACGACGAGCCGCGGGTCGTGCTGGAGCGCCGCGGCGAGCCCGACACGCTGCTTGTTCCCCAGGGACAGTCGGCGGTAGCGGCGGTCGGCGACCGGGCCGAGTCGCCACGCGTCGAGCGCCTCCGCCACGCGGGCCTGCTCGGTGCCCCGCAGCAGCCCCGCGACCCGCAGGTTCTCCCGGACGGTGAGCTCCGGGTAGGCGAGCGGGACCTCGACGAACGCACCGACGTGGCGCCACTGCGTCACGGGCATCGTCGCGAGCGGGTGGCCGAACAGCCGCACCGTGCCCTCCTCGGGCCGCAGCATCCCGAGCGCGAGCCGCATGAGCGTCGTCTTGCCCGCCCCGTTCATCCCGACCAGCGCGACGATCTGCCCCGCGGGGACGTCGAGTGTGACGCCCGCGAGTCCGCGGACGTCCCCGAACCGGCAGCTCACGTCGTCGAGCCGGAGCACGCCGATGCACCTCCGAGCACGTCGAGCGCGTCGTTGAGCGCCTGGTCGAGCCGGCGGTCGCCGCGGCCGGCCCACTCGAGCAGGGCCGCACTCAGGCCGGCGATCACGGCGGCAGCCACCACCCGGGCCGCGTCGCGCTCGACACCGCGGGAGACGAGGGAGTCGGCGATGACGGCGGCCGTCGCGGCGCTGTTGCGCTCGAGCGCCCCGTCCAGACTCTGCGCCTCGGCGACGATGCGCAGCCGCTGCCGTAACACGGGCACCACCTCCTCACTCAGGCCGGCCAACGTCTCCCGGACCGCCTCGACGACGGCCCGCATCGGAGCCTCGTCGGACGGCCGCGCCAGGACCGCCTCCCCGATGAGCGGGTCGAAGGGGTCGTCGAGGACGAGTGCGTCCTTGGTGGTGAAGTGACGGAACAGGCTCATCTCGCTCACCCCGGCCCGGCGGGCGATCTGGGTGACCGTCGTCGCGTCGTAGCCCTGCTTCGCGAACAGCTCCAGCGCCGCGTGCTGCAGGGCCGCGTGCGTGCGTCTCCATCGGCCCACGCCCCGATGTTAGTGACTAACACTAGGGCCGGCAAGGTTCGTGCTCGCGCGTGCAGGCAGCCATTCCGAGCCGGCCGACCCGCTCGGTTGCGACAGTGACGTTCTGGGGTTGACTGACAACGTGAGACGAACGATCGCGGAAGGCGCAGTGCTCGTGCTCGCCCTGGCTGGCTGCTCGGCGACCATCCCCAACGACCCGGACGGGACCCTGGACCGGGTGAGCGGCGGGGGCATCCTCAGGGTGGGCGTCTCGCCCAGCCCACCGTGGACCGACCTGCCGGACGGGCCCGACGGCGAGCCCGCGGGCACCGAGGTCGAACTGGTCGAGGAGTTCGCCCGCACGATCGACGCGGAGGTGCAGTGGGCGCCGGGCGGTGAGGAGGAGCTCATCGGCCAGCTCGAGCGCGGTGAGCTCGACCTCGTCATCGGCGGTCTCACCGCGAGGTCCCCGTGGGCGGAGAAGGCCGCCCTCACCTACCGGTACACCGAGACCACCGGTCCCGACGGCGCGAAGGAGCTCCACGTCATGGCGGCGCCGATGGGCGAGAACGCGTTCCTCGTCGAGCTCGAGGGCTTCCTCCTGGAGAAGGACCTGTGAGCATCTCGTTCGGGCACACCGAGCTCCCTGAGGAGCAGGAGGTCCACCTGCGCCGCGCGGTGCGGCTGGCGTGGCTGACCATCGCCTTCCTCGTCACCGCGGTCACCGCCGTCTACCTCGCCATGGGCAGCTCGCAGGCGATGAAGGCGGCGTGGGCGGAGGACCTGCTGTCCTTCATCCCGCCGATCGCCTTCCTCCTCGCCGTGCACCGCACGCGCAAGCGCCCCACGCCTGAGCACCCCTACGGCTACCACCGGGCGGTCGGCATCGGGCACCTCGTCGCGGCGACCGCGCTGCTCGCCATGGGCGCCTTCCTCGTCTTCGACTCCGCCTCGGGGCTCGTCAAGGCCGAGCACCCGCCGGTCGGGCTCATCGAGATCGGCGGGCAGGTCGTGTGGTCGGGGTGGCTGATGATCGCTGTCCTCGTCTACACGGGCATCCCGCCGGTGCTGCTGGGCCGGGCCAAGATGCCGCTGGCGCAGAGCCTGCACGACCGCGTCCTGTACGCCGACGCCGACATGAACAAGGCCGACTGGATGACGGCGGCCGGCGCGATCGTGGGCATCATCGGCATCGGGCTGGGACTGTGGTGGGCCGACGCCGTCGCCGCCCTCTTCATCTCCGGCAGCATCCTCCACGACGGCGTGAGCAACATGCGCGTGGCGATCAGCGCGCTCATGGACGCGCGGGCGGAGACCTACGACGGCCACGACCCGCACCCGCTCGTGGGGCGGATCGACGAGCGTCTCCAGGAGGTGCCCTGGGTGGCGACGGCGCGCTCCCGCGTCCGCGACCAGGGCCACGTCTTCCACGTCGAGTCCTTCGTCGTCCCCGTCGAGGGGCACACGCCGACGCTCGAGGAGCTCACCGACGCACGCCGGGCCGTCGTCGAGCTCGACTGGAAGATCGACGACCTCGTCCTCGTCCCGGTCCCCGAGCTGCCGGAACAGCTGCTGCCGTCCGTGGCTGCGGAGCGCGGCGAGTCCGACCACCACGACCGCTGACGGCGGACGACGGGCACACCTGTCGCTCTGCAGGGAGTATTCTCCGCGATTGCCACGTAGTGACGTGGTCTTTGCTTAACTTTGGAGGATGCGTTGAGTAAGTCAGCTGTGGCGCCCGAGGATCTCGGGTACGACCACGAGGAGTACATGCTCGAGCCGGTGCCGCCGACCGCCCGTCGTGGCACCTTCGGTCTCGCGATGATCTGGGTCGGTTTCGGTTTCGTCGTCACCGGCCTCGTCGTCGGTGGCCAGCTCGCCGGACAGGGCGGCGCCCCGGGCATGCCCTTCGGCCTCGCGATGTCGACCATCGCGACCGGTGAGCTCATCCTCTTCGCCCTCACCGTGCTGCTCGGCATCCCGGCGATGCGCACCGGCTTCAACCTCGCCCTGCTGTCCCGCTTCTCCTACGGGAGCAAGGGCTTCGCGGTCCCGATGGTCGTCATGGCCCTGCTCACCCTCGGCTGGTTCGCCTCGATCCTCGGCATGATCGCCGACATCTGGGGCGGTCTGCTCGGCAACCCGAGCGGGATCACCGTCATCGACCCGGCGTCGTGGGGCCGTCCCGACGTCGCCCCGGTCAGCCTCGAGGTCGTCCTCAGCTGCCTCGCCTTCGGCGCGCTGTTCACCTGGACCGCCTACCGGGGCATCGCCGCGATCGAGAAGGTCGCGATCCCCGTCGCTCCCTTCGTGCTCGTCGTCTCCCTCGGCGTCGGCGCCGGGATGCTCGCGGACAACGGCGGGTGGGGCGCGATGGTCGAGTCCGCCTCGTCCCAGTCCGGGCTCGGCTTCGGCTCCGGCGTGACGATCGTCATCGGCGCGTGGATCGCCGGTGCGATCATGGGCGCCGACATCATGCGCTACGCGAAGAACGCCGGTGCGGTGCTCATCGGCGCCGGGGCCTGCTTCATCCTCACCAACCCGGTCCTCAACGTCGTCGGGTACATCGGCGCCGTGTCGACCGGCGACTCCAACTTCGTCAACTGGATGTACGACCGCGGGATCCTCCTCGCCATCATCGGCGTCCTCGTGTGGACCACCTCGCTGTGGACGACGAACAACTCCGAGCTGTACTCCAACTCCCTGTACACCGGCCCGGCGCTCAACGCCTTCGGCGTGCGGGTCAAGCGGACGAAGATCGTCCTCGTCGTCGGCGTCCTCGGCACGGTGCTCGGCGCGCTCGCCTTCTACCAGCTGTTCTTCGTCGACTTCATCACCGTGCTCGGCGCCGCCTTCGTCCCGCTCGTCGGACCGATCCTCGCCGACTACTACCTGCTGCGCCGCAACGAGTTCACCGCCGAGTCCTACCGCCGCCAGCCCGCGCTGCGCTGGCCCGGCGTCATCTCCTTCCTCGCCGGCGCGACGCTCGGTCTCCTCTTCCAGTACGCGTGGCCGCTGCCCTTCGGCTTCTCCTCGGGCATCGCGGCGCTCATCATCACCGTGGTCCTCCACATCGTGCTCCACTACGCGCTCCGCGGCCGGACCTCCGGCCCCGTGGAGGACGTGACGGGCGAGCCCGTGAGCACCCCCGCACGCTGACGGACGACAGGAAGGACTCACTCATGGCCAAGGACATCAAGGTCTGCATCGGCGTCCACGTCGACGCGGTGGCCGGCTGGCTCGGCTCCTACGGCGGCCAGGACTCACCCAACGACATCCAGCGCGGCATGTTCGCCGGGGAGGTCGGCGTGCCGCGTCTGCGGCGCATGCTCGAGCAGCGCGGGCTGCCCGCCACGTGGTTCGTGCCCGGGCACTCGATCGAGACCTTCCCACGGGAGATCGCGGACGTCGCGGCTGCCGGGTTCGAGATCGGCTGCCACGGCTACAGCCACGAGAACCCGGTCGCGATGACCGCGCAGCAGGAGGCCGACGTCCTCGGGCGGTCCGTCGAGCTCGTCAAGGACCTCACCGGCAGCGCGCCGCGGGGCTACGTGGCGCCGTGGTGGGAGATGAGCGAGCGCACGGCTCAGCTCCTGCTCGACAACGGGTTCTCGTACGACAACTCCCAGAGCTACGACGACTTCAGCCCGTACTACGCCCGGGTCGGTGACTCCTGGACGCACGTCGACTACTCCCAGGACGCCGCCGAGTGGATGAAGCCGCTCGTCAGGGGGCGTGAGGTCGACCTCGTGGAGATCTCCGCGAACTGGTACGTCGACGACCTGCCGCCGATGATGTTCGTCAAGGCGAGCGCGAACTCCCACGGGTTCGTCGCCCCGCAGGTCATCGAGCAGCTGTGGAAGGACCAGTTCGACTGGGTCTACCGCGAGATGGACTACGGGGTCTTCCCCTTCACGATCCACCCTGACGTCTCCGGACGGCCGCAGGTGCTGCTCATGCTCGAGCGCATCTTCGACTACATCTCCGGCCACGACGGCGTGGAGTGGCTGACCTTCGACGAGGTCGCCACCGACTTCCGTCGTCGGGTGCCGTTCTCCGGCTGACCACGCCTGACAGCAGCAGGGCCCGCGCTCCTCGGAGCGCGGGCCCTGCTGCGTCTACGCCTCGGTCGGCAGCCCGCGGGCGTTGGGAACGGTGTGCGTCATCTGCAGGCCGGCGACGTCACGCGGTCCGTTGCTGCCGAGGTTGCGGGCCCGCTCGAGCTCCTCCTCCGTCAGGCGCTGGTGAGGCAGCGGCTGGAGGTGACGGACGTCGTCGGCGGTGATGCCCAGCCCCTCGCCCACGCGGCGGCCGAGCTCGTCGTGGCACAAGAAGAGGTGCCAGACCATGCGCTCCTGGACGCCGCGGGAGGCCTGGCCGATGTTGTCGACGAAGTTCTTGACGAGGTCGTCCTGCTCCCACTCCTCCATGAGCTGGAAACGCTGACCGGGCTGCTCGTAGTCGTTCGTGCGCTCCAGCTGGGCGCGGGTGAGGCGGCCGCGCAGCTCGGGACCGACCTCCTCCTCGCGTGCGTGGATGGTGGACTCGCGCAGCCCGCCGTCGTGGGAGGGCTCGTAGTTGATGTGCGGGTTGCCCGTGGGGTCCTGGTAGAAGGCCATCTGCCCGTCACGCTGGTTGGTGCGCACCGGGGCCTTCGGGGAGTTGACCGGGAGCTGGAGGTAGTTCGGACCCACGCGATAGCGCTGGGTGTCGGAGTAGGAGAAGGTCCGGCCCACGAGCATCTTGTCGTCGGAGAACTCCAGGCCGTCCACGAGCACGCCGGTGCCGAAGGCGATCTGCTCGTTCTGGGTGTGGTGGTCGGTGACGTTCTCGTCGAGCACCATCGTGCCGACCTTCCGCGGCGGGAACTCGTTCTCGGGCCACACCTTGGTGTCGTCGAGCGGGTCGAAGCCCAGCTCGGGGTGCTCGTCGTCAGACATGATCTGCACGAGCAGGTCCCACCTGGGGTAGTCACCGCGGTCGATGGCCTCGTGCAGGTCGAGGGACGCGTGCCCGGTGTCGTGGGCCTGGATGGCCGCCGCGTCCTCCTCGGTGAGGGAGCGGACGTCCTGGTGGGGCATCCAGTGGTACTTGACGAGGACGCTCTCCCCGTCGGCGTTGACCCACCGGTAGGTGTTGACCCCGAAGCCCTGCTGGTGGCGGTAGGTGGCCGGGATCCCCCGCGGGGAGAAGAGGTTGACGAGCATGTGCATCGACTCGGGCGTCTGCGACATGAAGTCGAAGATGCGGGCCGGGTCCTGGCGGAAGGTCACGGGGTCGGGCTTGAGGGCGTGGATGACGTCGGGGAACTTGATGGCGTCACGGATGAAGAAGACCCCGAGGTTGTTGCCGACGAGGTCCCAGTTGCCGTCCTCGGTGTAGAACTTGATCGCGAAGCCGCGCGGGTCGCGAGACGTCTCGGAGGAGTCCCGCCCGCCGATGACGGTGGAGAAGCGGATCGCGAGCGGCGTCCGCTTGCCGGCCTCCTGGAACAGCTTGGCACGGGTGTACCTCGAGATCGGCTCGTCGCCCCACTGGCCGGTGGCCTCGAAGTAGCCGAAGGCGACCTTGCCCCGGGCGTGCACCACGCGCTCGGGGATCCGCTCCCGGTCGAAGTGGGAGATCTTCTCGAGGAACTGGTAGTTCTCCAGGGTCGCCGGGCCGCGCGAGCCGACCGTGCGGGTCTGCTGGTTGTTGGCCACGGGGTGGCCCTGGCGGGTGGTGAGCTCGTCGCGCTGCTCGTCGTCGGTCATCGCTGATCCCTCTCCGGGGCTCGAGCACCGCCGCGCGGGGTCGCGGGTCGACGTCCCGTTCCCCACGGTCCGACTCGCTGCCCCCTGGCTGTACGGACGTGAGGCTCCAGGCTGGCACGCCCGCCGCGGCCCCGCCCGTCGGCCGGGACCCGCTGCCACGGGCTGAGACGCGCCGGGGCGCACCGCTCGCGCGGCCCTCAGTCGCCGGCGGCCTGCTGGTGGTCCCGGCGGGCGTCGCGGTCGAAGATCGCGAGGATGTCGACCGGTCCCCGCTCGGCCCCGATCGCGTGCGGGAGCATCGTGGGGAACTCGGCGGCCTGGTCTTCCTCCAGCCGGTAGCGGCGCTCCCCGAGCAGGAGGAGGGCGGTCCCGGACAGGACGACGAGCCACTCCTGGCCGGCGTGGGCACGCACGCGGGCCGGGTCGGGCGGCACGGTGAGCCGCTGGCGCACGATGCTCAACCCCGGCTGTGCCCGTACCGGCCACCGTCGCCAGCCGTGTGGGTCGACGACGGGGCTGACGACGACGTCCTCGACGTCGCTCGCGACGAGCTGGTCGAGGGTCGTGTCCAGCGCCCGGGCCAGGGCGACGAGCTGGTCCAGCGCGAGACGGCGCTGGCCGTTCTCGATACGGGACAGCGTCGACGCGCTGAGGGTGGCGCGCCGGGCGAGCTCGTCGAGGGACCAGCCGTGCGCGAGCCGTAGCGCGCGGACGCGCTTGCGCACGAGGCCCTCCAGAGCACCAATGTCTTGCGTCATACGCACGATGCTATGCCAGGCGCGCAAGCCATGCCTAGCGTGGGAGCACCCGCCCCTCCCTGGGCCCGACACCGAGGAGAACCCCATGTCTGCCGACACCCTGCCCAGCCGCACCGTCGACGCCGTCGTCATCGGCGGCGGAGCCGCCGGGCTGAACGGCGCGCTCATGCTCGCCCGCTCCCGCCGCTCCGTCGTCGTCATCGACGGCGGGACGCCCCGCAACGCTCCCGCCGAGGCCGTCCACGGGCTGCTCGCCCTGGACGGGACGCCGCCCGCCGAGCTCTACCGCCGCGGCCGCGAGGAGGTCCGCGGGTACGGGGGCACCGTCGTCACCGGGACGGTCGCGGCAGCCACCCCCGCGCAGCCGTCCCCCGACGGCGACCCGCGCTTCACCGTCACGCTCACCGACGGCCACGACCTCACCGCACGCCGCCTCCTCGTGGCGACCGGGGCACGCGACGTGCTCCCCGACGTCCCCGGCCTGGCGGACCACTGGGGACGCGGCGTCGTCCACTGCCCCTACTGCCACGGCTGGGAGGTGCGCGACCAGCCGATCGGGATCCTCGCCGTCGGGCCCGCCTCGATGCACCAGGCGCTGCTCTTCCGCCAGCTCACCGACAACCTCGTCTACCTCACCCGCGGCACCGAGCTCGACGGCGACGGGCGGGCCCGGCTCGAGGCGCTGGACGTGCGGGTCGTCGAGGAGCCGGTCACCGAGGTCGTCGCCGACACCGACGGCGCCATCGCGGGGGTCCTCCTCGCCGGCGGCGGCATGGTGGACCGTCGCGTCCTCGCGGTGGGGACCTCGCTCCAGCCCCGCCTGGACGGGCTGGAGGCGCTCGGCCTGCCCGTGGAGGAGCTGCCTGGCGCCATGGGCCGGCGCGTCGTGTCAGGCATGGCGGGCACGACCGAGGTGCCGGGCGTGTGGGTGGCCGGCAACGTCACCGAGCCGATGGCGCAGGTCGGGACCTCGGCCGCGGCGGGCGCGATGGCCGGGGCGCACATCAACGCCCACCTCGTGATGGCGGACGCCGATGCGGCCGTCGCGGCACGTGCGCACGCAACGACTCGGCTCCTATGACAATTGACAGTTACCGCGAACACACGTCCACTCATCACGACACACCGCCAACGTCGCGCTCGAGTTCCCTGATGGCTCGGCTCACCGTCCTGTAGAACGCGTCCTTGACATCCTGATCCGTCGCAAACGTATCCACGGACCCCATAGCCCGGAGTTCGTTTTCCATCTGCCTCGTGTCAAAGAGGTCAAAATTCGGCACATATGTGCTGCTGCGCGAACGCGGGTGACGCACCGCCCAGTATGCGCGCATGAACGACTTCGGGGCGGGAACCACGGGCGCCCCATATCGTGCGCTGAGCCTAGCCACAGTCCTGTCCAGCCGCTTCAGAACTGTCAAGTCATCCAGCTGCCGGAAGTACTGGAGCCAGCCACTAGCCACTCCTTTAAACACGCAGCCGGTGACGACCAGGTTTCGCCGCCACTGAAGGCGGCGCGCAACCAACTCAGGGTCCCCACCCTCATTGAGAGCGCGCCGATACTCGCTGTATATGCTCGCCAAGTGAGACTCAACCCGGAGGACACTCGAAGGTCTTACACTCAAACCCTCCGGGCCAAACACATAGCCTAGGTAATGAAACCCGTTCGAGATGGAGCCGGTTTCCGACTTTCCTCCACGGACAACAGGATGCGCTTCGAGCTTGAGCCCAGCTAGCACACTACGACAGGCCTCATCGACCACTTGGGCATCGTTCGCCGAGCAGAGCACCAAAATGTCATCCACGAACCTGTAGTATGAGATTCCAGGAAATTGCGACATCCTGACATCGAGCGACCTCATATAAATCTCTGCAAGTGGGTTTGAGATCGACAGCCCCTGCGGTATGCCGTTGCAAACTAGTCCCCGCGGCCTCGGGGCCAAGTCTGGAGATGTCGGCGTCGCAACAGCTCGACGGAGAACTCGAAGTATCTCAACCTTCTTTATTCTTTCCCCCAAACTCGCAAGCAACATATCGTGATCAATCGACGGGTAAAAGTCTCTAATGTCGATTCTCACGAACGTGCTGTAAGAATGCCCCGCAAGGGCATCCCTCACGCGTGCCACTTCCGTTTGCGGCAAACTACCGACACAGTCAGGGTAGGCGCAGCTCAGCAGTTCAGAAAGCGCACGCAGCGTCAGCCTGTCCCGCACAGTAGGAATGGAGATCTCGCGGGGAGGCTTACCAGCCCCCTTGAGAATCAACTGCTGCCGGTATGGAGTAAACCGATAAGTGCCGGCTCGGCATCGCGTTGAAATAAGGCGAGTCTCATCGTCCAGCAAGTTTGCAAATCCGGATGGTGAGATTCCATCGCGCCCCCTCACAGTCCCCGCGGCCACTCTCTCCACGAAGATGCCCCTGAGGTGCTTCAAGGTGGTGACCTGGCGGTATATCTCCGACGGAGACCGCCGTGCGCTATGCGGAACCATCGATCACCCAGACTGTGAACTGCCAGAGAAGCCATCCGGGGAGCACGAGCGTGAGATATGGCAGGAAAGTACCTACCGCACTAAGTAGTCGCGATGGCGACCAAACCTTCGTTGCCGCATGCAAATCTGCAGTCGTGTGATTCTCCGAGCGGCGCACAAGATCGCTATAGCGCTCATAAAGCTCGCTATAGGCTGCGGACGTCGGCCCGCGGTCGGAGGCGTGCGTCGCCTCTAGCCGCGATGAGACATCCTGAATCTCTTTGTAGTTGGCCTCCATTCGTGCAGCACGCCCAGGATAGTCCAACGATGCGACGACGAGTGATGCAGCGAGGCTCAATACCGCACAGGCGGCTAGGAGCACTGGGCCGGATGGTCCATACATTTGCTCATCCACCAGGAGTCCTACGGCCGCTACTGTCGTGGCTACGGAGAGGGAAATGAGTGCTGCATTCCAAGCTGAATTGCGCGCCTGCATACGCTCGTACGCGCGGAGTCGGCTTTTGTAGGTGGTGAAGGAGCGTTCCTCAAGGGCTTGCAAAAGCACAGGTGTAGTCTTGGGTTCGCGGGGCTGGGCCACTAGTCTCCCTATACTGGAGCTGCACAACATCAAGCAATCACCTCCGCCGCCTTCCGCGAAAGCGTCACCACAGGTGAAGGCATAAGCCTGCTTATCAGTCCTGCCCGCGCTTTGGGAGGCGCAAGCAAGTGGCCCAGCCGGGACAGATCCTACCGGTCGACGGGTCGCGAAATCAGCAGATCGTCCTCAAGTTCTCCTAGACGTCGGCTGGGCCTACACCGGCTTGTTCGCTTCAGTAGCGCAACTCCGGCAGCCGGCTGACGTAGCTAGGGAAACTCTTTGCGGGCTCGCTGGATCGTGTGTACGGCTGTTCCAGCGGACTAGTGGACGTACGGAGCACCGGCTCCGCTGGTGCGGGGTGGCGGATGCTGGTGCCACATGCACCACATCTCGCCTGGGCGGCGCGATGCCGCCGCAGGTACGCACATCAAACGCCTGACTCATGACGGATGACGGCGACGCGTGCACGCGACGCGCACACCGTTCTGGCACTGAAGGTCATGCAGCGACGAAGTGGGGGGCACCGGTCGGTGCCCCCCACTTCGCTGTACACGAACCGCTGTGCATTAGTGCTCAGGCGAGCTGCGGCTCGCGCTCGCCGACAAGGGTGCCCTCGCCCTGCTCCTCGCGGGAGGCGAGGTAGGACGAGATCGCCAGGCGGTTGACCGCGGAGCGGCTGACGATGCCGACGACCTCCCCGTGCTCGCCGCGCACGACCGGCACCTTCTTGAGGTGCTTGTCGGACAGGACGGCGACGGCGTCGGCGACCGAGGCGGTCTCGTCCACCGTGACGACGTCCGGCGTGGCCAGGCGCATGACAGGCAGGGACACGAGATCCGCGAGGGCGTCCTCGAGGTCGGCGGACTCACCGGTCGCGAAGGAGTAGATGGTCGTCGAGCTCGGGTGCTCGGCCGAGAGGTAGCGCATGACGTCGCCGTCGGAGAGGAACCCGGCCAGCGAGCCGTCGGTGTGTAGCACCGGCGCGCCGGAGATGCCGCGCTCGGTGAACATCTGCAGGGCCTCGAGCACGTTCTGCTCGGTGCTCAGCGCGTAGACGTCGGTCTTCATGAGGTCGACGACGGTGCGCGCCTGGCCGGTGGTCTCCTCCGAAGCCCGGAGCGTGCGGGCGGCACGCGCTGCCCTTCCTGCGGCGAGGGCGAGGACGATGCCCAGGACCGAGACGAGGGCGACCAGGCCGGCGGCCCCGCGGAAGCCCACGACCGAGGCGTCGAGAAGCTCCGTACCGCCCTCGACGCCGCGCGTCGTCAGCGCGTTGAACACACCGATGGCGAGGGAGGTGCCCAGGCAGCCGGCGACCTGGAAGCTCGTGGCGACCACGGTGACGCCGTGGGGGCTGCTCTCGCGGTCGAGGCTGGACAGCGCGAAGGTCTGCGACGGTCCGATGACCAGCGCGGTCGCGAGCACGGCCGGCACGTACAGCGCGGCGAAGAGCAGCACCGAGTCCTGGCCGGCGGCCACGCCCACCAGCGAGGCGAAGACGGCCATGATCGCGAAGCCGGCAGGGATCATCAGGCGCCCGCCGTGGCGGTCGAACAGCCGCCCCACGATCGGGCCGAGGACGACGGTCAGGAGGATGCCGGGAGCCAGCGCGAGGGAGGCGCCCAGCGGGTCCTGCCCCCTGACCGACTGGAGGAAGATCGGGATGACCACGTTCATGGCGAACACGAAGAACAGGCCGAGCATCGTCATCGAGACGCCGAGGACGAAAGGCGTGCTGCGGAAGGGCCGCAGGTCGAGCAGCGGGTGCTCGACCCGGTTCTGACGCACGACGAACGCCACGAGCGCGAGGACACCGATGACCGCGGCGACCCCGGCCGTGAGTGCGGAGCCGCTGAACGCGGTGGAGATGCCATAGAGGAGGCCGACGAGGCCGACGGCGACGAGCACGAAGGACAGCACGTCGAGCACGGGGCGGCCGAGCTCGGCGACGTTGCGCAGCAGCACCGCGCCGGCGAGCAGCACGAGGAGGGACAGCGCCCCGAAGACCCACAGGAGGGCGGTCCACGGGACAGCGGAGAGCAGGGCGCCGGAGACGACGATCGCCAGCGACGGACCGAGCGTCGTCATCGCCGCCATGATGCCCATGGCCAGGCCGAGCTTCTCGCGCGGGGCCACGGCCAGGGTGATGTTCATGCCGATCGGCGTGAGGAGACCGGTCCCCGCCGCCTGCAGCAGACGGCCGGTGAGCAGGACACCGAAGCTCGGCGCGAGGGCGCCGACCACGGAGCCCACCACGAGGAGCGCCACGGCAGCGACGAAGAGCCCCCGGGTCGGGAAGCGGTGGTACAGGACGTTGGCGACGGGAACGAAGACGGCGGCGACCAGGAGGTAGCCCGTGGCCAGCCACTGCACGACGGAGACGTCCACCCCGAAGTCGAGCATGATCGGGGTGAGGGCGACGTTGAGGAAGGTCTCGTTGAAGGTCGCGAGGAAGGCCGCCGCGGCGGCGACGGCGATCATGCCGATGGCGGCGCGCGAGGTGCCCTGCTGGGCGCGAGGGGAGGACAAGAAGGTGCTCCTGACGGTGATGACGGGACACGCGGTCGACCGTGCCGTGTCAGAGGTCCCCGGAGGGCACCTCTCGTGTCGTGTCATCGATGCGTCGTTGCGGCTCGTGAGCCAGTGACGAGAGTACGGGACGAAGGTCCGTCGGCGCCTGGGGCCGGGAGCGAGGTCCTCGTCACCATCGCCCTGCCACCCGGCAACGCAGAAGGCCGCCGACCCGCACTCTCGTGCGGTTCAGCGGCCTTCACCGGGTGGAGCTAGGGGGATTCGAACCCCCGACCTTCTCATTGCGAACGAGACGCGCTACCAACTGCGCCATAGCCCCATGCTCTGCGAGCACCGCCAACTTTAGCACCGCCGTCGGGAGGGAGTGAACCCGGCCCGGTGTTGACGTGGGTCACAGGTCGGCGGGCCGGGTGACACCCCTCGCAGTACGTTGAGGGGCGTCCCTGACCCCGACGACGAGGATGCCATGACCTACCACGTGGACTCCGAGGTCGGACGCCTGCACGAGGTGATCCTCCACCGGCCCGGGACCGAGATGCGCCGCCTCACGCCGCAGAACCGGGAGGAGCTGCTCTTCGACGACATCCTCTGGGTGGAGCGCGCCGAGGAGGAGCACGACGCCTTCGCCCGGGCGCTGCGCGACCAGGGCGTGTCGGTCCGCTACTTCACCGACCTGCTCCGCGAGACCCTCGCCGTCCCGGCGGCCCGGTCCCTCATCGTCGAGCAGACCTTCGGGCCCGCGCTCCTCGGCACCGCGGGCGTCGCGCCCGTCCTCGACATGGTCAACACCCTCGACGACGGCGAGCTCACCACCCTCCTCGTCGGCGGCCTCACCAAGCGCGAGCTCCTCGAGCGGATCGAGGAGCCGCGGTCGGTCGCGCTGCACGTCCTCGGCGACGACGAGTTCGTCGTCCCTCCGCTGCCCAACCACCTCTACGCGCGCGACGCGTCCGCGTGGGTGTACGACGGCGTGGGCGTGAGCAACATGCGCAAGCGCTCGCGGCTGCGCGAGTCCCTGCACTACCAGGCGATCTACCGCTTCCACCCGGATTTCGCCGGCGTGGGCTTCCACCTGTGGAGCGGTGCGGGCGGCCGCACCGCCATCAACGTCGAGGGCGGGGACGTCCTCGTCCTGGGTCGCGGCGCGGTGCTCGTCGGGATGAGCGAGCGGACCACGCCGCAGGGGGTGGAGCGGGTCGCCCAGCGGCTCTTCGAGACGGGGTCGGCGACCCAGGTGGTCGCGCTGGCGCTGCCGCACGAGCGGGCCTTCATGCACCTGGACACCGTGATGACGATGGTCGACGACCACACCTTCACCGAGTACGCCGGGCTCGGTGCGCTGCCCTCCTACCGGATCACCCCCGGGGACGCCGACGGCGAGCTCGTCATCACCGACCACCCGCCCGAGGACATGCACGCCTCGATCGCCCAGGCCCTGGGCGTGGACTCCCTGCGCATCCTCACCCCGGCACAGGACTTCCTCAGCGCCGAGCGTGAGCAGTGGGACGACGCGTGCAACGTGCTGGCGCTGGCGCCGGGCGTCGTCGTCGCCTACGAGCGCAACACGACGACCAACGCCTACCTGCGCTCCCACGGCGTGGAGGTCATCGAGGTGCCGGGCTCCGAGCTGGGCCGCGGCCGCGGTGGGCCCAGGTGCATGAGCTGCCCGACCATCCGCGACGGCATCTGACCTCGTCCCCGGCCACCTCTGGGACGCACCTCCGGTACTCCCGGGGTGACCGGAGGTGCTCCCAGGCGACGGGAGGTGCGTCCCAGGCGGAGGCGGGCGCGGGGTGCGGCGGGGGTGGAGCGGCGGGTCAGGCGCCGACGGCGCGGCGGCGGGCGAGGACGGAGTCGAGGTCCAGGCCGCGCGCCGGCATCGCCTCGGCGGCGGGGGCGGCCTCGGGCTCCGGGTCGGCGACGGGCGCGTAGGGCGAGCCGGCCAGGCCGGAGACGACGACGGGCTCGGCGGGCGCCGCGGGCTCGGCAGGGGCCTGCGCGACCTCCGGCTCGGGCGCCTCGTACGGGGCGATGTCCATGCGCGGGGCGGAGGCCTTGAGCGTGTACGTGGGGACCGGCACCTGGACCGGGGTCCAGCTGCGCGTCACGGGCTGCTCTGCCTGCGCGACTACGTCGGCCGTCTCGCCGCCGGCGACGACGACGGCGTGGGCCGCCGTCTCGTCGGTCGCGGACGACGTCGCGGCCGGCCCGGTCGCCTCGATGGTGGCCGCGCCCTCGGCGGCCTCGGCAGTGGCCGCGCCCTCGGCGGCCTCGGCAGTGACTGCCGGCTCGGTGGTGACGGCGGGATCGACGGTGGCCTCGTCACGCGCGGTGGACGCGCCACCGGTGGCGGGCGCGGACGTGCGTGCCGCCGTCGTCGTCGGACGGGCGGAGGGGCGAGGCGCGTGCGGGGGCGGGGCGCGGGGCGAGGCGGGCCATGGCGGCGCGGTCGGCGGCGTTGCGCCGGGCGGCGACCTTCGCGGCGCGGCGGCCGAGGACGAGGACGCCGGCGAGCAGGACCGTGGGCACCACACCGAGCACGACCGGGAGGCTGCCCAGGCCGAAGCCGAGCCAGCCGCCGACGCTCGCGAGGAGCAGCACGACGGTGAGCACGAGCCGGCGCTTGGCGGCGGCCTTGCGTCGGCTGATCTCGGCGGCGCGCGCCGCGCGCAGCTGCGCCAGTCGCCGCGCCTCGGCGGCGGCCCGCTCGCTGGGGGTGGTGGGCCTGTTCACGGCGGGTGCCTCCGTTCGTCGTCGTGGATCGTGGAGGTACGGCCTGCTCTCCAGCGTGCCGTGGTGCTCCCCGGGCGACGACCGCCTCGCCGTCGCCCCGGTGGTCACCACGCGCAGCGTGCCGGAGAAGCGGTCCTCCACCCGTGCCTCCGCCAGCTGGTGACGGCTCTGCACGAGGTGAGGGACCAGGTACCCGAACAGGATGAGGGCTAGTCCGACGACTACCCACCCCTGAACATCCACAGGCACGAAACTATCCGGGCGGCGCACCACCGTCGGGATCGTCGGCGGCGTGTCTCCCGCGGGTGCGGGTCCACCTCTCCAGCAGCCCCTCCGGCACGTCCTCCGCGACGAGCGCGAAGGTGCGGTGGTCGCGCCAGTCGCCGTCGATGTGGAGGTAGCGCTCACGCAGCCCCTCGTCACGGAAGCCGAGCTTCTCCACCACCCGCAGGCTGGCCGTGTTCTCGGGCCGGATGTTGATCTCGATGCGGTGCAGCCGCAGCACGGTGAAGCAGTAGTCCACGGCGATCGCGACCGCGGTGGGGGTGATCCCGCGCCCGGCGACGTCCTGGCTCACCCAGTAGCCGATGGAGGCCCCCCGCAGCGCCCCGAGGATGATCGAGGACACCGACAGCTGGCCGACGAGCTCGCCGTCGGCCTCGATGACGAAGGTGAGGGCCTCCCCGCGCCTGCCCTGACGGCGGCTCTGGGCGACGTAGTCCCGGAAGCCCACGGGCGGTGCCGGCACCGGGCTGGTCGCCTCCCACGGGCGCAGCCACTCGTGGTTCAGCCGGCGCACGCGCTCCCACGTGGAGCGGTCCCCGTACCGCAGGAGACGCAGGCGGACGCCCTCGTGCTCGAGCATCAGGCGTCCAGCAGCAGGCAGGAGAGCGCGGTGCCCTCGGTGACATCGGTGAGGCCCTCGGGCACGACGGCCAGCGCGTTGGCGCGAGCCAGGGCGCTGAGGAGCAGCATGCTCGGGGAGCCGACGGGCGTGGCGCGGTAGCCCTCGCGCGGCGAGCCAGCGAGCGTGACGCGGACGAACTCGCGCCGTCCGGACGGGGAGTACCAGGCGGTGGTCGCCGTCGCCGTCACCGTGGGGCGGTAGAGCTCGGTGTAGCCGGCCATCGACAGGACGGCGGGGCGCAGGAAGACCTCGTAGGCGACCTGCGCGGCCACGGGGTCGCCCGGCAACGCGAAGATCGGGGTGCCGTCGCCGATGTGCCCCAGCCCGAGCTGGCGTCCGGGCCACATGGCGACGTTGTCGAAGCGCACCGTCCCGAGCGGGGCGAGCACCTCCTTGACGGTGTCGTTGGAGCCGTGGCTGAGCCCGCCCGTCGTGACGACGAGGTCGGCGCGCACGAGCTGGTCCTCGAGGGTCTCGCGCAGCGGTCCGCGCTGGTCCGGGACGGCGGCCACCCGGTAGGTGGCGGCGCCAGCGTCCTGCAGCGCGGCGGCCAGCGCGTGCCCGTTCGCGTCGTACACCTGCCCGGCGGCGGCCGACTGGCCCGGCTCGACGAGCTCGTCACCGACGGAGATGACGACGACGCGCGGTCGCGGGTGCACCGTCACCCGGCCGCGGCCGACGGCGGACAGGAGCGCGACCTGCCGGGCCCCCACCCGCTCCCCCGCGGGCAGGACGACCTCACCGGCGCGGACGTCCTGGGCACGCCGGTTGACGTTCTCGCCGGCGGCCGCGGCCGTGCGGACCTCGACCTTCGCGGCGCCGCGGTCGGTCTGCTCGACCGGCACGACGGCGTCGGCCTCGACCGGCAGCGGCGCACCCGAGGCGATGCGCACGCAGGCACCGGCGGGCAGGCGGGTGCGCTCGACGCTGCCCGCACGGATCTCGTCGAGCACCCGCAGGGTCACCGGCGACGACGGCGCAGCAGCGGCGACGTCCCCGGCTCGCAGGGCGTAGCCGTCCAGGGACGCGACGTCCGCGAGGGGCAGGTCGCGCGGCGCGAGGACGTCCTCGGCGAGCACGCACCCGACGGCGTCGGCGAGGACCACCTCGAGCGGCGGCTGTGGGCCGACCGCCGCGAGGCAGGCCGCGAGGTGCTCCTGGACGCTCCTCACCGGGGGTGGCTCGCGGCGGGGTCGGAGCTGAGCTCGACGTGCCGGCCCGCGACGAACTGCTCGAGCCAGGCGGAGAAGTCCGGGCCGAGGTCCTCGCGGTCGACGGCGAGCTGGACGACGGCCTTGAGGTAGTCGAGCTTGTCCCCGGTGTCGTAGCGGCGGCCGCGGAAGACGACGCCGTGGACGCCGCCGCCCTCGCTCGCGGGCATCCGGGCGAGGGTCTGCAGGGCGTCGGTCAGCTGGATCTCGTTGCCGCGGCCCGGCTCGGTCCGCTCGAGGACGTCGAAGACCGCCGGGGACAGGACGTAGCGGCCGATGACGGCGAGGTTCGAGGGCGCCTCCTCGACGGGGGGCTTCTCGACGAGCTCGGTGACGGTGACGACGTCGCCGTCGGGGATACCGGCGAGGGAGACGGGCTCGACGGCAGCGGCGCCGTAGAGGTTGATCTGGGAGGGCTCGACCTCGAGCAGTGCGATGACGGAGCCGCCCAGGCGCTGCTGGACGTCGATCATCGTCGGCAGGATCGGGTCGCGGGCGTCGATGAGGTCGTCACCGAGGAGCACGGCGAAGGGCTCGTCGCCCACGTGCTCGCGGCCGCACAGGACGGCGTGGCCCAGGCCCTTGGGGGTGCCCTGGCGCACGGCGTGGATGTCGGCGAGCGCCGTGGGCCGGCGGACCTCGGCGAGCCGGTCCGCGTCGCCCTTGGCCTCCAGGGCCGCCTCCAGCTCGACGTTGCGGTCGAAGTGGTCCTCGATCGCGGACTTGCCCCGGGCGGTGACGAGCAGGACGTCCTCGATGCCCGCGGCGGCCACCTCCTCCACGACGTACTGGATCGCCGGCCGGTCCACGACCGGCAGCATCTCCTTGGCCACGGCCTTGGTGGCGGGCACGAATCGGGTGCCGAGCCCGGCAACCGGGACGACGGCCTTACGAACCGGGGTGACGCTCTGCTCTGTCATGCCCGAAGGCTACCGAGCGCCGGCGAGGTCCGCCGGAGGGAGGCGCGGCACCGCCACACGGCAGGCCGGTCGTGGAACACTATCCACATGTCGACGGCGATCCGCTTCCCCGAAACGACCGGACTGGAGCTGGAGGACGCCAAGAGCGCCCTGCGAGAGACCGTGCGCTCGTCCCGCGCCGCCCGCTCCCAGCGGCAGCGCGAGGAGGCCGCCGCGAGCTTGGCGGAGCACGGCGTGCAGGCGGTGGGCGACGCCCGCTGCGTCGCCGCCTACGTCTCGGCGCCCACCGAGCCGGACACGAGCATGCTCATCGACGCCCTCCACGAGCGTGGGGTGCGCCTCCTCCTGCCGGTGCTCGGCCCGGGTCTGGCCCGCTGCTGGGGCGAGTACACGAGCCGCGAGGAGCTCGCCCAGCGGGCACCCGGCCGGCCCCTCGAGCCGGCCGGTGAGGTCTTCCCGCCGGAGGCGCTCGCCGAGGCGGAGGTCGTCATCGCCCCGGCGCTCGCGGTCGACGCGAGCGGGATCCGCCTCGGGCAGGGCGGAGGCTGGTACGACCGTGCGCTGCTCCACCGCGCGCCCGACGCCCCGGTGCTCGCGATGGTCCACGAGGCCGAGCTCATCACCGGCGCCCAGCTGCCGCGGGCTGCCCACGACATCCCGGTGGACGCCGTGATCACCGAGGAGCGCTGGTTCCTCATCGGCGGCTCCACCTTCACCCACCGCCCCTCCTGACCCGGCGCGAGGCCTCACCCGTCACCCGGGCGGACCCCCGGCCGGTCAGCCGGGGTGGCGCAGCGTGCGGGTGCTCGTCGCCGCGTCCTCGACGGCTGCTGGGCTGAAGGGCCAGGGGAAGGTCTCCCCCGCGGCCCACGCGCCGAGTTGGTCGTCGTAGTGGTCGTCGGCCGGGTGGCCGGAGACGCCGGTGAAGTTCACCCACAGGGACCGGTCGAAGTCACCGAGGTCCACCGCCATCCGCATCGACGGGACGCTCGTGACGCCGTAGTCCCGCCGGCCCTCGACCTCCGCGCTCGCGTCCCAGCCGGTGGCGTTGACGATGCTCGAGCCACCGCCCACCCCCACGGGCCGGGGGTTGGCGAACCACGAGACCGCCGCCGGCACGCCGTCACCGAGGACGGGGTGCTGGGGGGCGGCGACGTGGAGCTGGGACCACCGCCAGTCCCCGGGGTCCTTGCCGAGCGTCTGGGTGAGCTCGTTGCGCGCGGCGACGAGCGCCTGCAGGAGGATCTCGTCGCGGCTCTCGACGAGGTTGATGGTGCGCCGGTCGTCCCACCACGCGCTCGTCGGGTCCTCGAGGAGACGGTCGACGACGACGAGCCAGCGGCTGCCACCGTCCGGCGCGAGTGTGGCGGGCAGGTCGTCGGCGAAGGTGAGGTCCAGGAGGTTGGCCCACACCGCCGCGAAGTAGGCGGCCGCGGCGGAGTCGCCGTCCTGCTGGTAGTCCTCCTCCTCCCACTCGGCGAGGAGGTCGACGGCCTCACGGACGAAGCCGTCGGTCACCGTGACGTTGAGCAGGGCGGGGACGAGAGCCTCCGCGTACGGGTTGGCCTCGTCGTTCATCAGCTCGTTCGCCATGGCCGGGTCGACGTTGACGCCTCGCTCGATGGTGGTGGTGAGGCGCTCGCGCAGCCGCTGGGAGCGGAAGCCGTAGTCCCAGTCCCCGGTGAGGAAGGGACCCTGGCCGGCGGGCAGCACGGCCTGGTTGGCCGCGACGATGAAGCCCTCCTCGGGGTTGAGGACGCTCGGCATGTCCGCGGCGGGCACGTAGCCCGCCCAGTCGTAGCGCCCGTCCCAGCCGGGGCGGGGCCAGCTGCCGTCGGAGGGGACCGGGCCGTCGGGGACGTCCTGGCGCACCGGGATACGGCCGGGGGCCTGGTAGCCGATGTCGCCGTCGGTCGTGGCGAAGACGATGTTCTGCGCCGGCACCTCGAAGAGCGCGGCCGCCGCGGCGACGTCCTCGGCGGTCGCGGCGCGGTTGAGCGCGAAGATCGCGTCGCCGGTGCGGCCCGGGGTCAGCGCCGTCCACGACATCGCGACGGCGTAGCCGCCGAAGCCGGGTGACGGCGAGCCGTCAGGCACCGGGGAGCTGTTTGCGGCGGCGGTCTCGGGCAGGACCCCGGAGACGATCGGCCCGTGCGCCGTTGACGCGACGGTGAGGGAGTCGTCGGTACCACCGTTGACGGCGATGGTCTCGGTACGCCGGGTGAGCGGGACGCGCTCCCCGCCGCGGAGGTAGGTGCCGTCGTCGTACACGCGCTCGAGGAAGAAGTCGACGACGTCGGCGCCGAGGTTCGTCAGGCCCCACGCGAGGTCTGCGTTGTGCCCGATGATGACGCCGGGCATGCCGGCGAAGTCGAAGCCGCCGACGTCGAAGGTGCACAGGGTGGTGAGCTCGCGGCAGTGCAGGCCGACCTGGTGCCAGACGCCCGGGGCGCTGATCCCCAGGTGCGGGTCGTTGGCGAGGATCGGCTGGCCCCCGACCGTGTGCTCGCCGGACACGACGAAGGAGTTCGAGCCGATGCCGTCCCCGTCACCGAGGAGGCGCGGGGTGGCCTGGACGGCGGCGTAGGCGCTCTCGATGGCGTCGACCGCGCCGGCGGGTGCGGGCCACGAGGCGTCCTCGACCGTCGCCTCTGGCTCGGTCGCGTCCGGCGGCGGGATGATCGGGAGGTTCTGCGTCTCCGGGTAGGCGGGGTAGAGCTGCGCGACCCGGGCGACGTCGCCCCCGAGAGCGCGGACGGCGGTGGCGCGGCCCAGCTCCTGGTCGTTGTTCGCGGCCAGGTCCCAGGCCATCGCCTTGAGCCAGGCGAGGGAGTCGATCGGGGTCCACGGGGCGACCTCGCCGAGCTCGGTGACGATGCCGAGCACGGTGTACTCGACGCCGAGCTGGCTCGCCTCACGCGAGTCGAGGTAGGCGTTGACACCCTCGGCGTAGGCCTCGAACAGCGCGCGGCTCTCCTCGCTGAGGAGGTCCCACTCCTGCTCGGCGACACGGCGCCAGCCCAGGGTGCGGATGACCCGGTCCGCGGCCAGTGCGCTCTCGTTCTCACCGACGAGCTCGGAGACGCGGCCGGCGGTGACGTGGCGCCGGTAGTCCATCTCGAAGAAGCGGTCCTGGGCGTGGACGTAGCCCTGGGCGCGCATGAGGTCGGTGTCGGTGTCCGCGTAGATCTGCGGCACTCCCCGCTCGTCGCGCACGACCTCGACCTCCGAGGAGAGGATCCGCAGGGTGGTCTCACCCCCGTAGTCGGGCAGCGGTCGGCGCACCAGGACGGCCGCGAGCGCCACGCCGGCGACGAGGATGACGACGAGGACGGCCGCGACGATGATCGCCAGACGCTGCAGAAGGTGGGAGCCACGCACCTGCCGAGGGTATCCGGAACCTCCGACGACGGCGGTCCGTCCGCGCCGGGGGCTCCTCCCCCGTCACCGGTGGGGCGTCTCTCGTCCACAGCCGGCGCCCACGCGACCCGGGCCGGTCCCCGCCCGGTCCTACCGTCGCCCCATGCGCTCCCCGCCGGTGCCCCCGTCACGCCGCCGCCGGGTACGCGTGCGTCGCCTGCTGTGGCGCTGGCGGCACGCCCTGCTGGCGGTGGGCCTCGTGTCCGCGGTCGGCGTGGTGGTGCAGGAGGTGCGCCCCCCGGCGCCCGCGACGGTGGCCGTCGGCGTGCTGGCGCGGGACGTGCCGGCGGGCACGCCGCTGGCCGAGGGCGACGTCCGCACGGCGCGGCTGCCACGGGAGGTGGCTGCGTCCCGGATGCTGCGCGTCCCGGCGGAGGCGGTCGGGCACCGCCTGGCGGTGGGGCTGCCGGCCGGTTCCCGCTGGCGGCGGAGGTCCTCGTGGGTCCGGGGCTGGCGGCGGGCACCGCCCCGGGCGAGGTCGTCGTGCCCGTGCGGCTCGCGGACGCCGCGGTGGCCCGGACGCTGCGGCCCGGGGACCGGGTGGACCTCCTCGCGGCGACGGCGGACGCGGCGGCCAGCGAGGGCGGGGCGCAGGTGGTGGCCGCGGGCGCACTCGTCGTGGCCCTCGAGGAGGACGGCGGCGGGGGCCTCCTCGGCGGGGAGGCGCCGACGTCGCTCGTCTTCGTGGCCGTCCCGCGCGGGGCCGCTCCGGACGTCGTGGGGGCGAGCGCATGGGCGCCGCTGCGCGTGGTCCTCCCGGGGTAGGGGCCCGGTCGGGGCTCTCGAGGCGTCGCCGTCAGGCGCCGACCGCGACCGCCTCGGGTGCGGCCGCCTGCAGTCCCGACGTTGAGCGCTCACCGCCTGCCACCACCGGCTAGGGTGCGGTGCAGCCGGGAGAGCCCCGGGCTGGGAGGAGCAAGACCGTGCTCAAGGGATTTCGGGACTTCATCACCCGCGGGAACGTCATCGAGCTGGCGGTCGCGGTCGTCATCGGCTCGGCGTTCACCACGATCGTCAACACCGTCGTCACGAGCATCATCACTCCGGTGGTCAACTCGCTCGGCGGCACGCAGGTTGAGGGCTTCGGCTTCCCGATCATCGCCGGCCGGGAGGACACCTTTGTCGACCTCGCCGCGATCATCAACGCCGTCATCGTCTTCCTCATCACGGCGGCGGTCGTCTACTTCATCTTCGTCCTGCCGATGAACACCTTCCAGGAGCGGCGCAAGCGCGGGGAGGAGCCCGAGCCCCAGGCGCCAGCCGAGGACATCCTCCTGCTCCAGGAGATCCGCGACCTCCTCAAGGCGCAGAGCGGGCGCCCGTAGCGCTACTGCCAATGGGGCGGCTTGTCACGCAGGTAGCGGGCGTCGTCGCAGCCCTCGGGAAGCTCGCCCCAGGCCGCGTCGGTGTCCTCGGCCGCCCGGCTGGGAAGCACCGGCTGCGCCGCGGGGCGCCGCGGGGCGGCGGGCCGCGCGTCCGGCTGTCGCGCTGCGGGCCGGGGCGCCGGCTCGGTCGGTACGAGCGTGCCCTCCTCGCTCGCCCCCAGCCTCGTGGGTGGGGCCACCACCCGGCGGTGCGAGCCGCGCCGCCCCATCAGCGGCGGCGCGCGGCGACGGTGCGCAGCACGCCGTCCACCTCGAGCCCGCGGCGGGTGAGCCCGAGCTCCTCGCGCAGGGCCTCGACGAGGGCGTCCTCGTCCCGCTCGGTGCCGTCGGCGTCGATCCACGCCGCGAGGTCGTCAAGCTCGTCGTCGGAGTAGGCGCCGACCGGGAGTCCGGGCGTCACCGGCGGGCGCGGGCCGCGCTCGCCCGGCGCATCCGGTGCGGGCTCACGCATCGGCTCGCCACCAGTCGGCTCGGGGTCCACCGGCTCGCCACCAGTCGGCTCGGCAGCCGTCGGCTCGGTGGCCGCGGTCCCACCAGCCTCCGTGGCGTCCGCAGCGGGATCCTCGGTCACCGGCGCCGCAGGCTCGAGCGTGCCGGCGCTCGGCTCGGCGACCTCGGCGGCCGGGTCCTGCAGCTCAGCCACCTCGGCAGTCGGCTCCTGCGGTGCCGCGTCCTCATCCGTGTCCGTCACCTCGCGCGGCAGCGCCGCGGCGGGCGGGCGGACCGGGTCCGCGGCCCGGCGGCGGGCGTCGACGACGTCCAGGGCGAGCGCGACGATCGCCTCGGCCTCCCGCTGCGGATCGGTGAAGACGGCGGTGGAGAAGGCCATGTGCACGCGCCAGCCGCGGGAGGCGAGCCGCTGCACCCAGTGCCGCTCGCGGCGGCGCAGGTTGGGCTCGGCGACGTACGCGGCGTCGTCGGTGAGGACGGCCACGAGCAGCTCACCGGGCAGGTCTGGGTGCCCGATCGCGAGCGGGATCCGCACCCCGCCGTCGACGCCGTACTGCGGCACGACCGTCAGGCCCAGGCGCCACAGACGCTCGGCGAGGTCGACGAGGAGCGGGTCGGGTGCCGCGCCGACGGCGTCGACGTCCTGCGCGGGCTGCGGGTCGGCGGCCCAGTCGACGAGGTCGGCGAGGAGGAGCGGGCCGGGCGTGTGGAGCCGGCTGCGGTCGATCTCGCCCGGGCCGATGCAGGAGACGACGACGAGTCGCTCCCGGACGGCGTCGAGGGCGTCGATGAGGCAAGCCTTGCCGTCCGGGCCGCTGACCGCACCGAAGCTGTGAAGCACCCGCCCGTGCGGGGTCTTGGCGTAGCCGAGGGTGAGGACGACGGTGTCGCGCCGCAGGCCTCCGGCACCGTCCGCGTCCACGACGACGAAGGGCTCCTCGCGGTCCGCGGCGAAGAAACGGGCCACGGCCGAGGACCCGGAGACGGCGGAGATCACGGCCTCACGCACCCGGTCGGCGTGCCGGGCGTTGAGGGCGACGACGGCGAGCGACTGGTCCGGCGCCGTCAGGGCGTGCTCGATGACGAGGTCGACGACGCGGTCCACCTCCGCCTGGACGCTCTCGACGGCGTCGGCGCCGGGGGCCGGCATCCCGAAGCCCTCGACGAGCTCGAGGGTGATGCGGCCCGGCGACGGCGGGTCCGGCACGGGCTGGATGACGTCCTCGTAGCCGTGGGACGCGAGGAAGGCCGCGATCGACTCCTCGCGTTCGGCGCGGTCGGTGGGCAGGGTGAGGACCGGCAGGAGCGGCGCGAGCTCGGAGACGAGCCCGTCGCCGCCGCGGCGGGAGTCCCCGACGAGCACGACCTGGCTGCCGCGGGTGATCGCTCCGACGGCCTGCTCGGTGGGCAGGTGGTGGACGCCGTCGAGGATGACGAGGTCGACGCAGCGCGCGGGCGGCAGGAGCTGGGGCACGAGCACCGGCGGCACCACCCAGCCGGGCCGGATCGCGCCGAGGAGCTCGGGGTGCCGGGCGTAGGTGCGCCGCAGGTCCACGCCGGTGCCCAGCTCGGCCTCGAGCTGCGCGGCCTCGTCACGGCGGTCGCGGACCAGGGCCCGCAGCCGGCGGACGACGGCACGGCGGACCGGGCCGGGCAGCGTGCGCACGTGGGCGGCGTCGAGCTCACGGAAGCGCTCGGCCAGGGCGACGAGGCCGGGGCCGTCGTAGCCGGCGAGCGCCGGGTCGGTGCGCAGGATCTCCTCGAGGACGGAGGTCCACCAGGCGAGGTCGAGCTCCGCGCCGGCGAGGGCGGCGACGACACGACGCTCGGTGAGGTCGGCGACGAGCTCGCCGAGGCCGAGGCCCTCGAGGTCGGCGAGCACCGCAGAGCGCTCGGGCATGAGGCGGACGGCCTCGCCGTCGCCGCCGAGGGAGGTCATGCGCGCGGCGAGGTCCGCGAGGGGCAGGTCGAGGAGGTCCGGCCTGCCCGCGCCGGCGCCGACGACGTCCTGGAGGGCGAGGACGTCCTTCTCGACGGCGCGCGCGTGGCGGGTCATCTCCGACAGACCCTCGGGGAGCCGGGGCCAGCCGCCGGTGGGGCAGTGGCGGCGCCACACCTCGCGCTGCTCCTGGACGTGGACGAGCTCGGCGTGGAGGTCGGCCACGGGACGGCCGGGACGCAGGAGATCCTTGGCCTGCTTGCGCAGCCGGCGCCGGGTGCCCCACGACATCGTGACGCCCTGCTCCTTGCGCCAGGCGCGAGTGGAGGTGGCGATGACCATGTCCGCCGCCGAGCGCTCGAAGACCTGGGGGACGAAGACGTCGAGCGCCGAACGCACGCCGTCGAGCATCTCGAGCTGCTCGAGCCACTCGCGCAGGGTCCCGGCCGCGGTGAGGCCGGTCTCGCGGGTGGTGCGCTCGGCGTCGGCCAGGACACGGGGCAGCTCGGCGCCGGAGAGCCGCTGCGTGCGCTCGAGGGCCTGGCGGGCGGCGTCGGCGCTCTCGAGCCGGGCGCCGTACCAGGGCGTGTCGTGCGGGCGCAGGTCGAAGGCACCGAGGGACGCGGCCCGGACGAGGCGTTCCCGGGCGTGCTCGCGGCGGTCACCGGCGAGCTCGCGGACGGTGTCGGCGGAGAGCCGCACCTCTGTCCGGGGCCCCGGCCGGGCGGCCGTGAGCTCGGCGAGCGCGAGCAGCGCCGCGTGCGCCGAGCAGCCCCACGGCTGACGGGAGGTGTGGAGGGCGGTGACGTAGGCGGCGAGCCGCTCGCGCACGGAGACGAGCTGGGCGCGGACGGCACGGACCGTGTCGACCTCGCTCGGCGGCTCCTCGACGGCGAGCCCGGCGCGCAGCTCCTGCGGCGCGCTGGCCCGCCACCCGGTGTCGGTGGACAGGTCGAGGACGAGCTCGCGCAGACCGAGGCGGTCGAGCTCCTCGACGAGCGCGCGTCCCACGCGCCGCGTCCCGGGCACGTAGAGGACCCGGCGGCCCGACGCGACGGCGTCGGCGACGACGGCGGCAAGGGTCGCCGGCACGTCGGCCCCGGGGGGCGCGTCGATGAAGACGTCGGTGCCGGCGGCGACGGCGTCGATGACCCGCTGCTGGTCGGGGTCCAGGTCCCCGACACCGCGCTCGGCCTGGGGCTGGCGGTCGGCGCCCGCCCGCTCGGGCAGGACGCGGTCGAGCGCGGCGCGCGCGTCCTCGTCGCCGGCGAGGGCGGCGACGACGTCGTGGCCGACGAGGTCGTCGTGCATGGCCTCGAGGTCCTCGACGAGCACCTGGCCCGGGTGGACGAAGGGGCCGATGAGGACCCTCTCCTCGAGGGTGAAGTCGGGCAGGTGCTCCTCGCCGAGCAGGGAGATCCGCCCGAGGGTGGAGCGCGGGGAGAAGCCGTCGGAGGTGAGGGCGCCGGCGGCGATGGCGTGGAGGTCGGCGGTCACCCCGCGCGAGCGCAGCGCCCGCACAAGGACGGTGTTGAGGTCCACCGCCGGCTCGAGCTCGAGGTCGAGGTCCGCGACCTGACCGCCCCGCGGCGTCAGGCGCACGGGACGCAGCAGGACCGGCGCACGGACGGTGCGCGGCTCGGCGGGCGCGGTGGCCCCCTCGTCCGCTGCGACGTCGTCGGGTGCCGGGGTGTCGCCGTCGTCGCCGGTGACGGGCACGGGGGGCGGCACCTCGGTCCACGTGGCGATGCCGGCGGCGAGGTAGGTGGGGGCCACGCCGTAGCGCTGGGCGAGCTCGTCGGTGCGGGCGACGACGGTGCGGGCCGAGCGGCGGGCCGCGACGAGCGCGCCGCCCTCGCGCACGAGGTTGGACAGCCGGGTGGCGCGGCCGGAGTAGAGCTGGGCGATCCCGGAGGGGTGCGCGGCCGTGAGGTCGATGACGGCCTCGCCGAGCATGGCGACGTCCGAGAGGGCACTGGCACCGCTGAGCGCGACGAGGCGCTCACGCCACTGCTGGGCGGCGTCCTCGACGGTGCGAGCGCGGGCACTGGTGGCGGTGTCGGGCTCGCCGCTCTCGGAGCGGCCGCCGACGAGGCCGACAGGACCCTGTCCGCCGCTGCGGCGGGGCCCCGCGGGAGGCCGGGCGAAGAGCGGTGAGGGGGTCATTACCCCACGCTAACCAGCGCCACGCCGCCGGTCCGTGCGACCCGCCGGGGCGGGCGATTTCACCGGGGAATAGGTATAGGGCGTGACGCACACGGGGGGCAGGCGTCACGCCCTATGAGCAGTATCCTGCTCCACCTTTCGTCGGAGCGCAAGACCCAACCTCCGTACAGTTTCCTGTGATCCGCGTCACAGTCTCGCCCAGTGCCGCACAGGGTCGCGGAGCGGTGCCTCCGGGCAGATTCGAACTGCCGACACCCGCTTTAGGAGAGCGGTGCTCTATCCCCTGAGCTACGGAGGCGGGGCGGGACCAGCGTACTCGGCGGGCCGGGCCGGACGCACATAGGCTCTGGGTCATGGCCAGCCGCACGCTCGACCTGCCGCAGGAGTGGGCCTACGCCGTCGTCACCGCCGCCCGGCACCACGGCCGCTGGATCCCGCTCACCCGGGTGGACGCACCGGCACGGGCGCTGCGCGCGGGCGACGAGGTCGTGGGCCGCTCCGCGCTCGTGCTCGTCGACCGGATGCGCGTCACCCACGCCGACGCCCCCCGCGAGCTGCGCCTGGTCAAGACGGGGCCGCTGCTGCTCGGTGAGGTCGTCATCACGGTGCAGCCCGACGGCCCCGCCCGCGCCGTCGTCGACTGGGTCGAGGACGGCGTCCACCTGCGCGGCCCGCTCCCATGCCGGCTGACGGCTGCGCTGCTGCGCCCCTCCCTCGAGGCGATGACGGCCTTGGCGCTGTGGCGCATCGACCGGTCCGTCCGCCGCCAGCGCCGCCGGCGCACCTGACGCCCTCCCCCAGCCCTCGCCGGCGCCCCTCGCCCGCGTCCCACGCCCGCACCCGGCGCCCGTACCCGGCGCCCGTACCTCCGCGCACTCCGCTGCAGAAACTGCTCCGCGCTGTCGATATATCCGCAGCCGGAAGCAGTTTCTGCAGCGGGGTGCGAGCAGGTATCGCAGCGGGGTGCGAGCGGGCGGCGCAGCGGCGTGCGAGCGGGCGGGCGGCGGAGCAGCGCGGCGGGCGTCAGCTGGTGGGGACGGCGGCGAGGGCCTGGGCGATGTCGGTGCGCAGGTCGGCGAGCTCCTCCAGCCCCACCGACAGCCGGACGGTCGCGTCACTGATGCCCACGCGGGCGCGGCCGTCGGGGCCCAGGCGCCGGTGCGTCGTCGTCGCGGGGTGGGTGACCATCGACTTCGCGTCGCCGAGGTTGTTGGAGATGAGGACGAGGCGCAGGGCGTCGAGGAACGCGAAGGTCTCCTCACGGTTCGCCGGCCGCCCGCCGACTGCGACGTCGAAGGTGACGACGCTGCCCCCGCCGCTCATCTGCGCGCGGGCGAGCTCCGCCTGCGGGTGGGAGTCGAGGAAGGGGTGGCGCACCCGGCCCACCCGCGGCAGCGTCTCCAGCCACCGCGCCAGCTCGAGGGCCGCGTCGCTCTGGGCGCGCATCCGCAGCGGCAGCGTCTCCAGGCCCTTGAGGAGCACCCACGCGTTGAAGGGGCTGAGCGACGGCCCCGTGGTCCGCAGCACGAGCCGCAGCGGCCCCTCGACGAACTCTCGGCTGCCCAGGACGGCGCCGCCCATCGTGCGCCCCTGGCCGTCGATGTGCTTGGTGGCCGAGTAGACGACGATGTCGGCCCCCTGGGGCAGCACGCGCTGCAGCACCGGGGTGGCGAAGACGTTGTCGACGACGACGACGGCGCCCGCCGCGTGGGCGAGTGCGCTCACGCCGGCGACGTCGACGATGTCCTGCATCGGGTTGGACGGGGTCTCGAAGAGGACGACGTCGGCCGGGGTGGCCAGCGCTCGGCGCCAGTCCTCGAGGTCGTGGGCGTCGACGTAGTCGGTGACCACGCCCCAGCCGGCGAGGATGTCCTCGAGGAGCGTGATCGTCGAGCCGAACACGGCCCGGCCCACGACCACCCGCGAGCCGCTGCGCACGAGCGCCGCGAGCGTGGAGAAGATGGCGGACATGCCCGTGGCGGTGGCAGCACAGGCCTCCGCGCCCTCCAGCGCGCGCAGCCGCTCCTCGAAGGTGCGCACCGTGGGGTTCTCGTAGCGGCTGTAGGTGAAGCGGTCCGCCTCCCCCTCGAAGGCGGCCTCGGCGTCGGCCGCGGCCGCGTAGACGAAGCCCTGGGTGAGGAAGAGGGCCTCGGAGGTCTCGTGGAAGCCGGTGCGCTCGTGCCCGGCGTGGACGGCCCGGGTCGCGCTGCCCCACGTGGGGTCCGGGTCGGGGTACCCGCCGGGGCCGGGACAGGCGGGGCGGGTGGTCGAGGTCGTCATGGTTCCTCCATCGCGTCCTGGCGGGAGCACCCGTGGGCCGGGTTGCTGCAGCGTCGACGAGCCAGGTCTCTCGGCTGCTCTGGATGGTTCTCGGCGATGCTAACCACACCGCGGGTGCCGGGGCCCGCACCGCCGGTGCCCGTCCCAGCACCCGGACGACCGGCCGGTCCCGCAGCCCCGGGATGAGACTCCTGGGCTCCCTCCTTCGCAGGACCGCGCGCGCGACGGGATCATCCCGATGGCGCCTGCGATGGGCACTTCTCCCCATGGTCACGGCCCTGTCGGCCCGTGAGGATGAGCGGTGAAGGCGCCGGTGGTGACCCGGAGCCAGAACGGGGGGCACGATGTCCGCGCAGACAGTTCAGCAAGGGCGCCAGAACCGCAGCAGGGTGGCCCACTTCCGCCTCGACGTCGCGGAGTGGACGGTGCTGCGCCGCGCCCTCCTCTCCCGCGTCCCCGGTGCGGTGACGCCCGCCGGCTTCGCGCCCGAGGCCTTCGGCCTGGACCCCGACGAGCCGCTCACCCCCGGCGAGCGGGCGCGCGCCTGGGCGAGCCTCCAGCTGCGCGGCCTGGCCACCCACACCCCCGAGCGCGACGACGTCACCGGGCTCACGCCGTCGTGCATGCTGGGCATGCTCATGCTGCTCGAGTCCGACGTCCGCGTCGACGTCTCCTCCTGGTCCGGGGACGTCGTCGTCAACGAGGCCGTCGCGTGGAGCGCCGGGCGCACCGCCGCCCTCGCCCGCCGTCGGCGCATGGTGCGCTCACCGGGAGGGGAGACGGTGCTCGAGCAGGAGCCCGTCGTCGAGGTCTCCCTCTCCGCCGCCGGTGGGCTGCTGGCACAGGTGATGCGCGCGCTGCCCCACCACGTGGGCGGCCCGCCCACCGACCGCTCCCCCGTGCGCGTCGGCTGGCCCGAGTCGGCCGCCATCGCCCAGGCGCTGCGGCTGGGCCGTGAGGACGTCGCCCTCCACCTGTCGGGCCTGCCCGCCTCCGCCCTGTCGGTGCTCGGCGCCGTCTCCACCGACCTCACCGGAGGGGCCTGCGTGAGCGCGGCCCGCCGGCACGACGACGGCGCCCTCGCCTTCCACGGCGTGTGGCTCTGGACGGAGGCAGACGTCGTCGAGCTCGTCGACGCGACGACGCACGGCGTCACCCTGCGCCGCACCGACCTCCTGCGCGTCCGCAACGGCCTGCTCACCGCACTGACCGGCCTCCTCCACGCCGAGGAGGTGCTGTGACCCTCACGGTCACCGGTGGGGCCGCGGGCGTCCTCGCGCGCGTGGAGGACATGCGCGCCACCGCGGAGATCCTCGACGCCAAGGGCGACGCCGCCCGGGAGCTCGCGCTGCGGGTGGCCGCCGTCGCCACCCACGAGGCGGTCCTGTCCTCCCAGGTGCTCTCCCCGGTGACGGGAGGTCGGGTGCTCGCCGAGGTGGCCCAGGCGCAGCTGCCCCCGGAGGGGCTGGCGTGGGTGGCCCTCGAGTACGAGGCCGCCGCCGTCTTCCTGCGGGGCTCGGCCACCGTGTACGAGGAGACCGACGCCGCGCTCGCGCGGCTGGCCGAGGCGGGGCGGACCGTGACGGGCGTCGTCGTCCTCCACGCGGGGCTGCTCACGGCCGGTGGGGTCGCGCTGTCCGCGCTCCTCCTGGACGCCCTGCCGGCGGACGTGGCCGACGCCCTCACACCGGACGCCTTCGCCGCGTGGGTCGAGGAGGTCGGGCAGGACCCGCTCGACACGGTGCTCGGCGGGCTCTACGACGAGCCGTGGGTGACCGACTCGATCGTCGCCGCGCTGCCGTGGGTCCTCGGCACCGAGGTCCCCCTCGTCCTCAGCGCGATCACCCCGTGGACCTTCCCGCCCGTGCCGCTGAGCTACGAGCAGGTCGTGGCGGGCGTCATCGGCGCCGGTGGGCTCATGGGGCTCTTCGCCGACGGCACGCCGACCGTGACGCCGGACCCGGCGCCGGACGGCACCGCCGCCGACAGCCTCGCCGCGCTCTTCGGCAACATCGGCCGGCTCGGGGACGGCGACGCCTCGGAGGTGCGGGTCACCGCCGTGCCCGACGGCGCGGGCGGCCACAGCTGGATCGTCGAGATCCCCGGCACCCAGGACTGGGCGCCCGAGTCCGGCAGCAACCCCTCCAACCTCGCGACGAACCTCCACCTCATGGCGGGCTACGACACCGCGATGGAGGCGGCCGTGCTCGAGGCGGTGCACCAGTCGATGAGCGAGGTCGCCGCCCAGCAGGGCGTCCCGCTCAGCGAGCTGCAGTCCCAGCCGGTCACGCTCGCGGGGCACAGCCAGGGCGGGATCGTCGCGGCCGCGCTCGCCGCCGACCCGGGCAACGGGCTGCACGTCACGCAGGTCGTCACCGGCGGCTCGCCGGTCGCGGGCATGGACGTCCCCGACGACGTCGCCGTCCTGTCCATCGAGCACACCCAGGACCCGGTGCCCCGCCTCGACGGCAGCCCCAACCCCGGCGCCCCGGGCTGGACCACCGTCACGCGGGACGTCCACGGCGCCGACGGCGTCACGGCCGGCTCGCCGATCTCCGCCCACGGCGGCGGCGTCTACGCCGACACCGCCGCGCTCGTCAGCGCGCAGGCCGCCGAGGACCCCGCCCTCGCCCTCGCGCTGCAGGACCTGGAGGCGCAGTTCGCCCAGGTGCGCGACGGTGAGGCGCAGGTCTTCCAGTACGACGTCTCCCAGGAGCACCGGTGAGGCGGCTGCTGGCGTGCGGCGCCCTCGGGCTCCTGCTCCTCCTGCCCGCCTGCTCCGACGGCGCCGGCACGCCCGCGCCCGCCTCCCCCGACCTCGCCACCGAGAGCGAGCGGCTCACCGCCGAGCTCACCGCCCTGGACACCGTGACGTCCGCGGAGGTCCAGGTGCGGTCGGGCGCCACGTGGGGGCAGCAGGTGGTCATCGACGCCGCGACGTCCAGCGCGGACCCCGAGGAGCAGCTGGCCGTCCTCGACCGGCTCGTCCACGCGGGGTGGGACACCGCGGCCTTCGTCCCCACCGACGTGAGCACGGTCCTCACCGCTCCCGGCGGCGTCGTCCTCGACGCCCGCGACCTCGGCTTCACCCACCAGGGCGCCGGCCCCACCGGGCTCTACGAGCGCTTCGGGCCGCCCGCCGCCGACCCTGAGTGGCGACCGTGACCGGCCGGAGGGAGAACCGTGGGACTCGCTGAGGCACCGGAGGACCTGCGCGGGCTCGCCGGGCAGATGGACGACGTCGCCGAGCAGGCACGCGAGCTGGGCGCGGACCTCGTCGCCCTGCGCGAGACGATCGGCTGGCGCTCCGTCGCCGCCGAGGAGTACCAGGTGGTCCTTCTCGACCACGCCGAGGCGACGACGCGCGGCGCGGACCGTGTCGACGACGTCGCCCAGGCGCTGCGGGAACACGCCGACGGCGCGGCGCAGACCCTCGCTGCGATCGAGGCCGCGCGCGGCTTCCTCCTGTCCGCCGCTGAGGAGGCCCGCTCGGTCCTCGGCGACCTGTGGGACGGCGTCGTCGACGCGGTGACGGAGGACGCCCGCCGCGTGCTCGACATCGTCGCGGACGCGCCGCCGTCCGCCGTCGACATCGGGTGGCTCGAGCGCGCCCGTCAGGCCGGCTGGCCGGGCTGACGGGCGCGACGGCTCAGGCCCGGATCTCCAGCGTGCAGCACTTGGCACCGCCGCCGCCCTTGAGCAGCTCGGAGGTGTCGATGCCGATGGGCTCGAAGCCCCGCTCGGCCAGTGCCGCGGCGAGGTCCGTCGCCCGCGGGTTGTGGATGACGTGGCGGCCGTCGCTCACCCCGTTGAGCCCGAGGACGACGGCGTCGGCCTCGGTGGCGATGACGGCGTCGGGGAAGAGCCGCTCCAGCACCCGGCGGCTGCCCTCGCTGAAGGCCTCGGGGTAGTACGCGATCTCCGTGTCCGACAGGACCATGAGGGCGGTGTCGAGGTGGTAGAACCGCGGGTCCACGAGGCGCAGGGTGATGACCGGCTTGCCGATGACCTCCTGCAGCTCGGCGTGCGAGGCGGTGGAGGTGCGGAAGCCCGTGCCGGCGAGGACGTAGTCACCGACGGTGAGGATGTCGCCCTCGCCCTCGTTCGTCTCGGTCGCCTCGTGCACCCGGTAGCCGTGGTCGGCGAACCACTGCGCGTAGGCGGGGCCCTCGGGCATGCGCTGGGGGTAGGTGAACTTCGCGGTGTACATGACGCCGTCGCTCACCAGGCCGCCGTTGGCGGCGTAGACCATGTCCGGCAGGCCCTCGATCGGGTCGATGAGCTCGATGCGGTGCCCGAGGCGGACGTAGGTGTCGTGGAGCTCCTGCCACTGGGCGACCGCCAGGTCCGTGTCGGTCGGCACGGTGGGGTGCATCCACGGGTTGATCTCGTAGCTCACGGTGAAGTACGTCGGTCGGCACATGAGGAAGTGCCGAGGCGTCGCGTCGCGGGATGGGCGCACGGCAGCCCCTTTCATCTCGGGTGTGCCTAGAGCCTAGGCACACCCGGGGTCACCGGCGGCGTGGCACGCGTGAGCCTCGCCACGTCAGCGGCGGCGCCACGGCACGTCGGCCGGGCCTGCCTCCTCCTCGCGGGCCGAGCGGGCGGGCACGACCATGACCGGGCAGACGGCGTGGTGGAGCACGGCCTGGCTGGTGGAGCCCATGAGCAGCCCCGCGAAGCCGCCCCGGCCGCGGGAGCCGACGACGACGAGGTCGACCGCCGTCGAGAACTCGGCGAGGAGGGCGGCGGCGTTGCCGTCCAGGGCGTGCTGGCTGACGCGGACCTGGCGGCCCTCGACGGCGCGGTCGACGGCGACGCTGAGACCGACCTTGACGTCGGCGAGGACGTCGTCACGGTCGACGGCGGCGGGCAGCCAGGCGAGGGAGCCGGACCCGCCACCGATGGGGACAGCGGCGACGGCGGTCAGGTGGGCGTCCCACAGGACGGCCTCGTCGACGGCGCGGCGCAGCGCGATGGTCGCCGACTCCGAGCCGTCGACACCCACGACCATCTGGCGCACGGGCGTGAAGCCGGGCTGCCCCTCGGGGGTGCGGGGCACGACGACCGTGGGGCAGTGGGCGTGGGCGGGCAGGGAGGAGGACACGTTGCCGAGGAGCCGGTCGGCGAAGCCGCCGCCACCCCGCGTGCCGACGACGGCGAGCCCGGCCTGCCGGGAGAGCTCGACGAGCACGCCGGTCGGGTCCCCGAGCTCGAGGGCGCAGGTGACGTCGAGCTCGTCACCGACCCGCTCGACGGCCTCGTCGAGGACCGCCTGCGCCCCGGCCTGGATCGCCGAGTCGTCGACGGCCGCGAAGCCGCCGTCGAGGGAGGCGACGGTGAAGGCCGGCACCGCGTACGCGCACACGACGTGGAGACGCCAGCCGAGCCGGCGGGCCTCTGCCGCGGCCCAGTCCAGGGCCGCAGTGCTCGTCTCGGAACCGTCCACACCGACGATGACGACGTTCTCGCGGGGCATGTCACCCTCCAGGTCGGGAGCCGTTGCCCCCATTGTGCTCCCTCGCGCGCGGCGCCGCGGCGCTTCGGCAGGGACGCCGACGGGCCCGCACCGAGTCGGTGCGGGCCCGTCGGGCAAGCGTGCTGGGGCTCAGCCCACCCGGATGAAGGTGGGGGTGCCGCGGCCGACGTCCGAGATCGGACCGGCCTGCAGGGGCTTGGAGGGATTGCGGGCGGCGATGTGCTGGCCGTCGCCCAGGTAGATCCCGATGTGACCGGGCCACCACACGAGGTCACCGGGCTGGGCCTCGGCGGCCGAGACGACGGTGCCGGCGCCGGCCTGCGCGCTGGAGCTGCGCGGGATGCTGATCCCGGCCTGCTGGAAGACGTACCAGGTGAAGCCGGAGCAGTCGAAGCCCGAGGGGCTGGAGCCGCCCCACACGTACGGGGTGCCGACGTAGCGGAAGGCGATGTCGACGATCGCGTTGCCCGAGGCGGCCGGCGCGGGGGCGGCCTGGGTGGCGCTCTCCTCCGCGACGGCTGCGGAGGAGGAGGAGGACGAGGACGTCGACGCCCCGCTGCGGGAGGCGGTCTCGGTGGACCGGGCGGCGACGAGGGCCTGCGCCTCGGCGGCGGCGGCAGCCTCAGCAGCGGCCTCCTCCGCGGCGATGTGCTCGGCGATGGGGTCGGAGTCCTCGGCGACCGTGGTCTTCGGCGGCGTCGCGGCCACGGCCACGTCGGCGACGGCGAACTCGACGTCGGCGGGCACGGAGACGGTCGGGTTGACCGTCAGGGCCGTGCGGGCCTGGCTCGAGAGCGCGGAGACGTCGACCTGCGGGAGGGAGGAGCCCTCCGGCGCGGCGACGGCGGTGCTGGCGGCCATCGTCAGGGCCAGGCCCGAGGACGCGGCGACGAGCATGCCGCGGCGGGCCGCCGGGCCGGCGACGGCCTGGCTGAGAGCGGTGAAGGGGGTGGTGGGACGGCACGCTGCGCGGTGGCGCGCCCCAGGCATAGTTACGGTCACGAACTGCCTCTCCTGTGTTGCCGACGAGGTGAGCTGTCGGGTTCGGATGGGAGTTCACCCGGCCCGTCCTTGCGGACGGGCTTCACCCCTAGGGGCCGACCGGAGCCGACCGCCACTACCTGGTTCCCCCGCCCCTGCCGACGGTCATTCTCTTGGGACCACGGGCGGCGGCAGGGTTGGGCTCCGTCCATGGGCTCATCACTGGAGGGCGTGAGGAGCGAGTCGGACACTACCTGAGCGTCAAGCCAATTGTCACGTTCTGGTTACGAAGCCTGTGGGCCTCGTGTCACGACTCACACCTGTGGGGCGGCAAGAACCGCAAAATCTCGCGGTTCTCAGGCGTCGACGAAGAGGTGCCGCGTGACGTCCTCGGCGACGTCGAGGACGAGCTCGGAGCCCTCGGCCTGGAGGGAGACGAAGCCCGCGCCGCGCTGGACGGTCAGGCGCGTCCCGGGGCGCACCCCGGCCTCGGAGAAGCGGGCGAGCAGCTCGACGTCCACCTGGAGGGGTTCCCCGATGCGTCGCAGGACGACCTCAGCCTCCGGGGTGCCGACGACGGCGGCCAGCGGCTGCAGCGGCGGGTCGACGGGCGCGAGGCTGCGCTCCCCGAGCTCGGCGAGCCCGGGGATGGGGTTGCCGTAGGGGTCGTGGTGGGGGTGGTCGAGCAGCGCGACGAGGCGGTGCTCGACCTGCTCGCTCATCACGTGCTCCCAGCGGCACGCCTCCTCGTGGACGTACTCCCAGTCCAGCCCGATGACGTCGGTGAGGAGCCGCTCGGCGAGGCGGTGCTTGCGCATGACCTGGGTGGCGCGCTCGTGGCCGAGGTCGGACAGGCGGATGCGCCGCGCCTCCTCCAGGTGGAGCAGGCCGTCGCGCTCCATGCGGGCGACCGTCTGGGACACCGTCGGGCCGGAGTGGCCGAGGCGCTCGGCGATGCGTGCCCGCATGGGCACCACGCCCTCCTCCTCCAGCTCGTAGACCGTCTTGAGGTACATCTCGGTGGTGTCGATCAGGTCACTCATACGTCGCTGCCCATCTCTCGCTCCTCCTCCCGAGGATAGGCCGACCCGCTGACCCCCGTGGCCGTCCTGGGACAGCGGTCCCCACTCCCCCACACTTCCGCTCCCCCACTCCCCTTCCCTCCCGCCGAGCGCTGAGGTGGCGGGGGAGAGGGGGGGGGGGGGGAAGCCGGTTCAGGTCTTCTCCCAGGGCTCGACGGGGCCCGGGACCCGCACGAAGAGGGGTGGACCTCGACGTCCGTGACGTCCCGGACGAGGGCGTAGCGGTCGGGGCTGCGCACGGCGAGCTTGGCGAGCAGGTGGGCCCACTCGTAGGCGACCTGCCCCTCGGTCACCGGCAGCGGGGCGACGGCGTCGAGTGCCACGGCTCGGTCGATGCGGCTGCGGTCGAAGCGGTAGCCCCGCTCGTCGGCCTCGACGGCGAGCACGCCGAGGTAGGCGCAGACCGACGCGAGCGGGTCCGCCGTCGCCCGGAAGCGGACGAGCTGGCTGTGATTGAGGTAGCCCTTGGTCCGCCCGGCGAGCACCGCCTGTGCCAGCAGCGTCTCGCGCCAGCACGCGACGAGCCCCTGCCGGTCGAGGTAGCGCGGGTGCACCGACCAGACCCTCATGCCGCCCCGTCCCTCGCGGGCAGTCCCAGGCGCACCGCCCACCGCGTCCACGGCGGAGCCACCCGCCAGTTGACGGCCAGGGTGCGGAAGGCACGGCGGAAGCGGCGGCGCAGCTGGCCCAGCCCCACGAGGCTGCGCGCGGAGACGCCGACGACGATCGAGCGGTCCAGCCGCACCCGGCGGCGCGGGCCGAGGGCGGAGGCGAGGTCGAGGTCGTCGTGGAGCTCGGCATCGTCGTCGTGGACCGCGGCGCGCACGGCGAGCCAGCTGGTGCGCCGCACCGCCATGCTCGAGCCCCACAGCGCGTGGTGGCCGAGCGCGAGGTAGCACAGCCCGTAGTAGGCGCCGAGGTAGACGGCGGAGACGACGCGGCCAGCGCGGGGCAGCTCGTAGAAGCTCCCGACGCCGGTGACGGCGTCCCGGCGCGGGTCGGCCATCGCGGCGGCGATGCGCTCGAGCCAGTCGGGGCCGGGCAGCGAGTCGGCGTCGAGCCGGGCGATGACGTCGCCGCGCGCGGCGTCGTAGCCGGCCGCCGCCGCCATGGGGATCCCGCGCCGCGGCTCGTCGACGACGCGCGCGCCGTACCGGCGGGCCACCTCCGCCGTCGCGTCACGCGAGCCGTTGTCGACGACGACGACCTCGAGCGGCGCCACCGTCTGGCGTCCCAGGGCGGTGAGGCAGCGCTCGAGGGCGGGCGCGTCGTCGAGCGCCGGGATGACGACGCTCACGCTCAGCGGGCTCACCTCGCCCACCGGGCCACGAGCAGACCGGCGACGACGGAGCCCACCCCGCCTGCGGTGAGGTCACCGATCGTGTCGCCGTAGGAGACGTACACGGAGTCGTCGACGTAGGTGAACCCGGCCCACTCGGCGATCTCCCACAGCACGCCGAGGGCCACGCCGATACTCGCCGTCGTCAGCGCGATGCCGGCCCGGCCGGCGCGGGTGGCGGGCCCGGCCAGCAGGCCGCCGCGCAGCATGACGATGCCGAGCGCTGCGGCGATGAGGCCGTTGACGAGCAGGTGGGCGGGCACGTCCACCCACGGCACCGTCTCGTAGAGCCCGACGGCGCTGGCCCAGCCGGCGGCGATGAGGGCGGCACCCAGCAGCGCCTGGAGGGTGGCGGGGAGGAAGAGCACCCGGGCGAGCGTGACTCCGCCCAGGACGAGGAGGGCCACCGCCGCGGCGACGGCGTCGACGGCGATCGCCGCCGGGATGCTGAGGACGGCAGCCACCGCGACGGCCTGCGCTGCGACCCGCGCGGGGCGCGGCCCGGGCACGGTGAGGAGCACGCCGGAGGGCGTGGTGGGGCGGGTCGGGTGCTCATCGGCCATCAGCGGGTCCAGGCGATGGCGATGAGGAGCTGGGTGATGAGGAAGCCGGTGCCGAGGTTGAACCAGATGAACCGGCGCCACCCGGCGTTGGCCTCCTCGCAGCGCGCGTCGGGCAGGGAGCGGTAGGGCCAGATCGAGAGGATGTAGGGCACGACGAGGACGGCGGCCAGCGCGCCCGGCCACCCCGTCCACAGCGCGGCCACACCGGCCGCCGCGTACAGCCCGAGGGACAGCCGGGTGGTGCGGGCGGCGCCGAGCCACGTCGCGACGGAGGAGATGTCCGCCTCCCGGTCCGCCGTGACGTCCTGGACGGCCCCGAAGGCGTGGGACGCCATCCCCCACAGGAAGAAGGCGACGAGCGCGGCGAGCGCCGCCCCCTCCAGGGAGCCGCCCGCGAGGACGAGCCCGAAGACCGCAGGGCTGACGAAGTGGGTGCTCGAGGTGAGCGAGTCGAGGACGGGCCGCTCCTTGAAGCGCAGCACGGGGGCGGAGTAGGCGATGACGGCGAGCACGCTGACGGTGAGCACCGCCGTCGAGGCCGCCGAGCCGAGCAGGACGAGGGCGACGACGAAGGGCAGGTTGCTCAGCACCGACGCCCAGATCGTCGTGCGGTGCCAGCGGCGGTCGAGGACGATCCCCTCGATGCCGCCCTTGCGCGCGTTACGGAGGTCCGACTCGTAGTCGAAGACGTCGTTGACCCCGTACATGAGCAGGTTGTAGGGGATGAGGAAGTACAGCGTGCCGACGACGAGCGCGAGGTCCACGCCGCCGCCCGCCATGAGGTAGGCCGCCGCGAAGGGGTAGGCGGTGTTGATCCAGCTGACCGGCCGCGAGGAGCCGAGGAGCTGGCGCAGCGCGCTGGTGGCGGTGTCGCTCATGCTCGCTCCTCGTCGGCCCGGCGGGGGCGCAGCAGCTCCCACAGCGCGGGCAGGAGCAGCACCGAGGCGAGCGGCCAGGCGAGGTCCTCGACCGGCGCGAGGAGGAGCCGGGCCCCGGTGAGCTGGGACTCGTCGTAGCGGAAGAGGTCGGCGGCGATCATCAGGCTGTCGAAGACGACCGTGAGGACGAACAGCGTGACGAGCGTGACCGCCGTCGCCGCCCACCAGCGCCGGCCCAGCCGCCGCACCCGGGTGGCGACGACGGCGGTGGCGAGGACGGGCACCAGGAACAGGCCCGCGAGCAGGAGGTAGCTCACTCAGCCCACCTCCGCCGTCGTCGTGCGGCGCGAGCGCAGGAGCAGGAGGACGAGCCCGTGGAGGACGAGGGTGAGGTAGCAGAGGAAGGTGACGAAGACGAGCTCCTCCAGGGGCAGCTCGGGGGCGAGCATGATGCCGGTCATCGCGTCGCTCTCCCCGCGGTGGTAGAAGCCGGAGGCGATCGCGGCGACGTCCCACAGGAGGAAGAACGCGACGCCGACGGCGAGCACGAGGGCGCCGCGCCGGGCGTCGGCCCACAGGACGAGCCGGAAGCGGGCGTCGAGCAGGGCCATGCAGCCGAGCGAGACGAGCAGCGCCGCGAGGTAGGCAAGAGCGATCACGAGGCCCACAGTGCCATCTCGGCGTGCACCCGGTCACGGACGATCTCGGCGCTGATGAGGCACATCGGCAGCCCGATGCCCGGGATGGTGCTCGCCCCGGCGTAGTACAGGCCGCTCACCTTCCGCGAGGCGTTGCCCGGCCGGAAGAAGGCGCTCTGCCGCAGGGTGTGCGCCGGGCCGAGCATGCCCCCGCGCCAGGAGTTGAGGTCCGCGGCGAAGTCACCGGGCCCGACGGTCCGGCGCACCCGGATGCGCTCGCGCAGGTCCGCGATCCCGGTCCAGGAGGCGAGCTGGTCGATGGCGGCGTCGGCGATCTCCTCGACGGCGCGGTCCCCGCCGCCGTCGACACCGCCGCGCCCGAGGGACGGGTCGGCGGGGACCGGGACGAGGATGAAGACGTTCTCCGCGTCCGCGGGCGCGACGCCCGGGTCGGTGCGCGAGGGCGTGCACACGTAGGCGGAGGCGGGGCTCGGCACGCGCCCCTCGCGGATGTCGCGGAAGTTGCGGTCCCAGTCCTCGGTGAACAGGAGCGTGTGGTGGGGCAGCTGGGGCAGCTTGCCGTCCACGCCGAGGTAGACGAGCACGCCGCCGGGGCCGGGGTCGCGCCGCTGCCACCAGCGGGCGGGCCGCTCGCGCACGGCGGGCGGGAGCAGCTCGGTCTCGACGTGGTGGAGGTCCGTCGCCGCGACGACGACGTCGGCACGCAGCCGGTGCTCGGCGCCGGCGGCGTCGCGGTAGCGGACGCCCGTGACGCGGGACCGCGGGCGGCGCCGGCCCCGGGGGCCGGACTCGGTCGTCACGGCGGTGACCGTGGCGCCGGTGCGGACGGTGACTCCCTGCTGCTCGGCGAGCCCGGTGACGGCCTCGATGAGCCGGGTGAAGCCGCCCTGCGGGTACTGGACCCCGCCGGTGAGGTCGAGGGCGCTCATGAGGTGGTACATGCTCGGCGTGCGGTCGGGCGAGGAGCCGAGGAAGACCGCCGGGTAGCCGAGGATCTGGCGCAGCCGGCGGTCGGTGAAGCTCGCGGCGACGTGCGCCTTGAGCGAGCGGCCCAGGAGCGGGAGCAGCCGGTGGGCCCGGCGGGCGACGTCCGGCACGGCCAGGTCCCGCCACGAGGTGAAGCTCGTGTAGAGGAAGTGGCGCAGCGCCATGTCGTAGGTCTCCTGCGCGGTGTCGAGGTACTGCGCCAGGCGGCGGCCGGCCCCGGGCTCGACCCGCTCGAAGGCGGCGAGGTTGGCCTCGCGGTCCGGCAGGACGTCCAGCGCCTCGGTGTGCCCCTCGTAGAAGACCCGGTAGGCGGGGTCGAGCGTGACGAGGTCGAGCTGTTCGGCGCTCGAGCTGCCGAGCAGCCCGAAGAACCGGTCGAAGACCTCGGGCATGAGGTACCAGGACGGGCCGGTGTCGAAGCGGAAGCCCTCGGCGCTCCAGCTGCCGGCGCGGCCGCCCACCTCCTCGCGCTGCTCGAGGAGCTCGACGCGGAAGCCGTCGCGGGCGAGCAGGGCGGCCGTCGCCAGCCCCGAGATCCCTCCCCCGACGACGACGGCGGTGGGCGCGTCGGCGCGCGCCGCCCCGCCCGGTGCGGCCGAGTGGGTCATCGACGTCCTCCCGTGAGGGTCCCGCGCAGCACGATGCGCGCCTTGACGGGGTCGGGGACCCGCACCCGCTCTGACCGGATCTGCGTGGCGGGGGTCTCCCGCAGCCGCCGGGACAGCTCGCTGAACAGGCCGTGAGCCACCCGCACGGCGCGGCGGCTGCTCGAGGGCAGCCGGACCAGCGCGCGCTCGGCGGCGGCCAGGTCCGCGTCGATGTCGTCGAGGAGGGCGTCGCGGTGGGCATCGGTGAAGGCAGCAGGGTCCAGCCCCGGGAAGTACGTGCGCCCCAGCGCGTCGTGGTCCTGGCCGAGGTCGCGCAGGAAGTTCACCTTCTGGAAGGCGGCGCCCAGGCGGCTGGCGCCCGAGGCGAGGCGCTCGTAGGTGTCGTCGTCGCCGTCGACGAACACGCGCAGGCACATGAGCCCGACGACCTCCGCCGAGCCGTGGACGTACTCGGCCAGGCTCGCCTCGTCGTGCGCGTCGACGGACAGGTCCGCGCGCATCGAGGCGAAGAACGGGGTGATGAGCTCGGGGCCGATGCCGTAGCGGCGGGCGGTGCGGGCGAAGGCGTGGACGACGAGGTTGGCGCTGCGGCCGCTGAGCAGCGCCTGCCCGGTGTCCTCCTCGAGCGCGTCGAGCATGGCGCCGCGGTCGGCGGCGGACCACGACTGGTCGGGGTCGTCGACGACCTCGTCGGCGACCCGCACGAGCGCGTAGATGTTGCGCACGTGCTCCCGGTCGCCGGGCGCGAGCAGGCGGCACGCCCACCCGAAGGACGTCGAGTACGTGGCGATGACGACGGCGGCGCTGCGGCTGGCGACGTCGTCGTACCGGGAGGCCGCGGCGGGCCGGCGGGACGGTTGGCTCACGCCGCCCTCGCCCCGCGGGTGACGGCACTGGCCCACTCGTCCAGGAGCGGGGCCTCGGGCAGGTGCGCGACGGCCTCGCGGGCCTCACCGGTCAGCTCCTCGGCGAGCCCCTCGACGAAGGCCCGCGCCCCGCACTCCTCGAGGAGGAGACGGACGCGCGCGGCGTCGTCGTCGTCGGCGGTGCCGGAGGCGAGGTAGGGGCGGATCTGCGCCCACGCGGGGGTGGTGCGGGCGTAGGCCATGAGCGGGGTGCACTTGCCCTCACGCAGGTCCGAGACCGAGCTCTTCCCGGTGGCCGCCTCGTCACCGAACATGCCGTCGAGGTCGTCGCGGATCTGGTAGACGATGCCGAGGAGCCGGGCGAAGCGGGTGAGCGCGGCCTCGTGCTCGGCGTGGGCCCCCGCGAGCACCGCGGCCAGCTGGAGCGGCAGCTCGAAGGAGTACACCGCCGTCTTCTGGTGCTCCATCGTGATGACGGAGGGGACGTCGGCGTCGCCCTCGAGGCTGAGGCGCACGTCGGTGAGCTCGCCGGCGGCGCTGAGGTGCAGCGCCCGGTCCACGAGGTCGAGCATGCGCGCGACGGTGGCCGGGCTCGCCCCGCACAGCGCGATGACGCGGACGGCTCCGGCGAGGGCGAGGTCGCCCGCGAGGATGGCCGCGCTCTGCCCGTAGTGAGTGGCGCGCTCGGCGTCGTGGCCGCGCCCGCGCGCGTCGGCCGCGAAGGCGCCGACGACGTTGGGCCGGCCACGGCGGACCGTGTCGCCGTCGATGACGTCGTCGTGGACGACGAGCGCAGTGTGGAGCAGCTCGAGGGCGGCCCCCACCTGCGCGGCGACGTCGGTCTGCCGCCCGCCCAGGGCGAGGTAGACGCTGTGGAACAGCATGGGCCGCAGCCGCTTGCCGCCCGCCGAGGCGTCCCGGAGCGCGGCCCACAGGCGGGTGTGCTCCACGCCCACGAGGTGGCGCGTGCCGTCGGTGAAGAAGCCGGCGAGCGCGGCGTCCACCGGCGCGGTGTCCACCGTCTCGCGCGGTGGGGCGCTCATCCGGAGGCGCTCTCAGGCAGGTGGCCGGCGGCCACGAGACGCTCGACCTGCGCGACCATCCACGGGCTGACGGCCCACGGCGCGACCTCGACGGTCTGCACGGCCTCGCGGGGCTCGACCCACCGGTGCTCGGCGACCTCCTCCGGGTTGGGCTCCGGCTCCTGCGTGGTCGTCGCGACGAAGACGGGACAGATCTCGTTCTCGACGATGCCGGACGCGTCGACGGCGCGGTAGCGGAAGTCGGGGACGGCGGGGCGCACGTCGGTGACCTCGAGGCCGAGCTCGTGGCGGGCGTGGCGCGTGATCGCCTCGGCGATGTCCTCCCCCGGCCGCGGGTGCCCGCAGAAGGAGTTGGTCCACACCCCGGGCCACGTCTTCTTGCTCAGCGCCCGGCGGGTGAGCAGGAGCCGGCCGCTCGCGTCGGTGAGGTAGCAGGAGAAGGCGAGGTGCAGGGGCGTCTCCGCGGTGTGCACGGTCGGCCGCGGGGCCGTGCCGATGGCCGTGCCGTCCTCGGCCAGCAGCGTCACCAGGTCCTCGGTCGAGGCGGTCATGTCGTGGTCTCCTGTCTTCCGACTCGTGTCTCAGCTCCCGTGCGCAGCCGCACGACGATCGTGACGCCGGCGACGACGGCGGCGGCCGTCACCGCCGCGACAGCGGTGGTGGTCGACTCGGGCGCACCGGAGGTGCGGGCCACGGCGATCCAGCTCAGTCCCCACACGATGGTGGCGGCGGGCGCGAGCCGTCCGCGGCCGACCACGGCGACGGCCACCCCGACGACGGCGACGGCGGCGAGCACGCCGACCGCCCACCACTCGGGGGCGCCGCCACCGGTGAAGCCGCTGTCGAGCAGCGCGGCGGCGGTGTTGGCGCAGGTCGCCACGCTCACCCAGCCGAGGTAGAGCCCCATCGTGCCGTCCGCGACGAGCGCCTCCACCCGGCTGCGCGGCGGGACCGCGAGCAGCCGCTGGAAGGTGAGCGCGAGCACGGCGAGGAGCGCGACGATGACGACGACACTCAGCCACACCTGCCCGGCCTGCACGGTGAGGATCCAGGCGGCGTTGAGCACGAGGGACGCGACGACGAGCCAGGCGATCCGGCGCCGGTCGGTGCGGTCCCACCACTGCCACAGCGTGTACAGCCCCAGGCCGCCGTAGATGACGCTCCACACGGAGAACGCCGGGGAGTCGGGGGCGAGGTGGGTGGAGTCGGCGGCGAGCACGCCGCCGGCGGCCTCGGCGATGGGCGTGCCGCCGAAGAGGCCCACCCCGATGAGCGAGCCGACCACGCACACGACGTAGGCGACGGTCACCGCGAGCTGGCGCACGAGCGCCGGCCGGTCCTGACTCATGCGCTGCTCCCCACCGCCGTCGTCTCCTTCGCGGCCGCCGTCGAGTCGTCCTCGTCCTCGGGCACGCGGGCCTTCCAGGGCCACCATACGTTCCGGCCGATGTCGTAGACGAGCCCGGAGACGAGGAGGCTGCGGACGATGAAGGTGTCGATGAGGACACCGACGGCGACGATGAAGGCGAGCTGGACGAGGAAGAGCAGCGGGATGACGACGAGCGCGCCGAAGGTGGCGGCGAGCACGAGGCCGGCGGAGGTGATGACACCACCGGTCATCGTCAGGCCCCGGCGCACGCCGCTGCGGGTGCCGTGCTCCAGCGCCTCCTCCCGCACCCGGGTCATGAGGAAGATCGAGTAGTCGATGCTCAGCGCCACGAGGAAGACGAAGCCGAAGAGCGGGACGGAGGCGTCCGCGCCCGGGAAGTCGAAGACGTGGTTGAAGAAGATCGCCGACAGTCCCAGCGTGGCCGCGAAGGACAGGACGTTGACCGCGAGGATGACCAGCGGCGCGACGATGGCCCGCAGCAGGATGACGAGCATGACGAAGATGACCGCGAGGACGAGCGGGACGATCGTCCGCAGGTCCTGCTCCGCCGTCTCCTGCGTGTCCAGGCGCTGGGCCGCGGCGCCACCGACGAGCGCGTCGGGGTCGACGCCGCGGACGGTGTCCCGGACCTCGCCGGCCACGACTGTGGCCTCCTGGCTCTCCGACGTCGCGGTGGTGGCGGCCTGGATCTCGACGAGGCCGTCGACGACGACGGGGGCGTCGTCCTCACCGGTGAAGAGCTGGGCGCTCTCGACGCCCTCGACGCCCTCGATCGCCTCGACGGCGTCCTCGGCGCTGCCCTCGGCGGTGATGACGACGAGCGGCTGCACCTGTCCGGCGCCCTCGAAGTGCTCGACGAGCACGTCCTGGCCCTCGACCGCCTCGGTCGGGTTGAGGAAGACGTCCCCCTCGCCGGTGCCCTCGGCCTGCAGGGTGGGCAGGAAGGCGGCGAGCGCGAGGAGGGCGACGGCGGTCGTGCCCCAGATGAGGCGCGGGCGGCGGGCGACCGCGCCGGCGATGCGACCCCACAGGCCCGTGGCGTTCTCCGAGGCCGGGGCGGCGTCGGGGCGGTACTGGGGCCGGCGCGGCCAGAACAGCGCGCGGGAGCGGCTGCCCGCGACGAGGAGCAGCGCCGGGAGGAGGGTGAGGGCGCCGACGACGGCGGCGGCGATGCCGATCGCGCCGACCGGACCGAGGCTCGCGTTGGAGCCGAGGTCCGACAGGAGCAGGCACAGCAGGCCGGCGATGACGGTGCCGGCGGAGGCGAGGACGGGCGGCACGGAGGCACGCCACGCCTTGGCCATCGCCTGGCGCGGCTCGGCGTTGCGGGTGAGCTCCTCGCGGTAGCGGGCGACGAGGAGCAGGGAGTAGTCGGTGGCCGCGCCGATGACGAGGATCGACAAGATGCCCTGGCTCTGGCCGTTGAGGAGGAGGGCACCGCTGCCCGCGAGCGGCTTGATGACGAGGGCGGCGGCGCACAGGGAGAAGACCGCGGTGAGCAGGACGGTGAAGGGCAGGATCGGGGAGCGGTAGACGACGACGAGGATGACGAGCACGACGACGAGCGCGACCAGGAGCAGGACGCCGTCGATGCCACCGAAGGCGGCGCCGAGGTCCGAGACGAAGCCGGCCGGCCCGGTCACCCAGGTGTCGAGGTCCGCGTCGGCGAGCGTGTCCGCCGCGAGGGTGCGCAGCTCGGTGACGACGACGTTGCCGGTCCGCTCCCCCGTGTCACCGACGTTCTCCTCGGCCTCGTCACCGTTGATCGAGACCGGTAGGAGGATGGCCTCGCCGTCCTCGGCGGGGACGACGGGGACGGGACCCTCGAGGACGTCACGGAGGACTCGGCCGTCCCCCAGCTCGAGCTCGGGCACCTGCCCGGCGAACTCCTCGGCCGCGGCGAGCTGCTCCGGGGAGAGCTCGCCGCCGCCGGACGCCGTCGCGACGAGCAGTGCCGGCAGGGGCTGGTCCCCGGCGAACTCCTGGGCGAGCTCGTCGGCGCGGGTCGACTCGGCGCTCGAGGGGAGGAACGCGGCCTGGTCGTTGGTCTGCACCTCCGACAGCGAGCCCTGCGCCATGCCGCCCAGACCGCCGACGGCGAGCCAGGCGAGGAGGACGAGGACGGTGAGGAGCGCGCGCACGAGTGCGCCGCGACGACCGTCGGACTTACGGTGACTGGGGCCGGACTCGCCACCCTTAACACTAAGCACGCTTAGTAATATGATCGAGTCGCCCGAGGCGCGCAACCGGAAGGACATCGTGACCGACCGAGAGCTGGACCGCTCACCGGGAGCCGGGGGCACGCGCACCGCGACGGAGGGCGCGGCCTTCCCGCCGCCCGAGACCTGGCCGACCGGCCGGCTGCTGTCCGCGGCGGCCCGGCGCGTCGAGCGCGCCTGGGACGCCTACCTGGCCCAGTGGGAGCTCACGCACGCGTCGGTGCCGGTGCTCGTCGTCCTGGCGCGCGGCTCGCTGTCCCAGCGCGAGATCGCCGCGCAGATGCACGTCACCGAGCAGACGATCGGCCGGGTCCTGCGCGGGCTGCAGGCCAGCGGCCACATCACCCGCACCCCTCACGCCGAGGACCGCCGCCGGCACGTCGTCTCCCTCACGGAGGACGGCCGGGACGCGCTCACGGCCCTGGACCGGGCACAGTCCGTGGAGGCGCTCATCGGCAGCTCCCTCAGCCCGTCGGAGACCGCCCAGCTGCGGGCCCTGCTCATCCGGATGCTCGCCGACCTCCCCCGGACCGACGACCTGGGCTGAGGCGGGAGCGCCTACCATCGACGCGTGATGGACACCACTCCGCACCGGCCGATCTTCTCCCTCGGCCCCGACGACGAGCCGCTCTACCGCGGCCAGCCCGTGTCGGGGCTCCTGGACCGCCACGTCGAGTCGGTGTGGGGCCTTCTCGTCGACGACGTCGAGAACCCGGCCCTGCCACCCGCAGAGCCCTTCCCGCTGCCCGTGCGGACCGGGGACACCCGGGTGGACGTGCAGAGCGCGATCGCGCAGCTCGCCCCGGTGTGGGGCTTCCGGCCGCTGCTCGACATCACCCCCGCCCGCGCCCGGGACGACCTGGCCCGCGCCTCGGTGCTGGCACTGTCCTTCGTCGCGCAGTCCGCCCGCGGACCCGAGCTGGCGATGGTCCCGCAGCACGAGGTGCAGCAGGGCCGCTCGGTCGCCGATCGCTTCCTCATCCGGTGGCGCGGGGACACCCGCCCGGACCACGCCCGCGCCCTGGACGCGCTGTGGACGATCGTCGCGGAGGACGGCCCCGACTCCCCCTCGACGCTGATCGCCCGGACCGCGGCGAGCACGGGCGCGGACGTCGGCGCCTGCCTCGCGGGGGCGATCTCCGGGGTGAGCGGGCCGCTCGCCGCCGGAGCCGCGGCCCGCGCCCAGCAGGTCGCGGTGCGCGTGCACGACGGCGTGGACCCGGCCACGGCCGTGGACGACGCGCTGCGCGAGCGGGCGATGGTCCCGGGGCTCGTGCCGCGCGAGCGGGACCGGCGCGCGGCCATGCTCCGCGAGGTGTGCCGCCAGCTCGACGTGCGGCTCTTCGCCGCCGGCCGCGCCATCGAGGAGGTCGGCCGTGAGCGGATCGCCGAGGTGACCGGGCGCCCGTCGAGCGCCGACGTCAACTTCTGGGGCGCCCTGCTCCTCGATCACGTCGGCTTCGAGGCGAGGCTCTTCAACGCCCTCATCGTCTGCGGCCGCACCGCCGGCTGGTCCGCCCACATCCTCGAGGCCCAGAAGTCCCTCCACCCTGACCCGCCCCCGCCCCCGCTCCCCGCCCACGACAGCTGACTTGTTACCGACAGCCGACTTGTTCCCGACAGCCAGATCCCGCCCGGAACCGGAGCCGGAAACGCGGCCGTCCCGTCTGGACGCGGGACCCTCCCGAGCCGTCCAGGTGGGAGGATCGGGGACCATGACGATCCAGATCCCCGCCGAGCTCCTGCCCGCGGACGGCCGCTTCGGCTGCGGCCCGAGCAAGGTCCGCCCCTCCCACGTCGCGGCGCTCGCCGCCGTCGGCGAGACGCTGCTGGGCACCTCCCACCGGCAAGCACCGGTGCGCTCGCTCGTCGGCCGGGTCCGCGAGGGCGTGGCCGACCTCCTCGGGGCACCGGAGGGCTACGAGGTGGTCCTCGGCAACGGCGGGTCCACCGCCTTCTGGGACGCCGCCAGCCTCGGCCTGGTCCGCGAGCGCGCCGCCCACGCCGCCTTCGGGGAGTTCGGCCAGAAGTTCGCCGCCGTTACCCACCGCGCGCCCTTCCTCGCCGACCCGCACGTCGAGACCGCCGAGCCCGGCTCGCTCGCGACGCTCGGCCCCGTCGACGGCGTCGACCTCTACGCGTGGCCGCAGAACGAGACGTCCACCGGCGTCGTCGCCCCCGTCGAGCGGGTGGCCGACGACGGCGCCCTCGTCTGCGTGGACGCCACCTCCGCCGCGGGCGGGGTGCCGGTCGACCTCAGCCAGACCGACGTCTACTACTTCGCGCCGCAGAAGAGCTTCGGCTCCGACGGCGGGCTCTGGTTCGCCGTCATGTCGCCCCCGGCCCTGGCCCGGGTGGAGGAGATCGCGGCGAGCGGCCGGTGGGTCCCGGAGTTCCTGTCCCTGCCCGCGGCGGTGGAGAACTCCCGCAAGGACCAGACGCTCAACACCCCGGCGATCGCCACCCTCGTCCTCATGGCAGAGCAGCTGGACTGGATGCGCGACCAGGGCGGGCTCGCGTGGGCGGCAGGGCGCAGCGCGCAGTCGGCGCAGATCCTCTACCGCTGGGCCGCCGAGCGCGACTGGGCCACCCCCTTCGTCGGCGTGCCCGAGCACCGCTCCCCCGTCGTCGGGACGATCGATCTCGCGGAGCAGATCGATGCGGCGAGGGTCGCCTCGGTGCTGCGGGAGAACGGCATCGTCGACGTCGAGCCCTACCGCAAGCTCGGCCGCAACCAGCTGCGCGTCGGCATGTTCCCCGCCGTCGACCCCGAGGACGTCCGCGCGCTCACCGCCTGCGTCGACCACGTCGTCGCCGCCCTCTAGCACTCCCCCTTCCGCATATGGGCGATTCTTGCGGCGTCTGCGGGGATCTCGTTGCCGAGATCGCCCATATGCGGAGAGGGGGCTTACCTTCGTCTGATGAATTGCGCAACATGAGCGTCACGAAACTCGGCTAAGGTAAGGCTCACCTCACCGGCCGACCATCGAAGGAGCCCACATGAGTGCGCCCTCAATCGCCACTGCCCCGCTCTCCGCGCAGCTGCGCGAGCGCACGCGTGCCGCCCACGAGCGTGCGGAGTCGGTCCCCTTCATCACCGACCTCATGCACGGGCGCCTCGACCGGGCCGCCTACGCGGACCTCGCCGCCCAGCAGTACGGCATCTACGTCGCCCTCGAGGCGGCCAGCGCCGAGCTCGTCGGGGCCGCGCGCGGCTCCAGCCTCGTCTTCGCCGACCTCACCCGTACCCCCTCCATCGAGGCGGACCTCGCGTTCCTCCACGGCGAGGACTGGCGCGAGCGCATCGCCGTCCTGCCCGCGGCCCGCGCCTACGCCGAGCGCATCGCGCAGGTCGCCGGGGACCTGCCGCGGTACGCCGCGCACGCCTACACCCGCTACCTCGGGGACCTCTCAGGCGGCCAGGCCATCAAGCGGCTCGTCCAGCGCCACTACGGCCTGGGCGAGGAGGGCGTGGCCTTCTACACCTTCGCCGGCATCGCCAAGCCCAAGGTCTTCAAGGACACCTACCGCGAGCAGCTCGACGCCCTCGACCTCAGTCCTCTCGACATCGAGATGGCTGTCGAGGAGGCGACCGTCGCCTTCGAGCTGAGCACAGCCCTCTTCGCGGCCCTCGGCGAGCGGCACCACGCCTGACCTGCCCGACGACGAAGCCCCGCGTGGTCCTCCACGCGGGGCTTCGTCGTTCTCGGGCCTGGGCGACGGGGCCGCACCCGGGTGCGGCCCCGTCGGGTCAGGCGCGCTGCCTGCGGGTGGCGAGCACCAGGCCGGCAAGCAGGACGGTGGCCGCGAGGGCCGCGAGGGCCGCCGCCTCCGCACCGGTCTGGGCGAGGTTGGCGCCGGTGCCACCGGCGGTGGTGCCGGAGCCTGCGCCGTCGTCGTCGGTGTCCGTGCCGGCGCCTGCAGCCGCGACCGTGAAGGTCGTGTCGGCCACGGACTCGCCGTCGGTCACGAGGTCGATGCGGTGCGAGCCGAGGGCGATGTCCGCGGGGGCGGTCCAGCTCAGCTCGACCGTGCCGTCCTCTCCGACGACCGCCTCGGCGACGTCGAGCTCGCTGAGGTCGAGCTCGCCCTCCGCGACGGGGACGCTGAAGGTCACCGGGTCGAGCGCCTCGCCGGCCTCGTAGAAGTCGGCGAAGGCGGGCACGCCCGCGTCCGTCAGCCGCGCGGGCACGTCGGTCCCGACCAGCCGACCACCGGCCACCTGGACGGCGTCGAGGTCGAGCTCGGCGAGACGGACGCGCGGGTAGTCGACCACGCCGTCGCCCTGGAGCGAGCGGCTGGTGACGTCCGCGACGAGGTAGCCCTCGCCACCCTCGATGACGACGGACGGGTCCGTGATCGTCATCTGCAGCTGGGAGGCACCACCGATCTCGTGGCCGGCGAAGGCCACCTCACCGCCGAAGTGAGCGGTGCCGTCGGTCGCGTCCCCGTTGCCCCGGCCGTCGCCGAAGACGTAGCCGCCGGCGGTCTCGCTGGCCGGTGCCGTGACGGTCACCGAGCCGTGGGCGATGCTGCCGGTGATGTAGCTCCGGAAGGACTTCTTGACACCCCAGGTGAGGCCGCCCGGAGCGCCGGCGGCGTCGATGACGGCGCCCACGCGGGTGCCGGGCTCGAGACCGCTGCCGGTGAGGGTCGCCGTGGCGCCCTGCACCACCGGGTCCGGCGACACGGTGACCGCGCCACGCGTCGGCGCAGGCTCCTCGCCGGGCTCACCCGGCTCCTCACCGGGCTCCCCGGGCTCCCCGGGCTCGGACGGCGCGTCAGGCGTCACGGCGAGGACGGTGAGGGCGTCGCTCGCGAGCACCGCCCCGGCCTCGTCCCGCAGCACGACGGCGTAGCCACCCAGCGGGAAGTCCTCCGGCACGGTCCACGACCTGGTGAAGGAGCCGTCCTCCTCGACCGTGACGACGGCGATCTCCGTCGGCTCGTCGGTGGGGAGCGCGAGAGCGGCAGGGACGGCGCCCCCGACGGTGACCGCGACGCTCACCGGGTCCAGCTCGTCCCCGGCGTCGTAGAAGGTGCCGAACGCGGGGACGCCCGCGGTCGTCAGCGTGGCCGCGGAGGCCTCCGCCGTGACCTCGGCGCCCGCGACCGTGAAGGCCTCGGGGTCGAGGGACGCCAGCACGACGCCCGGGTACTCGACCGGCTCGCCGGTGCTCGTCGTGCCGGCGAACTCGCGGGAGGTCGCGTCGGCGACGAGGACGGCCGAGTCGGGCGTCACCTGGACGCGCAGGTTCTCGAGGAGGATGTCGAGAGCAGGGACGCCCTCGATCTCGTGGCCCTCGAACTGGACGCTGCCGGCGAAGCTCACGAGCGCGGCGCCGGCGGCCGGGTCCTGGGAGGCGAGCGTGGCGGGGAAGCGGAAGGTCCCGTCGTCGTTGCGCGTCACGTCCTCACTCGTCGTGATCGCGCCGTGGGCGATCGGGCTGGTGACGTAGGAGCGGAAGGACTCCTTGACGCCCCAGTCGAGGTGCCCGGTGGCCGGTGCGGTGCTCGGCGCGAGCTCGACCGTGACGTCCCCCGCGGGCAGGTCGCTGCCGCTGATGGTGACGACATCGCCCCGCTCGACCTGGCCCGGGTCGGCGACGACGGTCGGGGCGCCGGGCTCCGGGGTCGGCTCGACGGCTCCGGCGACGAAGGTGACCGGGACGAAGACGTCCTGGCTGCGGTCGGTGACGTCGACCTCGTCGGCGTCGCTGAGCTGGGCCGAGTTGAAGGTCGCGAGGTAGCACTGCACCTGGCTGCAGTCGTCCCCGGTGCCGGTGAACCAGCCGCGGACGGTGATCTCACGCTCGAAGCTGCCGAGCGCGTCGGTCGTGACGACCTCGTGCTGCAGCCACCCGGTAGGCGGCGGACCGACCATGACACCCTCCGCGGTCGGGGTGTCGGAGGTGAAGGCGACCGAGAGCTTCCGGTTCGGGGCGTAGCCCGTGCCCTCGACGGAGACGACCGTGCCGACGGTGATGTCCTCGGTGGGCGTCACCTCGAGCTGCGGCGTGCGCTCCGCGACGACGTCGAGCGGGACAGACAGCTCCTGCGCGGGGCTCTTCACGCCGCCAGCGGCGTAGGTGTAGACACCGAAGGTGCCATCCTGCGGCCAGCCGTCCTTCGGCTCGGTCACCGTGAGCTCGGCCGTGAAGGAACCGTCCTCGGCGATGTCCACCCACTGGCGACGGATCGCACCCTGGAAGGTCGGCGGCACCTGGTCCAGCACGTTCTCGGCCAGCGCCCAGCGCTGGTCACCGACAACCCGTGCCGAGGAGGGCACGTCGAGCGACGGCTGCCACTGCTCGGCAAACTTCCCGAGCACCACGTACGTGCCCTGCGGGAGCGTGCTCGGGATGGGCACGCCGCGCCCGCCGACGTTCGCGGCCGGGTCGAAGCCCGTGCCCTTGACGACGACGGTGTCCCCCTCCACCAGCTGGGACTCTCCGACGGGCTTGCCGTCGGCCGTGAGGACCTCGATCTGCGGCTCGGGCATGAAGTTGAGCGGGACGCTGAGCTCCTGCTCGGCGTTCGTCACGCCGCCGGCGGCATAGGTGTACACACCGAAGGTGCCGTCCTGGGGCCATGCCTTGCCCAGGCCACCGAGCGTCAGCTCGGCCGTGAACGAACCGTCCTGGGCGATGTCGACCCACTGACCACGGATCGCGCCCTGGAAGTTGGCGGGCACCTGGTCGAGGACCCCCTCGGCGAGCGCCCACTTCTGCGCCCCGATCACGCGGTTGGAGCTCGGCGCGTCCTGCGAGGGGCGCCACTGGTCAGCAAAGCTGCCGAAGACGACGTAGGTTCCTTGCGGCAGCGTGCTCGGGATCGGCACGCCGCGCCCGCCGACGTTCGCGGCCGGGTCGAAGCCCGTGCCCCTGACGACGACGGTGTCCCCGTAGGTGAGCATCGCGTCACCGACCGGGGTGACGCCGTCGGCGGCGAAGACCTCGATCGCGGGGGTCCACTCCACCGGTTCAGTCGGCTCGTCGACCACGTTGAGCGGCACCGACAGCTCCTGCGCGGGGTTCTTCACGCCGCCCGCCGCGTAGGTGTAGACACCGAAGCCGCCGTCCTCCGGCCAGCCCGCTGCCGGCTCGGTGACCGTGAGCTCGGCCGTGAACGAACCGTCCTCGGCGATGTCGACCCACTGGCGACGGATCACGTGCTGGTAGTTCGGCGGCACCTGGTCGAGCACACCCTCGGCGAGCGCCCACTTCTGCGCGCCCACCACGCGGGCGGAGGACGGCACGTCCTGCGACGGCTGCCACTGCTCGGCGAACTTGCCGAAGACGACGTAGGTGCCCTGCGGCAGCGTGCTCGGGATCGGGACGCCGCGGCCACCGACGTTCGCGGCCGGGTCGAAGCCCGTGCCCTTGACGACGACGGTGTCCCCGTAGGCCACCTCGGCGTCACCGAGCGGCGTCACGCCGTCGGCGGCGAAGACCTCGATCGCCGGCTCGAACGCCACCGGCTCCTCGGGCTCGACCGGCTCCTCCGGCTCGACCGGCGCGGCGGCGACGGTGAGGGTCGCGGCGGCGGTCACGGCGTCCGGCTCGGTGCCGTTGCTGAAGACGGCGCGCACCTGCAGTCCGTTCCGCTCCGCGGCGACGGCGGGAAGCGTGAGGTCGGTGGCCGTGGCGTCCGCGACGTCCTGCCACTCGGCGTCCGCGCCGGGGCGGGTCTGCCACTGGACAGTGGGCTCAGGCGTGCCGGTCGCGGCCGCGCTGAAGACCGCGTCGTCGCCGGTGTCGACCGAGACGTCCTGCGGCTGGACCGTGACCTGCGGGGCCACGGTGCTCGCCTCGAGCTCGACGCTGAAGCTCAGCGGGTCGAGCGCGTCACCGGCCTTGTAGAAGTTGGCGAACGCGGGAACGCCGTCCGCGGTGAGCGTGACCGGAGCGTTCACGAGGGAGGCGACCCCGTCCGCGACCGTCAGCGGCGCGGAGCTGAGGTCAATCGAGCCGAGCTCGACGTCCGTGTACGCGACGAGCTCGCCGACGGTCGTCGTGTTGACGAATGCACGGGAGGTGACGTCTGCGACCAGCGATCCCTCGTCGCCGTCGATGACCACCTGGACGTCCGAGAGGTGCACCTCGAGGACCGGCCCCTCGCCCTCGTCGTGCCCCGCGAAGGAGACGCCGCCGGCGAGGTCGACCCGCGCCGTCGTGCCCTCGACGCTGCCGCTCTCCGCGACGAAGCCGAAGCGCCCGTCGTCGAGCTGCTGGGCGGGCGCGACTGCCGTCACCGAGCCGTGCGCGATGGGCGAGGTGACGTACCGGCGGAAGGACTCCTTGACGCCCCACTGGGCGCTGCCGGACTCGACCGTCGCGGCGGGCTCGGCGGCGAGCGCCGTCGTGCCGGTGCCGACGACGACGGCGCCGGCTGCGAGCGCCGTCGTCGTGACAGCGGCGAGGGTGCGGCGCGCGCGGGCGCGCCAGGTCGTGGTGCTCATCAGGGTCCTGTCTAGGCGGAGTGACGACGACGGAGGCGGAGTGCCGCGACACCCGCGGCGAGGAGGAGCGCAGCGGCGCCGGCGATGATGCCGACGGTGACACCGGTGGTGGCGAGCGAGCCGTCGGAGTCGGCCTCGGCGGCGGCATCGCCGCCCGAGCCGGACTGCTCGGACCCGGATCCCGCGGCGGCGTCGGCGCCCGCGTCGGAGTTGCCGGTGGCGAAGGTCACGGGGATGCGGACGTCGGCGGAGCGGTCACCGCCGCGCGTGTGGTCGGCGCGGGTGCCGATGACGCAGCCGTTGGGGGCGACGGCGGGGTCGAGGCAGTCGGTGAAGGAGTCGGCGGCGGAGACGCTGAGGGTCACGGAGAAGGAACCGCGCCCCCCAGACTCGGTGAAGGGCTGGGCAAGTCCCTCGCCGTAGGCGGGCGGGTTGGAGGAGATCCAGGCGGAGGCACCGCCGGCGCCCTCCATGTCGACGCCACCGAGGCACGGGCCGGGCTGCTGGCCAGCCCCCTTGTCCACGCACAGCGCGACGTAGACGCCCTTGGAGGTGTCGAAGCCGGAGCCGCTCACCGTGACCTGCTGCCCGTCCGGGTCGAGGCCGCTCGAGGGCTCGACCGTCACCTGCTGGCCGTCGGGGCCGCTGGCGGAGGCGGCGGCCGCCGGGGCCGCGACGAAGAGGCCGCCCACGAGGGCGATGCCGGCAGCCAGCACGGCAAGAAGACGGCCGCGTGCGCGGCCGTCGAACTGGCCGTGGCCAGCAGGTTCAGGGGTCCGTGACATCTCTCTCCTCGTGGCACACTTAGGTAAGGCAAGCCTAATCGACGATTACGCTACGGGTACGTCACGTAAATTGTCCACCAGCGCACACACGCCCAGCGCACCCGCCCGTCCAAGGAACTTCATGACCCGCCTTCCCGCGCGCCTCGCGCTCGTCGCCGCTGTCGCGGCACTGACCCTCTCGGCGTGCGCAGGAGGCCCGGCGGAACCGGCTGGGACGACGACGGCGCAGACGGCGCCTGCGGCCGCGGAAACCGTGCAGGCGTGCGGCGACCCGGTCGAGGGTTTCGCCGTCACGCACGACCACGACGGCGAGCCGCTCCCCGAGCGCACCGCGAGCGGTGACGCGAGCCTGCTCACCGCGCCCACCACCGCCGTCGTGACGGATGACACCATCGACCCGGTGGCGACGGCGCCCGCGCAGCAGCTGCCCGTCACGGTCGAGTCCTGCGACGGCGCCGTCGTCGAGGTGGCGGACACCAGCCGCATCCTCGCCGTCGACCTCTACGGCACCCTCGCCGAGATCGTCTTCTCCCTCGGACTGGGGGACAACGTCGTCGGGCGCGACACCTCCACCGGCTTCCCCGAGGCGGCGGACCTGCCCGTCGTCACCCCCGGGGCGCACGACCTCAACGCCGAGGCGATCCTCGCCCTCAACCCGAGCGTCGTCCTCACCGACACGACCATCGGCCCCACCGAGGTCCAGCTCCAGCTGCGTGACGCCGGCATCCCGGTGATCTTCTTCGACGACACCCGCTCGATGGACACGATCCCCACGCACATCCGCGCCGTCGCCGGCGCGCTCGGTGTGCCCGACGCCGGTGAGGAGCTCGTCGCGCGCACCCAGCAGGAGATCACCGCGGCCCTCGACGACGCCCCGACCGGCGCCCAGTCCCCCGCCGTCGCCTTCCTCTACCTGCGCGGCGGCATGGTCCAGCTCCTCGGCGGTCCGGGATCCGGCGCCGACTCGCTCATCCGCGCCATCGGCGCGCGTGACGTCGGCACCGAGGCCGGCCTCGAGCGGCCCTTCACCCAGATCAGCGCCGAGACGATGATCAGCGTCCAGCCCGACGTCCTCCTCCTCATGAGCGCCGGCCTGGAGTCCGTGGGAGGCCCCGACGGCCTCTCCCTCGTCCCTGGCCTGGCGCAGACGGAGGCGGTGGCCGACGGCCGCGTCGTCGACGTGGACGACACCGTGCTCCTCAGCTTCGGACCGCGCACCGGCCGGGTCGTCACCGCCCTGGCCGAGGCGGTCTACGAGTGACCGCGACCGTCACCGCGCCTGCCGCCACCACCGCCGGGCGCGGCCGCGGCTGGTGGCTGCTCACCGGCACCGCCCTCGCGCTCGCCGTCGTGTGCGTCGTCGCTGCGGGCGCCGGGCAGCTGGCGATCCCCCCGGGGGAGGTCGCCGGCTCGGTGCTCGGCCGGCTCGACGGCGCCCTCGAGTGGCTGCTGGGCGGTATCGGCCTCCACGTCGACCTCCCGCTCGACTCCGTCACCGGCCCCCGCCACCCGCAGGGCGACGCCGCGCTGTGGCAGGTGCGCTTCCCGCGCATCGCGCTCGCCGTCGTCGTCGGGGCGGCGCTCGCGGTGGCCGGCGCCCTCATGCAGGGCGTCTTCGGCAACCCGCTGGCCGAGCCGGCCATCATCGGCGTCTCCCCCGGCGCGGCCGTCGGCGCGAGCCTCGCGATCGTCACCGGGCTCGACGTCCTCGGCACGTGGACGGTGCCGCTCGCGGCCTTCGTCGCCGCGCTCGCCACGACCCTGCTCGTCTACTCCCTGTCCCGCTCCGGCGGGCGCACCGAGGCCATCACCCTCATCCTCACCGGCGTGGCCGTCACCGCGATCGCCTCGGCGATCGTCGCCTTCAACACCTTCATCGCCAGCCCCACCGCCCGCGAGCAGATCGTCTTCTGGCAGCTCGGCAGCCTCAACGGCGCCCGCTGGCAAGCGGTCGGCGTCGTCACGCCCTTCGTCGTCGTCGGGATCGCCGTGTCCCTCCTCCTCGCCCGCCAGCTCGACCTCCTCTCGCTCGGGGACCGCTCGGCCCGGCACCTCGGGGTCAACGTCGAACGGCTGCGGGTCGTGGCGATCGTCGTCATCGCGCTCCTCGTCGGCGCGGGCGTCGCCTTCGCGGGCGTCATCGCCTTCGTCGGGCTCGTCGTCCCGCACCTCGTGCGGCTCGTCGCCGGGCCGGGCCACCGCCTGCTGCTGCCGGCCAGCGCCGTCGGGGGCGCGCTGCTGCTCACGGTCGCGGACCTCGTCGCGCGCACCGCCGTCCCCTTCGCCGACCTGCCCCTGGGCATGCTCACCTCGGTGGTCGGCGGACCGTTCTTCCTGTGGCTCATGCGCCGCATGCGCACGACCCAGGGAGGGTGGGCATGAGGCTCCTGCCGCGCCGCCCCCGCCTGCCCGAGCCGCTCGAGCGGGGCGAGACCGCGATCACCGTCGACGGCGCCCGCGTCGTCCTCGGCGGCGCCACGATCCTCGACGACGTGAGCCTCGGCGTCCGCGCGGGCGAGGTCGTCGCCCTCGTGGGCCCCAACGGGGCGGGCAAGTCGACGCTCCTCGGCGTGCTCAGCGGGGACGTCCCGGCGGGCGGCAGCGTGACGCTCGCCGGCCGTCCGCTCCGCGAGTGGTCGACGACGGAGGCCGCGATGCGCCGCGCCGTCCTCGTCCAGCGCGTCACCCTCACCTTCCCTTTCACCTGCCGGCAGGTGGTGGAGATGGGCCGCTCCCCGTGGTCACACACCGCCCGCGAGGACGACGACGACGCCGCCGTCGCCCGCGCGATGGAGCTGACCGAGACGACAGCTCTCGCCGACCGCACCTTCAGCTCGCTGTCCGGCGGTGAGCAGGCCCGCGTCTCGCTGGCCCGCGTGCTCGCCCAGTCCGCGGGCGTCGTCCTCCTCGACGAGCCGACCGCCGCCCTCGACCTCCACCACCAGGAGCTCGTCCTGGCCCTGGCGAGGGACCGGGCGGCGGCGGGTGACGCCGTCGTCGTCGTCCTTCACGACCTCAATCTGGCCGCGGGGTACGCGGACAGGGTGGCCGTGCTCGACCGTGGCCGCGTGGCCGCGGTCGGCGCGCCGGCCGAGGTGCTGCAGCCGGACCTGCTGTCCGGCGTCTACCAGCACGCCGTCGAGGTCCTGCCCCACCCCCGCACGGCGGCGCCGATCATCCTCGCCCGGCGCTAGGCCTGCTGCGCGGCGACGGGAGGGCTTACTCCGGGCGGATGAGAACGCCGAGGAACTCGTGGTTGACGAAGAGCCGCTCGCGTCCCACTTTGACGTCGTGGAAACGCGTCAACTCCCTCAACACACTTCGCCAACATGTCAACTATTGACTGGGAAACTTAACATGTAAACGAGTCGTGTCCAGTGTCTGTACATGACGCTCGTGCTGTACCTCTCGCAACACGTCGTCGTGCTGCTTGCCCCACCCGGCGAGCAACGCGCCGATCTCGCCCGGCGCTAGGCCTGCTGCACGGCAACGAGCTCACGCTCGGTCGCGTCGGCGAGCCGGTCGAGCTCGGCGAGGACCTCGCGCGCCATGGCGGCGTCCGCGGCGCGGCACGTGGCCGCCACCTCGGCGAGCCGGTCGGCGCCGAGCATCGACGCCGTGCCGCCCAGGCTGAGCGAGGCGTCGCGCAGCTCGGGGACCTCGCCGGCGGCGACCGCGTCGTGAAGACGGGCCACCCGGGTGGGGAGCATGTCGACGAAGCGCTCGACCATCCCGACGGCGGCCTCGTGGCCGACCTCGTCCTCCAGGCGGGTGAGGCGCTCGCGGTCGACGACCGGGCCGACGACGGCGTCCGCGGTGCGGCGCTCACGCCCGGCGCGGACCACCTGCAGGGCGGCGTAGCCGAAGAGTGCGGCGGCGATGACGGCCGTGCCGATCGCCTTGGTGTGACCGGACAGCGCGGTCGCGACGTAGCCGGCGGCGGGGACCCAGTAGCGGACCTCGCCGCGGACCTGCGTCTCGGTGACCTGCCACGGGTCGACGACGTCGTTCGCGTCGCCCTGGGTGCTGAAGGAGGGGCCCGCCGGGGTCTCGGCCCGCTCGACGATGCGGTGCGTGACGAGCGTGGGGTCGTCCGGGTAGGGCATGACGGTGATGACGTCCCCCACCTCGAGCGACTCGACGTCGGTCACCGGGGAGATGACGATCTGGCTGCCGGTGGGGATGGTCGGCTCCATCGAGCCGCTGAGGACGGTGAGCGGGGCCCACCCGAGCAGACGCGGGACCAAAATGAGGGCGCCGAGCAGGGCGAGCAGCGCCACGAGCAGCACCCCGGGGAGCACGCGGGTGACCAGCGTGCGCACGATGCCGGGGCGGCGCGGTGCCGGCTCGACGCGGTGCCGGGCGGGGGTGAGGGTGGCGGTCGCGGTGCTCATCAAGGTCTCCTGGTCGCTGCTGGGACGGGGCCGGTGCGGGTGGTGGGGCCGGGTCACTCGCCGGCGATGCGCGCCTGGGTGAGGGTGACGTCGAGGCCGCCGAGCGTGACGCTCTGGCCCTGGCCGACGAGGCCGGCGGTCGTCGCGTCGAAGGCGACGGTGACGGCGACGTCGAGGTCCTGGAGCTCGTCGTCGGCGACGACGGTGGTGGAGGCGCCCGCGACGGGGGTGCCGTTGAGGGTCATGGTCGTGCTGGCGGCGAGCTTGGAGAGGAGCTCGGCGTCGCCGGTGAGGCCCTCGAGGTTGTGGGCGACCGTTCCACGGAGCAGGTCACCCTGCGCGTCGACCGTCATGGTCTCGCGGTAGGTGAGGGCGTCGCCGGGGACGACGAGGTAGCTGCCGTCCTCGACGGCGGCCGTGACGTCGGTGCCGACGACGTTGGTCCACGTGCCCTCGCCGGCGGCGAGGTCGAGGACACCGGAGGTGATCGCGGTGTCGGTCGCGGCGGCCTCGGAGTCCGACCACTCGGCGAAGGTCGCGCCGCCCGCACCGAGCAGGACGACGCCGGCGGCGGTGGCCGCGATGGCCTTCCACGTGGTGGAGGTGAAGCGGGAGGTGGTGGTGGTGCTGCGAGCCATGGTGGTGTCCTCTCGGGCTGGTGCCGGTCCGTCCGGCGCTGAAGCAAATATCTGCCGCCGACCTCAGCGGACCCGCGCGCTCACCCCAGGCCCACCTCAGGACTCCCTCAAGATCTCCTGCCGGGGCGGCACCGTCCCCTCCGTCCGGCGCGTGGATGTCGGCGCCCTCTGCTTCGATGTGCGCATGGTCACAGTCCGCCCGTCCACCCCCGCCCGCGCGTGCGCGCTCGGCGCCGCTGCCGCTCTCGCCGTCTCCGCCCTCGCCGGTGTCCCCGCGAGCGCCGCCACCGACGACTTCCGCGTCCAGCCCTACCTGCAGAGCCCGACGACGGACTCGATGCTCGTCACCTGGTTCTCCTGGGAGGAGGAGCCCGGTGAGCTGCAGCTGGCCGGACGGGAGCCCGTCGCCTCGACCCCGGAGCTGCAGGCCCATCTCGACTGGACCGACAACAACCGGCAGCAGGCGGTGGACCACCCGGAGTGGGGCGACTGGTTCCGCGAGGGGCGCGCCTACCGGCACCAGGTGCGGGTCGAGGGCCTCGAGCCGGGGACCGAGTACGAGTACCTCGTACGACAGGGCGACTCGGAGGTGCGCAGCACCTTGACCACCGCCCCGAGCCGGGAGGACTGGGACCACATCAGGTTCACCGCGATGTCGGACTCGGAGACCGAGCCCGCGGGCCGTGTCACCCACCGCGAGTGGGTGCCGGGCGCGGTCGCCGACGGCAGCGAGCGGCCCTCCCCCACCGACTCGCGGTGGGCGCAGACCTTCGGCTCCGAGGACCGGCAGGGCGAGCGCATCCTGCGCTACGCGCTCACCGAGGACGAGGGGTTCGCGTCCAACATGGGCATCGTCGCCGACCGCGACCCCGACCTCATGCTCTTCGCGGGGGACCTCGTCCAGGGCGGCGGCTTCCAGCCGGCGTGGGACGAGTGGTTCAGGTACCTGAGCGGGGACGCGGGCCAGACCGCCCAGAGCCGCCCGGTCGTCACCGCCCTCGGCAACTGGGAGCCCTTCGGCGCCTCCGACGGCGAGTACACGATCCCGGCCGTGATCGACGGCCGAGCGTCCTACCGCAGCTACTTCACCCCGCCCGGCAACGGCACCCCCGAGCACCAGAGCAACTACCACCGCATCGACTACGGCCCGCTCACCGTCCTCACCCTCGACTCGACCAAGGGGCTGCCCGACGACCACCGCGACAACTACCCGGAGGACGAACGGCTCACCGGGCGGGAGTACACCGGCCCCGGGGCGGACACGCAGTCGAGCTACACCTCCACCGCCTACGAGGCCGGCGGCGGCACGGACCTGTCGCCCTACAACCCGGGCAGCGTGCAGTGGGAGTGGGCGCAGGAGCAGCTCGCCGACGCCCGGGAGCGCGGCCAGGTCGTCGTCGTCCAGTTCCACCACGCCCCCTACTCCTCCGGGGAGCACGGCCTTCCCATGAACCACGAGGAGTCCTCCGGCCAGGGCGGCCCGCCCATGCGGGTGTACAGCGAGATGTTCGAGGAGTACGGCGTGGCCGCCGTGATCTCGGGCCACTCGGAGATGTTCGAGCGCTCCTGGGTCGACGCCGACGGCGACGGCCAGGGCATCCACTACTACGACGTCGGCGTCGCCGGGGACGGGCTGCGCGGCGAGCGGCACGAGAACGGCAACCTCCTGTCCGAGCCGCTGCTCGGGTACAACCCCTACCGCGTATGGTCGGCCGACCAGTCCGAGCCGGAGGTCTGGGACGGTGAGCGGCTCGTGGACGGCGGCAAGCACTACGGGCACCTCGAGGTCAACCTCGAGCGCAGCGAGGAGCCGGGAGTCGCCGCGACGATGACTCTCACCCCCGTCTACTCCTTCCCGCTCCTCGACGACGACCTCGCCGTGCTCGGCACCGAGCGGCGCACCTACGACGACGAGGTCGTCCTCGTCGTCGGCGAGGACGGCACGGTCCTGCCCGACGCGCCCGAGCCGACGCCCACCCCGGAACCGACGCCCGAGCCGACGCCCACCCCGGAACCGACGCCCGACCCGACGCCGACGCACAGCGCGCCGACGTCCGGTGGCGGTGCCGGCGACGAGACCACCCGGCCTGCCCCGTCGGCGGCGCCGGCTCCGGGCCGCCTGCCGAGCACGGGCGCGCCGGTCGGCGTCGCTGCTCTCGCGGTGCTCGTGCTGCTCGGTGGCGGGCTGGCCCTGCGACGGCACCGCGGGCGGGACTGACGTCCCGCGGGGAGGCATACCCTGGGTGGGTCCTTTTCCTCACGTACGGGAGCAGAACGTGACCCAGCTCGCCCTCGTCATCGCCGGCTCAGAGGCCACCGGCGGTGCAGGCATCCAGGCCGACATCCGGACCTACCAGCAGCTCGGCGTCTACGGGGTCGGGGCGATCACCTGCATCGTCTCCTTCGACCCGAAGAACGACTGGGCGCACCGCTTCGTGCCCGTCGCACCCGAGGTGATCGCCGACCAGATCGAGGCCGCCACCTCCACTCACGAGCTCGACGTCGTCAAGATCGGCATGCTCGGCACGCCCGCGACGATCGACGTCGTCGCCCGCGCGCTGCGCGCCCAGCCGTGGCGCCACGTCGTCCTGGACCCGGTGCTCATCTGCAAGGGCCAGGAGGCCGGTGCCGCGCTCGACACCGACACCGCGCTGCGCGAGCAGGTGCTGCCGCTGGCCACCGTCATCACCCCAAACATGTTCGAGGCCCGGACGCTGTCCGGCATGGACGAGATCTCCTCGGTCGACGACCTCGTCGAGGCCGCCCGGCGCATCCACGCGCTCGGACCGAAGTACGTGCTCGCCAAGGGCGGGGTCGAGCTGCCAGGGGACGACGCCGTCGACGTCCTGTTCGACGGCGAGGAGGTGACCATCCTGTCCGAGCCCAAGGTCGGTGAGGAGCGCGTCTCCGGCGCCGGCTGCACCCTCGCGGCCGCGACCGCGGCGGAGCTGGCCAAGGGCGCGAGCGTCCCCGACGCCGTCCGCACGGCCAAGGCCCTGGTGACCGCGGGCATCCACGCCCGCGTCAGCGCCAGGACGCCCTTCGCCTCCGTCTGGCAGGGCGCCTACACCGCCTGACCCCCCACCCCCTCCTCCGCATATGCGGGATTTCCGCAGTCGGCACACGACGTCCGGCCGCAGATACCCCGCATATGCGGAAGAGGTCGGGGGTGTCGCGGTCAGGCGAGGCCGGTGGCGTTCTCCGCGTCGGAGGCGCCGAGCCGAGCCTTGGCCTCCTCGCGCGAACGGGCGCGCTCGGTGGGGCCGACCATGCGCAGGTGCGGGCGGTGGCGCAGCCGGTAGGTCACCTCGACCTCCCAGTGCCGCTTGACCCAGAAGGCCGCAGCGACGGACACGAGGATCGCGGAGATCGAGCCCACGCCGACCGCCCAGCGGGCGTTGAAGGTCTCCCCGATCCACCCGACGACCGGCGCGCCGATCGGCGTCGTGCCGAGGAAGACCATCATGTACAGGCTCATCACCCGGCCCCGGAAGTGCGGGTCGGTGGACATCTGCACCGTGGCGTTCGCGGCGGTCATCATCGTGAGGGACGCGAAGCCCACCGGGATGGTCATGAGGGCGTAGAGCTCGTAGGTCGGCATGAGCGCCATGAGGCCGGAGGCGACGCCGAAGGCGAAGGCCGCCCCGAGCACCAGCCGGACCCGCGGCTGCTTGCGCCGGGCTGCCAGGAGCGCCCCGCCGAGCGAGCCGACCGCCATGATCGAGCCGAGGATGCCGTACTCGCCGGCGTCCCGCTGGAAGACCTCGCGGACCATGAGGGCGCTCGTCATCTGGAAGTTCAGGCCGAGAGCGCCCACGACACCGACGACGACCATGATCGTGAGGATGTCGGTGCGGCCCCGGACGTAGGCCATCCCCTCACGGATCTGCCCCTTGCCGCGGGAGGTGTGCGGCAGCTCGTGGAGCTCGTCCTTGCGCATGAGGGTGAGGGACAGGATCGTCGCGGCGAAGCTCAGCGCGTTGATGATGAAGATCCAGCCCGGGCCGACGACGGCGATGAGCAGGCCCGAGATGCCCGGGCCGATGAGCCGCGCGGCGTTGAAGGACGCGGAGTTGAGGCCCACCGCGTTGGGCAGGCTGGCCGGCGGCACCATCTCGGCGACGAAGGTCTGGCGCACCGGGTTGTCCAGCGCGGTGACGACGCCGAGCGTCAGCGCGAAGACGTAGACGTGCCACAGCTGCGCGTGACCGCCGAGCACGAGGAGGCCGAGCCCTGCCGCGAGCACCGCGAGCGCCGACTGCGTCCCGATGAGGAGCTTGCGCCTGGGGAGCCGGTCGGCGAGCAGCCCGCCGAAGGGGCTGAGCAGGAGCATGGGGAGGAACTGCAGCCCGGTGACGATGCCGATCGCCAGCCCGGAGTCGTCGGACAGGATCGTGAGGACGAGCCAGTCCTGGGCGATCCGCTGCATCCAGGTGCCGACGTTGGCCACGAGGGCGCCGGCGAACCACATCCGGTAGTTGAAGAACTTCAGGGAGGCGAAGGTCGACCTCATACGTGGGCGACCTCCCGGAGGATCGCGACGGCCTTCTCGACGGTAGCGCGCTCGTCGGCGGTGAGGTGGCGCAGCATCTCCTCCATCCACTCGGTGCGGCGGCGGCGGGTCTCGTCGACGACGGCGGTGCCGGCGTCGGTGAGCTCGATGTGCACCTGGCGCCCGTCGGTGGGGTGAGCGCTGCGCACGACAAGGCCGGCCGACTCGAGTGCCGCGATGGTGCGGGTCATGGTCGGCGGCTGGACGCCGTCCCGCTCGGCGAGGGCGCGCGGGGTGGAGGGTCCGTGGTGGGTCAGGCCGGCGAGCACGCAGTACTGGGCCTCGCTCAGCTCCCCCACGACGGCGGCGGAACGGATCTTGCGGGACAGTCGCAGGACCGTCACGCGCAGCTCCGTGGCGAGGTCGGGGTGCTGGCGGGTGCGGCTCGCCGTCGTCGTCGAGGGCGAGGGGTTCGTCATGTGACCAATTCTAGATCGTTAGTTCAGCGAACGAAACAGTTGTCGTGGTGAGGTCGCCCACGCCGGCGTTCTCGCCTACTAGGACGGCGACGACGACGGCGCCCGGCTCGCGGACAGGAGGCCCTCGCCGTGGGCCGGGTGCGAGCATGGAGGCGCCCGTCCACGACCCGGAGGTACCCGTGCGTTCCAGCGCCGACCGCATTCTCACCACCCACGCCGGCAGCCTGCCGCGCACCGCCGCCCTCCTCGAGGCCAACGCCGCCCGACAGGCGGGCGAGGGACCGGAGGACTTCGCCGGCTTCCTCGCCGGGGAGGTGACGGCCCTCGTCGAGCGGCAGCGGGCCGTGGGGATCGACGTCGTCGGCGACGGCGAGTACGGCAAGGCGATGAGCTCGCCGGTGGACTACGGCGCGTGGTGGTCCTACTCCTTCCAGCGCACCGGCGGCCTGGAGATCATCGACGACGCCTCCTGGGCCACCGCCGACGTCCAGTCCGCCCCCGGCGACACCCGGCTCACCGGCTTCCTCCACCGCCGCGACCGGCACATCTTCGCCGAGGCCTACGCGGACCCGACGTCCGGGATCTTCACCGGCGACCCCAAGGCCAGCCCGTTCCCCTCGTGCACCGGGCCGCTCAGCTACACCGGCCAGGACGCGATCGCCGCGGACATCGCCAACCTCAAGGCGGCGCTGGAGCGCACGGGCGCGGAGGAAGGGTTCATCACCGCCCTGTCCCCCGGCAGCGCCTCGCGCATCACCAACCGCCACTACGCGAGCGAGGAGGAGTTCGTCTACGCGTGGGCCGACGTCCTGCGCGAGGAGTACCGCGCGATCATCGACGCCGGGCTCGTCCTCCAGATCGACGACCCCTCGATCGCGGAGAACTTCGACCAGATCACCCCCGAGCCGAGCGTCGAGGACTACGTCGCCTTCACCCAGCTGAGGGTCGAGGCGCTGAACTACGCGCTGCGCGACCTGCCCGAGGACCGCATCCGCTTCCACCTGTGCTGGGGCAGCTGGCACGGCCCGCACACCACCGACATCGCGATGGCCGACATCGTGAGCACCATGCTCCAGATCAACGCCGGCGCCTACTCCTTCGAGGCGGGCAACGTGCGCCACGAGCACGAGTGGAAGGTGTGGCAGGACGTCGAGCTGCCCGAGGGCAAGCTCATCCTGCCCGGCGTCGTCTCCCACGCGACGAACGTCGTCGAGCACCCCGAGCTGGTCGCCGACCGCATCGAGCGCTTCGCGGCCGGTGTGGGCCGCGAGCGCGTCATCGCCTCGACGGACTGCGGGCTGGGCGGGCGGATCCACCCGCAGATCGCCTGGGCCAAGCTCGAGACCCTCTCCGCCGGCGCCGAGCTCGCCACCCGCCGCCTCTGGGGCTGACGCCTGCCAGCTCTGCCCGCACGGCCGCCCACCGCACAGCCGTCCTCTCACCCTGCGCCCGCTGGTCCACCATGCTCCCGGTCTACCGGCGGCACGGTGACACCGGCGGGCGCATGGTCGTGAGGGGCACTCTCGCGCGCGGGTTCCGCTCCGGCCGTGCGGCATGTGCCACAAACCGCCCGGCCGAGAGGGTCGCACAAGGCTGGACCCTTGACAGGAACTTCCGGAAGTCCCCTCACGCCTCGCTTGTGGCACGCAGCGGCGCATCACGGAGTCCCGGCGCGCCCCCGGAACGCACTGTGCGCCCCTCCCGCCACCATGCGCCCCGGTAGACCGGGAGCGTGGTGGCCCCTAGGGGCGCACAGTCGAGCGAGTGGAGAAGCGAGACGGCTCAGATGTCGAGGACCTGCTGGATGGGCCCGAGGGCGAAGTAGACGACGAAGAGCGCCGCGACCACCCACATGAGCCAGTGCACCTTGCGGGCCCCGCCCTTGCGCGTCGCCGCGAGGACGACGTAAGCGATGAAGCCGGCGCCGATGCCCACGGTGATCGAGTAGGCGAAGGGCATGAGGACGATCGTGAGGAAGGCCGGGATGGCGATCGCCATGTCCCGCCAGCTGATCTCGGTGACCTGCTGCATCATGAGGAAGCCGACGATGACGAGCGCCGGGGTCGCCGCCTCGTAGGGGACGAACTCGGCGAGCGGCGCGAGGAAGATCGCGAGCAGGAACGCGATGCCGGTGACGACCGAGGCCAGGCCGGTGCGCGCGCCGTCGCCCACGCCCGCGGCCGACTCGATGAAGCTCGTGTTCGACGAGACGCCCGCCGCGCCACCGGCGGCGGCCGCGAGGGAGTCGACGACGAGGATCTGACGGGTGTTCGGCGGGTTGCCGTCCTCATCGAGAAGCCCGCCCTCGGCGCCGATGGCGACCATCGTGCCCATGGTGTCGAAGAAGTCGGCGAGGAGGATCGAGAAGATGAGGAGCAGCGCCGCGACGACACCGATCTTGCCGAAGGCGCCGAAGAGCGAGAACTGGCCGAGCGTGCCGAAGTCCGGCGCCGCGACGACCGAGCCCTCGATGGCCGGGACGGTCAGGCCCCAGCCGCCGGCAGCACCCTCGGCCTGCGTGCCGACGTGCGCGACGGCCTCGATGATCCCGGCGAGCACCGTGGCGGTGACGATCCCGATGAGCATCGCCCCGCGCACGCCGCGGGCCATGAGCACCATGATGAGAAAGAGGCCGACGACGAAGACGACGGCGGGCCAGCCCACGAGGGAGCCGTCGATGCCGAGCTGGAGCGGGGTGCCACCGGGGCGGACGATGCCGGCGTTGACGAGGCCGACGAGCGCGATGAACAGGCCGATGCCGACGGAGATCGCGACCTTGAGCTGCTGCGGGACCGCCCGGAAGACGGCCTCACGCAGCCCGGTGAGGACGAGGATGAGGATGAGGATGCCCTCGAGGACGATGAGGCCCATGGCGTCGGCCCACGTCATGCCCGGCATCCCGACGACGGTGTACGCGAGCAGGGCGTTGATGCCCAGTCCGGCCGCGACGGCGAGGGGGAACTTGGCCACCGAGCCCATGAGGATGGACATGAGGCCCGCGACGAGCGCGGTACCGGCCGCGACCGCAGCCAGATTCGGCCCGTCGGTCCCCCCGCCGAGGTAGGCGCCGGTGGAGTCCGGCGTGGAGAGGATGAGGGGGTTGAGGACGAGGATGTAGGACATCGCGAAGAAGGTGACGATGCCTCCGCGGATCTCCTGCCCGACGGTCGAGCCGCGCTCGGAGATGCGGAAGTAGCGGTCGATCCAGCTGGGGTTCTGCGTGCGCGCCGGCGCCGGTGTGGACATGGCCCGCATGGTGCCAGAACCGGGCCCGGCCTCGTCGCCGGTGCTCACTCCTCAGGCGACGACGACGGCGCGTCCGGTGGCTGCGCGCCACCCGTCCCCGTGGACCCGGTCCCCTACCATCGAGCCATGCGCATCCCGGAGACCCGTTCGCAGGACCTGCCGCCGATGCGCGTCAACACGGTGACGATGTTTCTCGGCGGCACGGTCGTCTGGGTGGTCGCCCTCGTCGTCGTGCTCGTCCTCGAGGTGACCGGCCGCGAGCTCGACGGCGTCCGGGCGATCTGCCTCACCGGCATCGTCGTCGGCCTGCTCGGCATGCTCTGGGGCGCGAGCATGCAGCGTCGCGCCGCTCGGCGCCAGCGCTAGCGGCCGGGCACGGGCGCGGTGCTGCCGCGCTCGACGAGCCGGGTGGGCAGGCGCACGTGGGCGCGCGCGGCGTCGTCGCCGGCGATGAGGCGCACGAGCAGACCGACGGCCTCGGCGCCCATCTGCTGGATCGGCTGGGCGATGGTCGTGAGGGGTGGCGTGGCGGCGACGGCCTCGGGGACGTCGTCGAAGCCGACGACGGACAGGTCCTGCGGCACGCGCAGACCGACGTCGCGGGCCGCGTCGATCGTCGCGATCGCCATGAGGTCGTTGGCCGCGAAGACGGCGGTGGGACGGTCCGCCAGGCCGAGGATCTCGTGCGCGGGCCGGTCGGCGGTCTCGCGCCGGTAGCCGCCGACCCGCACGAGCCGCGGGTCGACCGCCAGCCCGGCTGCCGCCATGGCGCTGCGGAACCCCTCCTCGCGCATCCGCGAGCTCTCCAGGTCGGTGCGCCCGCCGAGGAAGGCGATGCGGCGGTGGCCGAGGGCGATGAGGTGCTCGGTGGCGAGGACGGCACCGGCGTCGTTGTCGGCGTCCACGGTCGCGATGCCCGTGGGGCCCTCGTGGGGGTCGATCGCGACGACTGGTACGTCGTCCCGGACCTCGACGACGGTGGGGGTGACGATGATGGCGCCGTCGATGAGGGTGCCGCTGAGCCGCGACAGCGAGCGCCGCTCCCAGCCGACGTCGCTGCCCGCGTGCGCGGTGCCGGAGTAGGCGAGCAGGTCGTAGCCGGTGGACGCGACCGCGGCCGAGGCCCCCTTGAGGATCTCGGCGCTGAAGGGCTCGAACTCGGCGACGAGGATGCCGATGACGTTCGTCCGGCTGCTGCGCAGGCTGCGCGCCACGAGCGAGGACTCGTAGCCGAGGCGCGAGATGACCTCCTGCACCCGCTCGCTCGTCGCGGCGGCGACCCCGTACCGGCCGTTGATGACCTTGGACACGGTCGCGACGGAGACGCCGGCACTGCGCGCCACATCCGTGATGGTCACCCGTTCGCTCATCCTCGTGACTCTACCGCTACGAAAACGTTATCGATAACGATTGACACGCGCGCGGAGCCCCTGCCACGCTGGCGCCACCCCCTGTCGACGACGACTGAAGGAACACCGACATGCTTCGCAGAAGAGCAGTCAGCATCACTGCGCTCGGCCTCAGCGCCGCGCTCGTCCTCGCCGCCTGCGGCGACAGCGAGGAACCCGACGCCACCTCGACCGGCGGCGACGGCGACTCGGTCACCCTGACGTGGTGGCACAACTCCAACAACGAGCCCGGCGTCAGCGTCTACGAGCAGGTCGCCGCGGACTTCGAGGCGGACAACCCCGGCGTCACGATCGAGATCACCCCGCTCGCGCACGAGGACATGCTCACGCGCCTCGACGCCGCCTTCCAGACCGGGGACACCCCCGACGTCTACATGGAGCGCGGCGGCGGCGAGCTCGCCTCCCACGTCGAGGCCGGGCTGACGATGGACCTCACCGACGTCGCTGCCGACACGATCGAGAAGCTCGGGTCGTCGGTCGACGGCTGGACCAACGAGGACCGCGTCTACGCGCTGCCCTTCTCGGTGGGCGTCGTCGGCTTCTGGTACAACACGGAGCTCTTCGAGCAGGCCGGGATCACCGAGGCCCCCACGACGATGGAGGAGCTCGACGCGGCCGTCGACGCCCTCAAGGGCGAAGGCATCGAGCCGATCTCCGTGGGCGCCGGCGACAAGTGGCCCGCCGCGCACTACTGGTACTACTTCGCGCTGCGCCAGTGCAGCCAGGATGTCCTCACCGAGGCGGTCACCTCCCTCGACTTCTCCGACCCGTGCTTCGTCGCGGCCGGCGAGGACCTCGAGGCGCTCGTCGCCACGGAGCCCTTCAACACGGGCTTCCTCGCCACCCCCGCCCAGACCGGACCCACCTCCGCGTCCGGCCTCCTCGCCACCGAGCAGGTCGCGATGGAGCTGGCCGGCCACTGGGAGCCCGGCGTCATGCAGGGCCTCACCGAGGACAACGAGGGTCTGGGCGAGAAGACCGGCTGGTTCCCCTTCCCCGCCGTCGACGGTGGACAGGGCGACCCGGAGGCCGCGCTCGGCGGCGGTGACGCGTGGGCGTGCTCGAACGACGCCCCCGACGCCTGCGTCGACTTCATCACCTACCTGCTCAGCGACGAGGTCCAGCAGACCTTCGCCGAGAACGACATGGGCCTGCCGACCAACCCGGCCGCGATCGACTCCGTGTCCGACCCGGCCCTGGCCGACCTCCTCGCGTTCCGCGACCAGGCCCCCTTCGTCCAGCTCTACTTCGACACCGCCTTCGGGGAGAACGTCGGCGGCGCGATGAACGACGAGATCGCCCTGGTCTTCGCCGGCCAGTCCTCCGCGCAGGGCATCGTCGACGCCATCCAGGCCGCGGCAGACCTGGGATGAGTGACGTGGCAGACGACGTGACCCGGCCGGGTGTCGCCGCTGCCACGCTGCCGGAGCCCCGTCCCGCCTCTCCGGCCAGTGGCGCAAGCGCCTGGAGATCGCCTTCTTCGTCGGACCGGCACTGGTGCTGTTCGCGCTGTTCGTCGTCGTCCCCGTCGTCCAGGCGGTGCGCTACTCGGCCTACAGCTGGAACGGCCTGGGCCCGCTCGACGACTTCGTCGGCCTGGCGAACTACACCCGCGCCCTGCAGGACCAGATCTTCACCAGCGCGGTCATGCACAACCTCACGATCGTCGTCCTGTCGATCCTCATCCAGCTGCCCCTCGGCCTGGGGATCGCGCTCCTGCTAAACCGCGAGATGTGGGGCCGTTCCTTCCTCCGGGTCGTCATCTTCGTCCCCTACGTCCTGGCGGAGGTCGTCGCCGGTGTCGTGTGGTTCATGCTGCTGCAGCCCAACGGGCCGGTGGACGCCGCGCTGGAGGCCGTCGGGCTCGGCAGCCTCGTCCAGGTGTGGCTCGGGGACCCCGACATCGCCCTCTACACCGTCATGGTCGTCCTCACCTGGAAGTACCTGGGCCTCGCCGTCATCCTCTTCCTCGCGGGGCTCCAGGGCGTGCCGCCCGAGCTCTACGAGGCGGCGCAGATCGACGGCGCCTCGTGGTGGCAGGTGCAGCGCCGCATCACCGTGCCGCTCCTCGGACCGACCATTCGCACGTGGGGCTTCCTCTCGATGATCGGCTCGCTCCAGCTCTTCGACATGGTCTGGATCCTCACCAAGGGCGGGCCGGCGAACTCGACGATCACGATGGCGATCTACCTCATCAACCAGGGGACGAACCGGAGCCTGTACGGCTACGCCTCCGCCGTCGCCGTCCTCCTCTTCGTCATCTCCCTCGTCCTCGCGCTCACCTACCAGCGCCTCATCCTGCGGCGTGACACCGACATGCCCCGCACCACCCGGAAGAAGGTGACCCGATGACCGCCGTGGTGCCCGTCTCCCGGCCGGAGGAGAGCGTCGAGCCGGACCCGCAGCGTCGCCGACGCAGCAACGCGTTCAGCGGCGGCAACCCGCTCGTCTACGGGATCGCGCTCGTCGTCGTCGCGGCCACGCTGGCCCCCGTGATCTACGCCGTGCTCGGCGGCTTCCGCAGCAACGCCCAGCTCGCGTCCGACCCGGTGAGCTTCCCCGACCCGTGGGTGCTGAGCAACTACACGAACGTCATCACGTCGGCGAGCTTCTGGCGCTTCGCCCTCAACTCGACGATCGTCTCGCTCATCACGACGGCGGTCGTCGTCGTCTTCGGGATCATGGCGGCCTACCCGCTGGCGCGCTACACCTTCAAGGGCCGCGAGTCGCTCTTCCTCGTCTTCGTGCTCGGCCTGCTCTTTCCGCTGACCGTCGCGATCATCCCGCTCTTCCTCATGGTCCGGGACCTGGGCCTCACCAACAGCGTGTGGGGCGTGGCGCTGCCGCAGGCGGCCTTCGCCCTGCCGATGACCGTCGTCATCCTGCGGCCCTTCCTCATGGCGCTGCCCAAGGAGCTGGAGGAGGCCGCACTGCTCGACGGCGCCAGCCGCATCGGCTTCTTCTGGCGCATCCTGCTGCCCCTGTCCGGGCCCGGCATGGTGACGGTCGGCGTCCTCGCCTTCGTCGCCTCCTGGAACGCCTACCTGCTGCCGCTGCTCGTCCTCAACGACCCCTCGTCCCAGACCCTGCCGCTCGGTGTGGCGAGCTTCTCCACCGAGCACGCGCAGGACACCGCCGGCGTCCTCGCCTTCACCTCCCTGGCGATGATCCCCGCCCTCGTCTTCTTCCTCACGGCCCAGAAGCGGATCGTCAACGGCCTCCAGGGCGCCGTCAAGGGCTGAGGCCAGCACCACCCCGTCCCGGCCGAGCCGGGCCCCGAACGAAGGAACACCCGTGACCGACACCGTCCCCGTCCAGCAGGACACCCTGGCCCCCGGCGCTCACCAGGAGCCTGCGAGCGCCCGCGTGCGGGAGCTCCTCGACGCGATGACCCTCGAGGAGAAGCTCGCGCAGATCGTCGGCCTGTGGGTGGGCGCCGGCTCGGACGGCGAGGTCGTGGCCCCGCTCCAGGACGCGATGCTCGATGAGGCGCCCCGCTTCACCGAGTTCGCCCGGCACGGGCTGGGCCACCTCACGCGGGTCTTCGGCACGCGCCCGGTCGAGCCCGCCGTCGGCCGCCGCGCCCTGCTGGAGTCCCAGCGCTGGCTGGTGGAGAACACCCGCCTCGGCATCCCGGCCATCGCCCACGAGGAGTGCCTCACCGGCGTGGCCGCCTGGCGCGCCGCGACCTTCCCCACCCCGCTCGCTTGGGGCGCGGCCTTCGACCCCGCGCTCGTCGAGGAGATGGCCGCCGCGATCGGTCAGTCCATGGCCGCCCTCGGGGTGCACCAGGGGCTCTCGCCCGTCCTCGACGTCGTCCGCGACGCGCGCTGGGGCCGGGTCGAGGAGTGCATCGGTGAGGACCCCTACCTCGTGGGCACCGTCGGCACCGCCTACGTGCGCGGCCTGCAGAGCACCGGGATCCACGCGACCCTCAAGCACCTCGTCGGCTACTCCGCCTCCCGCGCCGGGCGCAACCTCGCCCCCGTCAGCGCCGGGCCCCGCGAGATCGCCGACGTCCTCCTGCCGCCCTTCGAGATGGCGGTGCGCGACGGCGGTGCCCGCTCGGTCATGCACGCCTACACGGAGATCGACGGCGTGCCCGTCGCGGCCGACCCGGAGATCCTCACCGGCCTGCTCCGCGAGCAGTGGGGCTTCGACGGGACCGTCGTCGCCGACTACTTCGGCGTCGCCTTCCTCCACCTCCTGCACGGCGTGGCCGCCAACCCCGGCCACGCGGCCCAGCTCGCCCTCGCTGCCGGGATCGACGTCGAGCTGCCCACCGGCAACGCCTACCTCGCCCCGCTCCGCGAGCGCATCGAGGACGGGCGCACCCCGATCGAGCTCGTCGACCGCGCCGTGCTGCGCGTGCTGCGTCAGAAGGAGGAGCTCGGCCTGCTCGACGCGGACTTCTCCGCCGACGCCCCCGAGGGCGAGATCGACCTCGACCCGCCGCACCACCGCGCCCTCGCGCAGCGGCTCGCCGAGGAGTCGGTCGTGCTCCTGAGCAACGACGGCACCCTGCCGCTGGCCGCCCCGGCGCGCGTCGCCGTCGTCGGCCCGAACGCGCACCGCGTGCCGGCGCTCTTCGGCTGCTACTCCTTCGTCAACCACGTCATCCCGCAGCACCCCGGCACGGAGGACGGCATCGCCGCCCCCACCGTGCTCGAGGCGCTGCGCACGGAGGGGGTCGAGGCCACCTACGCCGCCGGCTGCGCCGTGGACGACGACGACCGCTCCGGGATCCCCGAGGCGGTGGCACTCGCCGCGGAGGCGGAGGTCGCCGTCGTCGTCGTCGGTGACCAGTCCGGGCTCTTCGGGCGCGGGACCGTCGGTGAGGGCTGCGACCGCGACGACCTCGAGCTGCCCGGTGTGCAGCGCGAGCTCGTCGAGGCGGTGCTCGCCACGGGCACCCCGGTCGTGCTCGTCCTGCTCACCGGCCGCCCCTACGTCGTGGACTGGGCGCTGGAGCGGGCCGCCGCCGTCGTCCAGAGCTTCTTCCCCGGCGAGGCGGGCGGCGCGGCGCTGGCCGGCGTGCTCACCGGGCGGGTCAACCCCTCCGGGCGCCTGCCCGTGAGCATGCCCCGGTCGGCCGGCTCCCAGCCCTACTCCTACCTGCACCCCGCGCTCGCCGGCCCGTCCTCGACGACGAACCTCGACCCCACCCCCGCGCTGCCCTTCGGGCACGGGCTCGGCTACACGACCTTCGCCCGGACCGGGCTGGAGGTCGCCGCGCCGGAGGTGGCGACCGACGGCAGCATCGAGGTGTCCGTGCGGGTGCGCAACACCGGCGAGCGGGCGGGGACCGACGTCGTCCAGCTCTACGGGCGCGACGTCGTCGGCACCGTCACCCGGCCGGTTGCCCAGCTCCTCGGCTACTGCCGCGTCGACCTGGAGCCCGGCGAGGAGGTGACCGTCCACCTCACCGTCCCCACGACGCGCCTCGCCTTCAGCGACCGCCGCATGGTCCGGGTCGTGGAGCCGGGCACCGTCGAGCTGTGGGTCGGGCCGAGCTGCGCCGAGCGCGAGACCGAGGCCGCCGTCGAGCTCGTCGGCGGCGTCCACGAGATCCGTCCGCAGGACCCCCGCCTCACCCGCACCGAAACCACCCGCTGACACTCCCTCGCACCCCGCCCCGCCCCGCCCCTCCCCTCCCCGCCGAGCGCTGACTTGTTACTCCTCGAACGCCTCCCCGCCGCCGAGCGCTGACTTGTTACTCCTCGAACGCCTCCGCGCCGCCGAGCGCTGACGTGTTACTCGTCCAGCGTCCCGCTCACCGCTACCGGTCGGGGCTCAGCGAGTAACAACTCAGCTCTCGGCGCGGAAGGGATGAGGCGCGCGGGAGGTTGGGGGCGCGCGAGCGCGGGAGGCGGCGGTTACAGGAGGCCGGCGCGGCGGCGGGTGGTGCGGGTGGCGTGGACCGACCAGCGCGGGACCCACGGGCCAGCGCAGCGGTCGCGAGCCCGCCACCGGCCGCCATCACCCAGATGCCGGCGGCCAGTGAGCCGAGGGCGGCGCCGCCGGAGACGACGAGCGGACCGAGCGCAGCCCCGCCGTCCTGGAAGACGCGCCAGATCCCGAGGAACTGGGCCCGCTCACCGGGTGGGGCGGTGTCCGCGCCGAGCGTCATGAGGATGCCCGAGCTCATCCCGTTGCCCAGGCCGAGGAGCACGGCCACCGCGACGACGGGACCGAGGGTCGTCGTCAGCGGCAGCAGGGCCATCGCCAGGCCCATGGTGAGCACGGCCGGCACCCCGATCCACAGCCGGCCGAAGGAGTCCATGACCTTCCCGGCCGGGTAGAAGAGCAGCATGTCCGCCGCGCCCGCGATCCCGAAGACGATGCTCGTGACGGCGGGGTCCAGGCCCAGGTGCTCGGTCCACAGCGGCAGCACGGTCTGCCGGGCGCCACGCACGGCGCCGACGAGGAGCACCGCGACCCCGAGCGTGGCGAAGACCTGCCGGTGCTCGACGAGCACCGAGCGCATCGACCGCCGCGGGGGCGCGTCCCGCCGCGGCGCCGCGCCCGCGGTACCGGGCTCGGACCGGACGGCCGCGATGACGGCGGTGGCCACGAGGGAGGTGCCCAGCGCCAGCCAGTACCCCGCGCGGACGTCGGCGCCGTGGATGACGGCCGCTCCGGCGAAGGGGCCGATGAACAGCCCGATGCGGTGGACCCCGGCGAGGGTCGACAGCACGCGGGCACGGCGCAGCGGTGGGGTGATCTCGGTGAGGTAGGCGTGCCGGGCGAGGTTGAACACCGCGTTCGCCGCGCCGATGACGAGGACGCTGACGGCGAGGAGCGCGAGGTTCGGCGCGAGCGCGAGGCCGACGAAACCGAGCGAGGCCACGAGGCCCGCGAGCAGCATCGCGCCACGGTCACCGAGCCGGGCGGACAGCGCCCCGGCGGGAACGTCGGCGAGGAGCTGGCCGATCGGCAGGAGGGCCGCCATGAAGCCGGCGACGGCGAGGGACGCCCCCAGCCCCGTCGCCGTGAGCGGGACGATCGGCAGCATCGCGCCGATCCCGATCTCGAAGACCAGGGAGGGCACGAAGGCGCCCAGCACCACGGGCCGCATGGGGAACATGGGCTCCCCGCGCCCGGCCGCGCGTGCGGTCACGAGGCGTCGGGCGTGGTCCCCGTCTGCGGCTCGCCGGCGGGCGGGTCGTGCGGGTGCGCGAGGGAGACGATGTCGAGCTGGAGCTCGTCGATGACCGGCGCGGTCGGGTTCCAGTCGCTGGGCCGGTGGCGCTCGCCCGTCTCGGAGTGGGAGCCGCAGCCGTGGTCGAGGCTGACGACGCCGCCGTCGTCGGGGGACCACTCGTTGGCGCACACCCCGAAGACCTGGCGCAGCGAGCCGGCCAGGGGGAGGAAGAAGGCGCAGGTGGAGCACTGCTCGCTCGCGGCGCGGGCACCGCGCGAGGTGGGTCCACGCTCCCCCTCGTACCAGCGCGTCGCGGCCTGGCTGCGGCCCTCGGCCGACAGCACGCGCTCCCGGCCCAGACCCACCTCGTAGGCGAGCTCGGGACCGAGGACGTCGGCGTCGATCCCGGTCGCCTCGTACCCGGCGTCCAGCCGCTCGTCGTCGCCGATGTAGGGCAGCTCGTCGGTGGGGCCGACGTCGCTGGGCTGCAGCCGCTCGGACCACGGCACCCAGCCGGGCGCGAGGACCGCCTGGGAGCCGGGAAGGTGGTTGACCTCGACGACGGTGGCCCGGCGCGCACGGGGTGGCCGCGCCAGCGTCACCGCCCAGTACCAGCCGCGGTAGCCGGGCAGGAGGGAGGTGAAGACGTGGGTGAGGAGCCGGGAGTCCTCGACGACGTAGCCCGCGTGCTCCCCGACCTGCGCCTCGCCGACGTCGGCGACGACGGCCTCGCGGGCGAGGTCGACGGCGCCCGCCAGCACCGCCTCCTTGGCGGGCGGGGCGGTGCGGGGCACGAGCACGGCGGGTGCAGTCACGACTTGATCCTAGTTGCCCAGGCTCAGGCGTCGAACTGGTCGGCGAGAACGCGCAGGACCTGGGCGAGCTTCGTGCCCCGGCCCTTCTCGGGATAGCGGCCACGACGCAGCTCGCCGGAGGCGCGGTCGAGCTCGCGGATGAGGTCCTCGACGATCGGCACCATGTCCTCGGCCGGGCGGCGGTGCGCCTTGGCGACGGACGGCGGCGGGTCGAGCAGGCGCACGGACAGCGCGGAGGGGCCCTTGCGGCCGTCGGCGAGACCGAAGTCGACTTTCGCCCCGGGCTTGGGGTTGGGGTTGTCCGCGGGCAGTGCCGAGGCGTGGAGGAAGACCTGGGTGCCGTCGTCGGCGGTGATGAAGCCGAAACCACGGTCGGCGTCGAACCACTTGACCTTGCCGGTGGGCATGGGACCTCTCTGGGGCGGTGCAGGGGCGGAGGGGGCGGCATCGTGCCGCCGGAGGGAACCACCAGTTTACCGGCCCTGGAGCGCCCTCCGGGCCCGTTCCGCTTCGGGTGATCGCCGGGCCCCGGCGGGCTATACCGTGGACGACGGGGCCGGGAGGCCCTGGCGCACCGAGCGAGTGAAGGGCGAGAGATGACGCAGCAGTCCCCGGACCCTGTCCAGCAGGAGGTCCTCAGCGTGCTGGCCCGCTGGATGGTCGACTCCTTCCCCGCCGAGCCCGGCTGGGACGAGCTGCACCTGCAGCTGCGGCCGCTGCGTGACGTCGTGTCCTTCCGGGTCGTCGAGGTTCGTGGCGAGGAGCGCACCGCCCGTCTGGGCCGCCTCACCGCCGACCAGCCGCCCTACACCCTCGCCCGCCGCCTGCAGGACCTCAGCGCCCAGCCCGAGCAGGGCACGTGGATCGAGGCCGCGCTCACGCTGAGCGCCGTCGGCTGGCCCGAGCCCACCTTCACCGTGACCGGCCGCTTCAACCGTGACGGCGAGCCCGCCCCCTGGCGCGAGGGCGAGGAGCCGCTCGACGCGACCGACCTCGTCCACCACCTCACCCGCTACCCGCGCCGCGACGAGGCCGTGCCCGGCTGGATGGCGCAGCGCATCACCGCCGCCGGCCTCGCCGTCCCGGGACCGCGTGGCGCGGAGGAGACGACGGCGGGGACGGCCGCCACCGCGCCCGAGCCGGAGGGTGCTGCCGTCGCGAGCATCGCCGAGCCCGGTGACCGCCCGCGGCCCGAGGTCCTCGACATCGCCGTCGACCGCGACGGCCCGGTGCTCGCCGACGGCACCCGGCCCGGACGGCGCCGCCTGCGCCTGGGCGGCTCACTGCGCCTCCTCGACGTCCTGGAGACCGTGGGCGTCCCGCTCAGCTTCATCGACGACCGTGGCACGTGGATCGTGCGCCTGGGCGAGTCGCGCGACGCGGGCCAGATCCTCGCCGTCGTCGAGCAGGGACCGGGCGCCTCCACCGGCGCCGTCCCCGACGCGCGTGTCCACCTCCTCACCGAGGCGCAGCCCGCCGACCTCCTCGACGAGGACGGGCGCCTGCTCCTCTACTACTGCTCGGTGCCCGGGGAGCTGGAGGTCGTCCTCGACAGCGCCCGGCTCGGGGAGATCGTGCCCCCGCCGGCGCCGGCCACCCCGCCGGACAACGCGCTGGTGCGCGCCGCCGTCGCCGAGTTCGCCGCCGACCCCGGGCCCAGGCGCATGCTTCACGTGCTGCGTCAGGCGCTGGGCGGGAAGCTCGTCGTCGACGCGACCGGCTCGGAGCTGCCCGCGCCCGGCACGCCCGCCCCGGAGCTGCGTCTCACCACGCTGACCGCGCCGGACGGCAGCCGTGCCCTCGCCGCGTTCACGAGCAATGCCGCCCTCGCGGAGTTCCGCGCCAAGGCCGCCACGGCCGAGGAGCGGGTGACCGGCATCGCGCAGGCCGGCACGGCGCTGCTCGAGACCTTCCGCAAGGCCGAGGAGCTGGGCTGGTTCCTCATCGACCCGAACGGCCCCTCGTGCGCCATCGGCCGCAAGGAGGTCGAGCTCGCCCTCGCCGCGCCCAGCGCGAGCGCCGTCAAGGACCTGCTCACGGGCCCGCACACCGCCCAGGAGCTCGTCACCGCGCTGAGCGAGCCGGGCACCGACCTGTTCATCGCCCACACCGAGACCGACGGCCGCGCCGGTCCCGTCCTCGTGCGCGACCGCACCGACGGCAAGCCGGTGCTCCTCGCCTTCACCTCCCCCGTCGAGGTGGCCGCCTACAACCCCGACTTCGGTGCCCGCCGGCTCCCGGCCGGGGCGCTGCTCCAGCTGGTCGTGGCCAACCGCGCCAAGGCGCTCCTCATCAACCCGTCCGGGCCCCAGGGCGTGCTGCCCCTCGCGCAGGTGTGGCACGCGCTCGGCAACCCCGAGCTGCCCCCGGCACCCGCCGGCACCGGCGACGACGGCGGCCAGGCCACTGACGACGGCGAGGGCACCACCCCGTGACCACCGGTGGGACGGCCCGGCTGGCCGACGTCGTCACCGAGCTCTCCCGGCGCCCCGACGCGGACGTCGTCACGCTCCTGCGCGAGCGGCCCGACCTGCCCGTGCCACCGCCCACGACCCTCACGGCCCTCGCCGCCCGCGCCTGCTCCCGCCCCTCGGTCGAGCGGGTTCTCGCGGGCCTGGACCAGCACGTCCTGGAGGTCGCCGAGGCGGTGTGCGCGCTCGGCGGGCTCGGCCCGGTCGACGCCGGGGCCGTGCGCTCGGCCATGGGCGCTGCGGACGCCACGACGGCGGCGCGGGTGGACGAGGCGCACACCCGGCTGGAGCGCCTGCTGCTCGTCGTCGGCGGCCTGCCCGTCCTCGCGCTCCACGAGGCGCTCGGCCCCTACCCGGCCCGGCTCGGCCCGCCGCTCGCGGCGCTCGACGCCGTCCACGCCCCCGTCACCACGCCCGAGGCGCTCACCGCCGTGCTCGCCGACGCTCCGCCCGCCGCCCACCGCGTGCTCGACGCGCTCGTGAGCGGCACGCCCGTCGGTGTGACGAGCGGTGAGCCGGCCGGCGCCACGCGCTGGCTCCTCGACCACGGCGTCCTCCAGCGGCTCAGCGCCACCCAGGTGGTGCTGCCCCTGGAGACGGGACTGGCCGCACGCGGCGGACGCACGCACCCCGAGCCGCACCCCCACCCGCCGCGGGTGGAGGCGCCGAGCCGGCCGCCCGCCGTCGTCGCCGCCGAGTCCACGCGCGCGGCCGAGGAGCTGGTCCGGCTCGTGGGGGTCGTCGTCCGGCAGTGGACGCACGAGCCCGCGCCCGCGCTGCGCAGCGGCGGCCTGGGCGTGCGTGAGCTGCGCCGGCTCGCCGGCGACCTCGGCACCACCCCCGAGCAGGCGGCGGAGATCGTCGAGATCGCCGCGATGGCCGGCCTCGTCGGCCCCGACGACGACGGCGAGCGCCCGGTCCTCGGGCCCGCCGCCCCTGCCGCGGACTGGGCCGAGGACGAGCTCGCCGACCGGTGGGTCGCCCTCGCCGAGGGCTGGCTCGACTCCCCGCGGATGCCGTGGCTCGTGGGCACCCGTGACGACCGCGGCACGCTGCGCGCGGCGCTCGGGCCGGGCCTGGAGCGGGGCTGGGCGGCGCGGCTGCGCCGTCGGGTGCTCGCCTCCCTGCCCACCGGGACGGCGCCGGCTGCCACCGACGTCCACGCCGTGCTGCGCTGGCAGGCGCCGCGCGCGACCCCACCGGAGGCGAGCGTCGCCGCCGTCCTCGCGGAGGCGGAGCTGCTCGGGCTCACCGGCGCGGGCGCGCTCGGCTCCGCGGGCCGCGCGCTCGCGGACGGGGCGGGCGACGTCGCCGCGGCCCTCGCGGCAGACCTGCCGGAGCCGGTGGGCGAGATCCTCGTCCAGGGTGACCTCACCGCCGTCGTGCCGGGGCGTCCCACACGCGAGCTGGCCGAGCTGCTCGACCAGGTGGCCGACGTCGAGAGCCGCGGCGCGGCGCTCACCGTGCGCTTCACCGCGGAGTCGGTGCGGCGGGCGCTGGACGCCGGGACGGAGGCGCAGTCCCTCCTCGAGCGGCTGGCCGACGTCTCCCGCACCCCGCTGCCGCAGGCGCTGGAGTACCTCGTGGGGGACACGGCCCGGCGGCACGGACGGCTGCGCGTGGGCGGCGCCGGAAGCTACCTCCGGACGCCGGACGAGGCCACCACCCGCGCCCTCCTCGCCGACCCGCGGCTGGCCGGCCTGGGCCTGCGGGAGATCGCCCCGACGGCGCTCGTCAGCCGCGCCCTGCCCGGGGAGCTGCTCGAGACGCTGCGCCGCACCGGGGCTGCGCCGGTGCTCGAGGGCCCCGGAGGTGCGTCCGTCGGTGCCCGGCCGGAGGCGCGGCGCGCCGTCCGCACGGCCCCGCGCGTGCAGCGGGCGGGCGAGGTCCAGGTGCAGGGACCTGACGACGTCGCCCTCGAGCGGCTCGTGGGCCGGATGCGGACCGGCCAGGAGCGGGCCGACCAGCGCGACGACCTCCCGGCGACCGACCCGGTCCACACCGTCGCGGCGCTGCGGGAGGCCGCGAGCGCCGGCAGCACGGTGCGCGTCGTCCTCATCGGCGCGAGCGGCAAGCCCGAGCGCCGGCGGGTGCGGCCGGTGAGCGTCGAGGGTGGTCGCGTGCGGATGATCGACCTCGACCGCGAGTCCGAGCTCGTCGTCGCCATCCACCGCATCAGCGCCGTCGCCGACTGACCCCCTCCGTCCCCCGCCCCCTCCCCGCCGACAGCCGGATCCCTCCGCAAGCCCCCGCCTCCCTCCCCGCCGACAGCCGGATTCCTCCGCAAGCCCCCGCCTCCCCTCCCCGCCGACAGCCGGATCCCTCCGGCTCTCATTGCTCCACATGCGCCGTCACGCGCGCCCGGTCCACTGCGCTCAGCGACCAGCCGTCACCACCGGCGTCGCCACCCCCATCGTCGGACCATGGAGCTCATCACCGAACCCTTCACGATCCGTGACGCCGCCCGCCACGGCTTGCACGCCGACGCCCTCACCGAGCTGTGCCGCAGCGGTGAGCTCGTTCGTCCCCATCAGGGCGTCTACCCGCCGGCAGCCCTCGCGGATGACCTCGACGCGCGCATCGCGGCCACGGCGCGCGTGCTGCCCCGAGGTGCCGCCGTGGCTCGTGAGTCAGCGGCATGGGTACTCGGCCTCGATGTACGCCCACCTGGTCGCTGGCAGTCGCCGCCCCTCCTCGAGTGCGTCGTTCCGACCGGCGCGGTGCGCCCGGACCGCCCGGGGATCAACGCGTTCATTAGCGATCTTCCGCTCAAGGACGTGGCCATCGCGAACGGAGTACCGGTGACGACACCGACGCGGACGGGACTTGACCTTGCGAGGTACCGGCCGCGGTTCATCGGTCTCGGTGCCGTTGACGCCCTCACCCATGCCGGACTCGCGACAATCGAGGAGCTGACAGCAGCGTCAGAGCTCCTCAAGGGACGGCGCTTCATCCGCCGCGCGCGCGAGGTCATCGACCTGTGTGAGCCGGCTGCGGAGTCGCCTCCCGAGTCTTGGCTGCGGCTGCGGCTCATCGAGGCGGGGCTGCCGCGTCCGGCGGTGCAAGCAGCCTCACCGACGAGCACGGTCGGGAGGTGTACCGCCTCGATTCCGGGTACCTGAAGGAGCGGATCGGTATCGAGTACGACGGCGTGGAGCACCACCTCCGAACCTTCGACCAGCAACGACACGACGAGGAGCGCCGTCGCGACATCCGTGAGCGCTTCCAGTGGATTGTGCTGGTGGCCACCTCGGGCGACATCCTCGGTCGCGCCCCGCTGCTCGAGCACGCGGTCATGGAGCTGCTGGGCATCTCGCTCGAGGTGCGTCGGAAGCCGTGGGGACTCGGCTACTGAGCGAGGTCCCGCTCGGGCAAGGGGCATCGCGCGTCGAGGAATCCGGTTCTCGGCACGGAGGGGACCATGCGCCATCTGCGGAGGAGTTCGGCTCTCGACGCGAGAGGCATGGGGTCAGGCGAGGGGGACGTCACTGGGAGCTCGCCCGCCCGTGGGGTGACAATGGTCGGATGCCTGATGGCCCCCTCATCGTCCAGTCCGACAAGACCCTCCTCCTCGAGGTCGACCACCCGCGCGCGCGGGACGCCCGCCGCGCGATCGCTCCCTTCGCGGAGCTCGAGCGCGCCCCGGAGCACATCCACACCTACCGGCTCACGCCCCTGGGGCTGTGGAACGCGCGCGCCGCGGGGCACGACGCCGAGCAGGTGGTGAGCGCGCTCATCGACTTCTCGCGCTACCCCGTCCCGCACTCCCTGCTCGTCGACGTCGCCGAGACGATGGACCGCTACGGGCGCCTGCGTCTCGTCGCCCACCCGGCCCACGGGCTCGTCCTCGAGAGCACGGACAACGCCGTGCTCGAGGAGGTGCTGCGGTCGAGGAAGATGGCCGGCCTCGTGGGTGAGCGTCTCGATCCCAGCACCGTCGTCGTCCACTCGAGCGAGCGCGGCCAGGTCAAGCAGGTGCTCGTCAAGCTCGGCTGGCCGGCGGAGGACCTCGCCGGGTACGTCGACGGCGAGGCGCACCCGATCGCCCTCGAGCAGGACGGCTGGGCGCTGCGGCCCTACCAGGAGGAGGCCGTCGACACGTTCTGGCACGGCGGCTCCGGCGTCGTCGTCCTCCCCTGCGGGGCGGGCAAGACCCTCGTCGGCGCGGGGGCGATGGCCCGCTCGGCGACGACGACGCTCATCCTCGTCACCAACACCGTCTCGGCCCGCCAGTGGCGCGACGAGCTGCTGCGCCGCACCACCCTCACCGAGGACGAGATCGGCGAGTACTCCGGGGCGCGCAAGGAGGTGCGACCGGTGACGATCGCGACCTACCAGGTGTTGACGACGAAGCGCAAGGGCCTCTACCCGCACCTCGAGCTGCTCGACGCCCGCGACTGGGGCCTCATCCTCTACGACGAGGTCCACCTGCTGCCGGCGCCGATCTTCCGGATGACGGCGGACCTCCAGGCGCGCCGCCGGCTCGGCCTGACCGCCACGCTCGTGCGCGAGGACGGCCGGGAGGACGAGGTCTTTTCGCTCATCGGCCCCAAGCGCTACGACGCGCCGTGGAAGGACATCGAGGCGCAGGGCTACATCGCGCCCGCCGAGTGCACCGAGGTGCGCCTGACGCTGCCGGACGGCGAGCGGATGGTCTACGCGACCGCCGAGGCGGAGGACCGCTACCGGTTGGCGGCCACTGCCGGCGGCAAGGAGCGGGTCGTGGAGGACATCGTGCGCCGCCACCCGGGCGAGCAGGTGCTCGTCATCGGGCAGTACCTCGACCAGCTCGAGGACCTCTCCAACCGGCTCGACGCGCCCGTCATCACCGGCGCGACGAGCGTGAACCAGCGCGAGCAGCTGTTCGCACAGTTCCGCGCCGGTGAGCTGCCGGTGCTCGTCGTGTCGAAGGTCGCGAACTTCTCCATCGACCTGCCCGAGGCCTCGGTCGCGGTGCAGGTGTCCGGGTCCTTCGGGTCCCGGCAGGAGGAGGCGCAGCGGCTCGGCCGGCTGCTGCGGCCCAAGGCCGACGGCAAGACCGCGCACTTCTACACCGTCGTCACCCGCGACACCGTCGACCAGGAGTTCGCCGCCCACCGGCAGCGCTTCCTCGCCGAGCAGGGCTACGCCTACACGATCGTCGACGCCGAGGACCTCAGCGACACCGCCCTCCCGCCGACGGCTGAGCCGTCCCGCCGAGGAATCCGGCTGTCGGTGACATGGGGGCGGCGGGAGGAGTCCGGCTCTCGGCGACGGGGGCGGGGCGGGCCCGACCGTCAGGCGTAGGCGAGCTGGGTGATGCGCCCGAGGGTCGCCGCGGTGCGGCGGGTGAGGGCGGCGTCCTCCGCGTCGGGAGTGCCGGTGCGCACCCGCTCGGCGAAGCGCGCGACCTCCGTGCCGTACTGGTCGCCCTCGACCTCGACGACGGCGGTCTCCTCACCGTCGCGCTCGAGGACGATCCGTGCCCGCCCCTCGCGCTGGTCCGCCCGGAACACGTCCGGCAGGTGGATGCTGCCCGCGCTGCCGATGAGCCGTGCCTCGGCGCGGAAGGCCGCGTCGAAGGAGCAGTGGAGGTTCGCCGTCACCGTCCCGTACCGCGCGGCGACCGAGACCCGGGTGGCCGCGCCGCCCGGCTCCTCGACCTGCGCGACCACGCCCAGGTCGTCCGGCTCGGCGCCGGTGAGCCAGCCGAGGAGGTCCACCGGGTAGCAGCCGATGTCGTTGTGGGCGCCGCCACCCAGGTCCCGGCGCAGCCGGATGTCGAGCGGCTCGGTACGCGCCTGGACGAAGTGGAAGGAGGACTCGACGGTGACGAGCTCACCGATCTCCCCGCCGTCGAGCACCTCGCGCACCCGCTGCAGCTGGGGGTGGTAGCGGTACATGAAGGCCTCGGCGACCTGCACGCCGGCCTGCCGGGCCGCCGCCTCGACGGCGTCGAGCTCGGCCAGGCCCTGGACGATCGGCTTCTCGCACAGCACGTGCTTGCCGGCCTCGACGGCGGCGATGGTCCACCGCGCGTGCTCGGTGTTGGGCAGGGGCACGTAGACCGCGTCGACGCCGGGGTCCGCGAGGAGCTCCTCGTGGCTGCCGTAGTGCCGGGCGATGTCGAGCCGCTCCGCGTAGTCCTGCGCCCGGCCGCTGGCCGAGCTCACCGCCACGACCTCACCGGCACCGGCCCGCCGGATGGCGGGGATGACCGCCTTCTCGGCGATCCGGGCCGCACCGAGCACGCCCCACCGCACCACGTCCACCATCGAGCTCCTCCTCCTTGTCATGGGCTGCGGTCAGGCTAGCGCGACGCACCGACGGGCCCGCCCGACCGCCGTCGTCCTCCTCCGACCCGGCATGATGGGGCCCGACATGACGACGACGGGAGGCCAGGTGGACGAGGAGCGCGTGAGCGCCGAGCTCGTCGCCGTCATCACCGCGGTGCAGAACGACGTCCCGCTCGTCCTCACCACGGCCGACGGCCAGCTCCTGCCCTCGGGCCCGCTCCAGCCCGGCGGCGGGTCCATGCAGGGGGGCATGCGCTCCTGGGTCACCCGGCAGACCGGCTACGAGCTCGGCTACGTCGAGCAGCTCTACACCTACGCCGACCGCAGCCGCGGGCCCAGCCCCGTCCTGGAGATCTCCTATCTCGGCCTCACCACCGTCTCGGCGGTGACGCCGGGCTGGCGCAGCTGGCTCGAGTACTTCCCCTGGGAGGACCAGCGGGCCGGCGACGGCGTGGTCGAGGCGGTCCTCGCCCCCGCCCTGGAGCGGTGGGCCACGACGACGGCGGACGACGAGCTGGCCCAGCGGCGCCGTCTGCGCACCGCGGTGACCTTCGGGCTCGAGGACAACCCGTGGCTGCCCGAGCTGGCCCTCCAGCGCTACGAGCTCCTCTACGAGGCGGGCCTCGTCCCCGAGGCGCAGGGCGCCGGCGCTCCCGGTCTGCCGATGCAGCGCGACCACCGCCGGATCCTCGCCACCGGCATCAGCCGCCTGCGGGCCAAGATCCAGTACCGGCCGGTCGTCTTCGAGATGCTCCCCGAGAGCTTCACCCTCGGCCGGCTGCAGACGACCGTCGAGGCGGTGGCCGGGCAGCCGCTCCACAAGCAGAACTTCCGGCGGCTCGTCGAGCAGCAGGAGCTCGTCGAGGAGACCGGGGAGGTCGACTCCTCCACCGGCGGCCGCCCGGCCAAGCTCGTCCGCTTCCGCCGCGCCGTCCTCGACGAGCGCGAGGCCGTCGGGACGAAGCTGCCCATCGCGCGGCCCCGGTAGGCACATTGCGCTGCACCGGCGGGGAGGCGAAGATCGCAGGGTGAGCCAGACCTCCTCGCGGCGCCTGCGCGCCGCCCTCGTCGCCCCCCTCCTCGTCCTGCTCGGCCTCGTCGCCGGGCCGGCGGCCGCGGAGCCCCCGCTCTTCCTCGAGGGCCCGGTGACCGACGAGGCCGGCGTGCTCGACGGCGGGGAGGTCTCGGACATCGAGGACGCGGTCACCGAGCTCCAGGAGGAGCGCGGCGTCGACCTCTTCGTCGTGTACGTCGACACCTTCGACGGCATGGACCGCGAGAGCTGGGCGCAGGAGACGATCAGCACCTCCGACCTCGGCACCGACGACGTCCTCCTCGCCGTCGCCGTCGAGGACCGCAACTACTGCCTGTGCGGGGACACGACGACGATCTCCGAGCAGGGCCTGCAGGCCGTCAGCACCGAGTACGTCGAGCCGGAGCTGCGGCAGGACAGCTGGGGCCAGGCGGCCGTCGCCGCCGCCGAGGGCCTGCGCGAGTGGGACGGCAGCGGCGCGGGCGCGCCCGGCCCGGGCGGCAGCAGCGGCGGCGGGATCGGCTTCGGGACCATCTTCGTCATCGGTCTCCTCGTCATCGCGGCCATCTCCCTCTTCTCCTGGGTGCGCGGGCGGAACAAGCAGGGCGCGGCCCCGCGCGGGCCGCGCGGCCAGGAGCTGCCCGCCGACCACCCGCTGCGCCTGCCCACCGAGGAGCTCAACAAGCGGGCCGGCTCCGCGCTCGTCGCCGTCGACGACGCGATCCGGTCCTCCGAGGAGGAGCTTGGCTTCGCCCGCGCCCAGTTCGGCCTCCAGGCCACCGACCCCTTCAGCAACGCGCTCGCCGAGGCGAAGACCAAGGCCGCGCGCGCCTTCCACGTGCGCCAGCTCCTCGACGACGACCAGCCCGAGACCGAGCCGCAGGCGCGGACGATGATGGCCGAGATCCTCACCCTGTGCGACGACGTCGCCACGACCCTGCAGGAGCAGGCGTCCCACTTCGCCGAGCTGCGCGACATGCAGTCCCGCGCGCCGCAGGTGCTCGGGGAGATGGAGATCCGCGCCGGGGAGGTCGAGGGTCGCCTGCCCACCGCACGGGTCGTCCTCGACGGGCTCGCCGCCCGCTACCCGGCCTCCGCGCTCACCTCGATCTCGCAGAACCCGCAGCAGGCCACCGGCCTGCTCGAGGGGGCACGGGAGGCGATTGCCGAGGGTCGTCGCCACGTCGACGCCGGTGACCGGGCGGCCGCCGTCGCCGCGGCCTACACCGCGCAGGAGGCGATCGGCCAGGCCGCCTCCCTCCTCGACGCCGTCGACCGCGCGGGCGACGACCTCGCCCAGGCGGGGCAGCGGCTCGACGCCGCCCTCGCGTCCATCGGCTCCGACATCCAGGACGCCGCCCGCCTCGCCCCCGACGACACCGTCGTCGCGCCCCGCGTGGCCGAGGCACGCGCCGCGATCGAGATGGGCAACCAGGCCCGGCAGGGCGGGGACCCGCTCGCCGCGCTCGAGCGGCTCACCGCCGCCGAGGACGCCCTCGATGCCGCACTCGCGCCCTCCCGCCAGCTCGAGGAGCGCCGCGAGCGTGCCCGCACCCAGCTCGCCCACCGGCTCGACGCCGTCAACGCCCGCATCGGCGCCGTCTCGGACTTCATCCGCACCCGCCGCGGCGCCGTCGGCAGCGAGGCCCGCACGCGGCTGTCGGAGGCCACTCGGCTCGCCGAGCAGGCCGCCGCCCTCGCCGACAGCGACCCCGAGCGCGCCCTCGCGCTCGTCCAGCAGGCCGAGCAGCGCATCGCCGCAGCCCAGCAGCTCGCCGAGCGCGACATCAACTCCTTCGGCGGCTTTGGTGGGGGCTTTGGTGGCGGCTACGGCGGGCAGCGCGGCGGCTTCGGTGGAGGCGGCGGACGGTTCTGACCGGACGCGCCCCGCACGGCAGGCTTTGCAAGAATCCATGAGCACCACACGACGAAGGGCAGCACCATGACCGAGAAGCAGAGCATCCTGGGGCGCATCGCCCAGCTGACGCGGGCGAACATCAACGCGATCCTCGACCGCGCGGAGGACCCGCAGAAGATGCTCGACCAGCTCGTACGCGACTTCACCAACTCGATCGTCGAGGCCGAGGAGGCGGTGGCCGTGACGATCGGCAACCTGCGCCTGGCCGAGCAGGACCACGCCGCGGACCTCGAGGAGGCCCGCGACTGGGGCAACAAGGCCCTCGCCGCGTCGAACAAGGCCGACGAGATGCGCGGAGCGGGCAACGCCGCCGAGGCGCAGCGCTTCGACGACCTCGCGAAGATCGCCATCACCAAGCAGATCGCCGCCGAGCAGGAGGCTCGTGACGCGGAGCCGATGATCGCCTCGCAGAACGAGGTGGTCGACAAGCTCAAGACCGGCCTCACCCAGATGCGCACCAAGCTCGAGGAGCTGAAGTCGCGCCGCGACCAGCTCGTCGCCCGCGCCAAGACCGCCGAGGCCCAGGGCAAGGTGCAGAACGCGATCTCCTCGATCAACGTCCTGGACCCCACGACGGAGATCTCCCGCTTCGAGGAGCAGGTCCGCAAGGAGGAGGCCCGCGTCGCCGGCCGCGCCGAGATCAATGCCGGCTCCCTCGAGTCGCAGTTCGCCGAGCTCGAGGACTACGGCACCAAGAGCGAGGTCGAGCTGCGCCTCGCCGCCCTCAAGCAGGGCAAGACGCCGGGCCAGATCGAGGCCTGAGCCACCAGCCGTTCCACCGTGTGGGGCTCGGGTCCGTGACGGACCCGGGCCCCACACGGTCTTTCCGGACACGACGCGGCCCGGGAGCCGCCGTCGTCGTCCACTCGTCGCTAAGGTGACCCCATGCCTGACGCGCCGCGCACGTACCTGCTCATCGACGGTGAGAACATCGATGCCACCCTCGGGATGAGCGTCCTCGGGCGGCGCCCCGCCCCGGAGGAGCGGCCCCGATGGGACCGCATCCTCGACTTCGCCCACGCCGCCTTCGACCAGCCGGCCAAGGGCCTGTTCTTCCTCAACGCGAGCTCCGGGCAGATGCCGATGAGCTTCGTCCAGGCGCTGCTCGCGATGAGCTTCAACCCGATCCCGCTGTCCGGTCTCTCCTCGGAGAAGGTCGTCGACATCGGTATCCAGCGCACCCTCGAGGCGATCGCGGACCTGCCCGAGGGCGACGTCCTCCTCGCCAGCCATGACGGCGACTTCCTCCCCCAGGTGGAGCAGCTCGTCGACGCCGGCCGCAAGGTGGGCGTCATCTGCTTCCGCGAGTTCGTCAACCACCAGCTCACCGAGCTGACCTCACGCGGGCTGCGGATCTTCGACCTCGAGGACGACCTCGGCGCCTTCCAGACGCCGCTGCCCCGCGTGCGGATCATCCCGCTCACGAGCTTCGACCCGAGCCGCTACCTCTGACCGTGACGAGCCTGCTCGTGCGGCGGGCACGGCTCGTGCCGGTCGCCTCCCGTCGCGGCGCCCCCTCCCCGGGCGGCGCCGTCGTCGACGTGCGGGTGACGGACGGGCGCGTCGTCGAGGTCGGGCCCCGGCTCGCGGCCGGTGGCGAGGAGCTCGACGCCCACGGCCGCTGGCTCATCCCCGGGTTGTGGGACCAGCACGTCCACAGCAGCCAGTGGGCGCGGTCCTTCACCCGCATCGACCTCACGACGGCGCGGAGCGCGGCCGAGGCCGTGGAGACCGTGCGGACGGCCGTTGCCGCCCGTCCGCCCGCCCCGGGTGCGCTCGTCGAGGGCTACGGCTTCCGTGACGCGCTGTGGCCCGACCTGCCGACGACGACGGCGCTGGACCGGGCGGCACCGGGCGTCGCCGTGGTCCTCGTCTCGGGTGACGTCCACTGCGGCTGGCTGAGCAGCGCCGCCATGCGGCAGCTGCGGGTCGCACCCCGCGACGGGCTGGTCCGCGAGCACGAGTGGTTCGACGTCCTCGCCGCGATCGGGCGGCTGCCGCAGTCCGACGACGACGGGCTGCGGGCGGCGATGGCCGCGGCGGCAGCGCGCGGGGTGGTCGGCGTCGTCGACATGGAGTTCGCGGCCAACCATCGCGTGTGGCCCGAGCGGGTGGCCGCCGGTCTGGACGCGCTGCGGGTGCGCACCGGTGTCTACGCCGACGACCTCGACGACGTCCTCGCCGCCGGCCTGCGCACCGGCGACCCGCTCCCGGGCGGACGTGGTCTGCTCACCATGGGGCCGGTCAAGGTCATCTCCGACGGCGCGCTCAACACGCGCACCGCCTTCTGCCACGAGCCCTACACCGCCGTCGGCGCCGACGCCCAAGCCGACGCGGGGCACGGGGAGCAGACGGTTCCGCCGGAGGAGCTGCGCGAGCTCATGACGCGCGCGTCCGAGGCGGGGCTGACCACCGCGGTGCACGCGATCGGGGACGCCGCCGTCACCATCGTCCTGGACGCCTACGAGGCGACCGGTGCCCGCGGGACCGTCGAGCACGCCCAGCTGGTCGCCGCGGCCGACGTGCCGCGCTTCGCGTCGCTCGGGGTGGTGGCCAGCGTGCAGCCGGCGCACCTGCTCGACGACCGGGACCTCGTGGAGGCCGCCTGGCCGGGTCGCGCGGAACGGACCTTCCCGCTGCGCCACCTGCTCGACGCCGGCGCGGAGCTGCGCTTCGGCTCCGACGCGCCCGTCGCGCCGCTCGACCCGTGGCTCGCCATGGCCGCCGCCGTCACCCGCACCGCCGACGAGCGTCCGGCGTGGACGCCGGCCCAGCGCCTCACGCCCGCCGAGGCGCTCGCCGCGAGCACCGACGGCTGGGGCACCGTGGCGCCCGGCCACCCCGGCGACCTCGTCCTCCTCGACGCCGATCCCCTCGCACCCGGCACCGACCTGCGCACCGTCCCCGTCGCCGCCACCCTCCTCGCCGCCCGCCTCACCCACACCACGCTCTAACCCCTCCCCTCGCGAGCGCCCCTCCACCCGCCGAGCGCTGAGTTGTTCCCCGGCATCTCGTCCGGCTACCCCCAACCCGCCGAGCGCTGAGTTGTTACGCCACATCCCCACACGCTCCTCCCCTCACCCACCGAGCGCTGAGTTGTTACGCCTCCTTGGAGCACTCCGCGAACGACGTGTCAGGAACAGTGCTCCACAGATCGCACCTAACACCCGAAGTCCCCACGTCCCCACAGACGGCGGAGGCCGGTTCTGCGGTCGCTGCCACCGTCTACCGATGGACGTCATCTCTGAACCATTCACCTACGAACATGCCCGACGACACGGCCTGACAGCCAATGACCTCGTCGAGCTCTGCCGTGCCGGCGAGCTCCTTCGCCCACATCGCGGGGTCTACCTGCCCGCTCACCTGGTCGACGACCTCGATGCGCGCGTGGTCGCCGTCGGCCTTCTCCTTCCCCGGGGCGCTGCGGTCGCCCGCGAGTCTGCGGCATGGATGCTCGGGCTCGACGTCCGCCCACCGGAGCGGTGGCAGAACGCCCCCAAGCTCGAGTGCCTCGTGCCCCTCGACGGGATCCGGCCTCGGCGCCCCGGCGTCAACGCCTTCATCAGCGAGCTGCGGCCGGACGACATCGTCGTCATCAACGGCATCGCCTGCACCACAGCGACCCGGACAGGCCTGGACCTCGCTCGCTGGCGTCCTCGCTTCATCGGGCTCGGCGCGGTCGATGCCCTGACCCACGCCGGACTGACGACCGTCACTGATCTCGCGGAGGCGGCGGGTCGCTTGGCTGGCCACCGCTTCATCCGGCGGGCACGTGAGGTCATCGACCTGTGCGAACCCGCCACGGAGTCAGTCCCTGAGTCGTGGTGCCGGTTGCGCCTCATCGAGGCCGGCCTCCCCCGACCGGCCGTCCAGATCAGTCTTCGGGACTCGGACGGCAGGGAGGTCTATCGACTCGACATGGGGATCCTCGAGGCACTCGTCGCCATTGAGTACGACGGCGCCGAGCACCACCTCCGGACAGTCGCCGACCGCGAGCGCGACGAGGCGCGCAGAGAGGACATACGCAGACGCTGGCGCTGGCGGGTCCTCCCGGTCACGTCGGCGGACATCCTCGGACGCTCTCCCCATCTCGAGGGCGCAGTCATGGAGCTGCTCGGCATCTCGATCGACTTCCGCCGCCAGGACTGGGGTCTGCAGGCGTAACAACTCAGCGCTCGGCGAGACGGAGGACGTAACAACTCAGCGCTCGGCGGGATGGGGGGGCGTTCACCTGGCTTTCAGGAAGGATTCAGGAATCGGCGGCACACTGGTGCTATGACCGGGGACCAGGCGCGCCTGCTCGTCGTCGACGACGAGCCGAACATCCGTGAGCTCCTCACGACGTCGCTGCGCTTCGCGGGTTTCGAGGTCGTCGCCGCCGCGGACGGCAACGAGGCGATCCACCTGGCCGTCGAGGCCGAGCCGGACCTCATCGTCCTCGACGTCATGCTGCCCGACATGGACGGCTTCACCGTCACCCGCCGCCTGCGCGAGCGCGGCCACCACACGCCGGTCCTCTTCCTCACCGCCCGCGACGACATGTCCGACAAGGTCACCGGCCTGACCGTGGGCGGGGACGACTACGTGACCAAGCCCTTCAGCCTGGAGGAGGTCGTCGCCCGCATCCGGGCGATCCTGCGCCGCACCCAGCAGCAGGAGCCGGACGAGGGCGTGCTGCGCTACGCCGACCTCGAGCTCGACGAGGACGCCCACGAGGTCCGCCGCGCCGGGCGCGTCATCGAGCTGTCCCCCACCGAGTTCAAGCTGCTGCGCTACCTCATGGTCAACGCCGGTCGCGTCCTGTCGAAGGCGCAGATCCTCGACCACGTGTGGGAGTACGACTGGGGCGGCGACGGCGCGATCGTCGAGTCCTACATCTCCTACCTGCGCCGCAAGGTCGACGGCCGCGGCACCGACGGCGAGAAGCCCGTCCCGCTCATCCACACCCGCCGCGGGGTCGGGTACATGCTCCGCGAGCCCACCGGATGACCCTGCACGAGCACCTGAGCGCGGTCCCGATCCGCCACCGGCTCGTGCTCATCGTCGTCGTCGTGCTCGGTCTGGGCCTCACCGTGGCGGGGACGACGACCGGCACCCTGCTGCGTGCTTACCTGCTCGAGCAGACCGACGAGCAGATCGCGACGGCGGCCCGGAACGTCAACATCGACACGCTCCGACAGCTGGACGCCGACCCGGACGCCGGCGCCGTCATGCCGTCCGACTACTTCCTCAGCCTCCGCCTGCCCGGCGCCACCCCGCTCGACATCTACGCTGAGTGGACGCCACCGCGCTTCGGCACGCCCGAGCTCCCCGACACGGTGTCGACGCTCGGGGAGGCCTACACCGTGGGCAGCGACGTGTCCGGCCAGCGGTGGCGCGCCGTCACCTACGGCGTGCAGGACGCCCCCACCGGCACGACGCTCACCGTCGCCCTCCCCCTCGAGGGCGCCGACGAGACCGCGTACCAGGTCGCCCGGACGATCGTCATCTCCGGGGTGCTCATCATCCTCCTCGGCGCGGCGCTCAGCTGGTTCGCCGTCGAGCGCGCCCTGCGCCCGCTGCGGCAGATCGAGCAGACGGCCGGCGCGATCGCCGCCGGTGACCTCTCCCAGCGGGTGCCGGAGAAGAACCCGCACACGGAGGTGGGGCGGCTGTCGCACTCGCTCAACACGATGCTCGCCCAGATCGAGCGGGCCTTCGCCGCCCAGGCGGCCTCGGAGAGCCGCATGCGCCGCTTCGTCTCCGACGCGAGCCACGAGCTGCGCACCCCGCTCGCCACGGTTCGCGGCTACGGCGAGCTCTACCGGATGGGCGCGATCCCCGAGGCCGAGCTGCCCGCGGCGATGGCCCGCATCGAGAGCGAGGCGAGCCGCATGGGCGGCCTCGTCACCGACCTCCTCCAGCTCGCCCGCCTCGACGAGGGCCGCCGCCTCGCCCGCGAGCCCGTCGACCTCGCCGTCCTCGCCCACGACGCCGTCGCGGACCTCCGCGCCCTGGACCCGGGGCGCACCGCGACGCTCGTCCCGCTCGCGGACGGCATCCCCAGTCCGGACGCGATGGTCGTCCTCGGCGACGAGAACGCCCTGCGCCAGGTGCTGTCCAACCTCACCGGCAACGTCGTGCGGCACACCCCTTCCGGCACCCACGTCGAGGTGGCGGCCGGACGCGAAGGGCGACACGTCGTCGTCGAGGTCCGCGACCACGGGCCGGGCATCTCCCCCGAGCACGCCGAGCGCGTCTTCGAGCGCTTCTACCGCCTCGACGACTCCCGGGCTCGCTCCTCCGGCGGCTCCGGGCTCGGGCTGGCGATCGTCTCCGCCCTCGTTGCCGCGCACGGCGGCACCGCTCGGGTGCTCCCCACCCCAGGGGGCGGCACGACCGTCCGCATCACCCTCCCCGCCCCGGGCTGACTCGCCGTCGCGACCAGCGAGCCGCCCGGTGTGGTTGCATGGCGCGGTGGCACACCGGGCGCAGGGCGACTTCGACACGACGGCGTTGCGTGGCCCCCTCCCGCGCACCGGTCAGCGGCCGGGCAGCTCCCGCCTCCCGCTCCTCATTGCCCTCGGCGTGCTGGCCCTGGCCTTCGTCGTCGTGAGCGCGGTCGCCGCACGCGAGGGTGCCGGCGCCCTCAGGGCGCTGGCCGACCCGGTCCTGCTGGGAGCGCTGGGTCTCGGCGCTGTCCTCGCCGCGCTCGTCGGACTCCTCCTCACCGCGCTGGTCCGGAGCGGTGGCCGGCGGTCGCGCCGTCTGGCCGCGTTCGCCGCGGCCAACGGCCTCGCCTACCACGCCCGCCATCCGGAGCCCGCGGGCCTCCCCGGGACCGGGCTGTTCGACCGTGTCCGCCGCGGCGGGCAGGCCGCGTGGATCAGCGACGTCGTCGTCGACGCGCGAGATCGTCACGTCGAGTACGGCCAGGCTGCCGTGCGGCGGGGCACCTCGCGGGGCAGCTCGCTGGAGTGGTGGGGGTACGTCGCGGTGCGCACCGTGGTCCCGATGCCGCACGTCGCGGTCCTCCGCCGGGGCCGGCGCGGGCGACCGGCTGCTCCCTTCGCGCTGCTGCGGCAGCTGGCTGACCACGTGCCCCACGTGCCCGGCCCCGACCCGCGGTTCACCGTGCTCTGCCCTCCCGCCCACGAGCGGGACGTCGCGGCCGTCGTCTCCCCGGAGCTCCTCGACCGGTGGGCGAGGCTGGGCCTGGACGTCGAGATCCTCGACCGGTGGGTCGTGCTGTTCCGCCGTGGGCGGCTCGTCAGCCTCGACCCGGACCGGTGGCAGGAGCTCGCGGCGATGACGACGGCGCTCGACGCGCGCCTCACCGCCTGGGAGGCGCTGCGCGTGCCCGAGCGGCCGCGGCCTCAGGCGTCGTAGATCTCCACCTCGGCAGCCTTGACGACGAGGACGACGTCGTCGCCCACCCCGATCTGCAGGGCGCTGAGGGACGCGGGGGTTACGTCCGCGGCGAGGCGCGAGCCCGACGCCGTCTCCCCGCGCACCCGGACGAGGGCCCCCTGCTGCTCCAGCCCCGTTACCCGCACCGGCAGTGCGTTGCGCGGACTGCCGCCCGGGGCGGCCCGGTGGACCGCCACCGCCCGCGGGGAGAACGCGGCGGCGGCACGACCCGTCGTCGCGGGCTGCGCGCTCGCGAGCCCGTGGACGACGTCGTCGCCGGTCCGCACGGCGTCCGCCGCCACCCGCGCTCCGAGGAGCAGGTTGACCCCCGCGAGCCGCGCACCAAAACCGGACCGCGGCCGGCCGAGCACCTCCGCCGTCGTCCCCTGCTCGACGACGCGGCCCCCCTCGAGCACGACGACGTCGTCGGCGAGGGCGAGGACGTCGAGGAGGTCGTGGGTGACGACGACGGCGGACCGTCCGGAGCCACGCAGCGCCGCGCGCAGGACCTGGCGCAGCTGGGCCGCGGCGTCGACGTCGAGGGCGGAGAGGGGCTCGTCGAGCAGGAGGAGGTGCGGGTCCGGTGCAAGCGCCCGGGCGAGGGCTACGCGCTGCGCCTGCCCGCCGGAGAGCCGGTGGACGCGCCGCTCGGCGAGCGCCTCCGCGCCCACCTCCACCAGCCGGGCCCGCGGGGACGGTCAGCTCGACCTCCACGTCCCGCTCCGGCACGGCCGCCCGGACGCTGAGGGCCGGCGTGCTCACGAGGCCGCCCCGCCGCGCCGGGGGCGCTGGGTGAGCAGGACGATGCCCGCCGCGACGACGACGAGCACGAGCGACAGGGCGATCGCGGCGTCGGGGTCGGTCTCCCGCTGGAGGTAGATCTCCAGCGGCAGGGTCCGGGTGACGCCCTGGAGGGAGCCGGCGAAGGTGAGCGTGGCGCCGAACTCCCCGAGGCAGCGGGCGAAGGCCAGCGCCATCCCCGAGCCGAGGGCGGGCATGAGCAGCGGGATCGTCACGCGCCGCAGCACGGTGGTCGGGCGGGCGCCGAGGGTGGCGGCCACGACCTCGTGCCGACGCCCCGCGGTCCGCGCGGCGCCCTCGACGGCGATGACGAGGAAGGGCAGGGCGACGAAGGTCTGGGCGAGCACCACCGCCGTCGTCGAGAAGGCGATGTCGAGGCCGAGCACCTCGAGCCGCTGCCCGAGGAGGCCGCGCCGGCCGAAGGTCGTGAGCAGGGCGAGCCCGGAGACCACGGGCGGCAGGACCAGCGGCAGGAGGACCACGGTCCGCACCACCCGGGCGCCGGGCAGCCGCCCCCAGGCGAGCACGAGCGCGAGGGGCACGCCCAGCACGACGGCGAGGGCGGTGGCGGCGGCCGAGGTCCGCAGGCTGAGGGCGAGCGCGGCAAGCGAGGCCTGCGAGCCGAGGAGGGCGGGCAGGTCGGCCCACGGCACCCGCAGCAGCATCCCGAGCACGGGCAGGGCGATGAGCAGGACGCCGACGGCGGCGGGCACGAGCACCCAGCGCGGCAGGCCACCGAGGTCGCGGCGCGGCACGACGCGGCGGCGGTCCGGGACGGCGGTCACGGCGTGCCGAACCCGGCGTCGCGCAGCAGCTCGCGACCCTCCGGGCCGAGGAGCAGCTCGACCCACGCGTCGGCCAGCTCCGGGCTGGCGGCCCCGGCGGTGACGGCCGCCGGGTACCGGTTGACGACCTCGTCCGCCCGGGCGACGGCGATCGTCTCGACGGCGTCCCCCGCGGCGGCCGCGTCGGTCGTGTAGACGAGCCCCGCGTCCGCCTGCCCGCTCGTCACCTTGCCGAGGACGTCGACGACGCTGCCCTCCTCGCTCACCGGCGAGAGCGAGACACCGAGGAGCTCGGCGAGCGCGGTGGTGGCCGCGCCGCACGGCACCTGCGGGGCGCAGGCGACGAGGGCGGTGTCCTCGAGGCTCCCGTCCAGGCCGGTCACTCCGGCCGGGTTCCCCCTCGGGACGACGAGCGTGACGACGTTGCGCGCGAAGACCTGCGGCTCGCCGGTGACGGTCCCGGCCGCGACGGCGCGCGCCATCGTCGTCTCGTCCGCGGTGGCGAGCACGTCGGCCGGGGCGCCGGCGTCGAGCTGCGCGACGAGGTCGGAGGAGCCCGCGAAGGAGAAGCTCACCTCCGTCCCGGGGTGCTGCTCGGTGAAGACCTCGGCGAGGTCCTCGAACACGCCGTGGAGGGACGCCGCGGCGAGGACGGTGAGTCGCTCGTCCGGCGCCGCGGCGCTCCCCGCTTCCGCCCCTCCGCAGGCGGCCAGGCCCAGCGCGACGACGACGGCGGCGGCGGCGAGGCCCGGCCTGCGGGTCACCGGTTCTCCCGGGGTGCTTCCACGATGACGGTCGTCGCCTTGACGACGGCGGAGGCGAGCGAGCCGGGCTCGAGCCCGAGCTCCTCGACGGCCTCGGCGCTCATGAGGGAGACGACCCGGAAGGGTCCGCACTGGAGGTCGACCTGGGCCATGACGCCGTCGGCCCGGACCCTGGTGACGAGCCCGGCGAAGCGGTTGCGGGCCGAGCTGGAGACCCCGCCGACCTCCGGCAGCTGGCGCCGCTCGGCGAGCTCCTGGGCGTAGCGGGCCAGCTCGGCGCCGTCGAGGACCTTGCGCCCGGCGTCGTCGGTGCCGGCGGTGAGGTGCCCGTCGTCGACCCACCGGCGCACCGTGTCGTCGCTGACGCCGAGGAGCGAGGCGGCGGAACCGATCCGATACTGCGGCATGATCGGGAGCATACCGCCGCAGATACGGCTCGGCGTCAGCGACGGACGATCAGCCATCCACCTCGCTGGCAAGGTCGGACTCGTAGAGGCTCTCGAGCTCCGTCTGGACGGTGCCCATCTCCTCCGCCACGTCGACGTCGGAGGTGAGGATCCGCTGGAGCGTCTGGGAGAGCAGGAGGTCACCACCGGGCACGAAGACGCGCGCGAAGTCCTGGACGCGGGCCCGGCTCAGCTGCTCGACCGCCGTCTCGAACTGCGGCCGCTCGGCGTAGACCTCGGACATGTCGGCCTCCGTGTGCACCGGGACGTACCCGGTCGCCGCGGAGAACTTCGCGGTGGACTCCGGGCTCGTCATGTGGCCCATGAACATCGCCGCGGCGAGCTGACGCTCCGGCGTGCTGTCCGAGGCGATCATGAGGCCCGCGCCGCCGGTGGGCGTCTCACCCTCGGCCGCCGGACCACCGGGCAGGAACGCGGTCCCGACCTCGAAGCTCGCGGTCTCGAGGATGCCACCCAGCGACCCGGTGGACTGGACGATCTGGCTGGCAGCACCGGAGGAGAAGTTGTCGGCCGGGTCGCCCGAGGCCACCGAGGCCCAGTCACCCACCGCGCCCTGGGCGAACTCCAGGGCCTCGACCGTCTCCGGGGAGGCGACCGGCGAGAAGTCCCACTCCTCGGACCAGGAGCCGCCGTAGCCCCAGACGATGTTGGCCATCCACCACGCGGGGTACTGGTCCTGCGGCGGGAAGGCGAAGGCGGTGTCGGCGACCCCGGCCTCCATCAGCTGGCGGGACACCTCGGCGACCTCGTCCCACGTCTCCGGCGGGGCCTCGATGCCCGCCTCCTCGTAGTGGTCGACGTTGTAGTAGAAGAGCGGGGTCGAGCGGGCGTAGGGCACGCCGTAGTGGCTGTCCTCGTAGAGGTAGTCCTCGTAGAGCGCCGCGACGTAGCCGGAGGTGTCGACGTCGGCGGCCTCGAGGAGGTCGTCGACCGGCGTGAGGGCGTCGTTGAGGTAGTTGGGGAACCAGGTGGCGTCGGAGAGGACGACGACGTCGACCTCGGCGCTGCCCTGCGCCGTCTGGAAGCGGGTGGAGGTCTCCTCGTAGTTGGCCCCCGAGGTCACGACGTTGACGGCGATGCCGGTCTCCTCCGTGAACTCCGCGATGAGCTCGTTCTCGACGTCGGCCGAGCCGCCGGGGTGGTTGGTCCAGAAGGTGATCTCGTCGGCGGGCTCGACGCCCTCGAGGTCGGTCCCCGTCGCGTCGTCGGTAGCGTCGCCGCCGCTGCTCGTGTCGGGCCCGCAGGCGGTCAGGGTCAGGGCGGCGACGCCGAGGACGGCGGCGCCACGGGTGAGGCGGCGAAGTGGCTTGCTCATGGCGTTACTCCTTGAGATCGGGGTGGACGAAGGGCAGGACGTCACTTGACGGCGCCCTGCGTGAGGCCGGCGACGACGTAGCGCTGCAGCGCGGCGAAGATGATGAGGACGGGGACGGTCACCATGACCGCACCGGCCATGAGGATGCCGTAGCTGCCGGTCTGCGACTCGATGGACTGCAGCAGGTTGAGGCCGACGGGCAGGGTCATCTTGTCCGGGGAGTCGATGATGATGAGCGGCCACAGGAAGTTGTTCCACTCGTTGACGATGGTGACGAGCGCGACGGTGGCGATCGCGGGCACGGACACGGGGACGGCGATCTGGAAGAGCTTGCGCCCGTGGCCCGCGCCGTCGAGCTCGGCGGCCTCGAAGAGCTCCTTCGGCAGCGCCTTGAAGTGCTGGCGCAGGAGGAAGGTGCCGAACGCGGTGCCGAGGCCCGGCAGGATGATGCCCCACAGCGTGTTCCGGCCACCGAGGGCCGTGATCGTGAGGTAGTTGGGCAGCATCGAGACCTCGGGCGGCACCATGAGGGCCACGAGGATCCCGAGGAAGATGAGGTTCGCCCCGGGGACCCGGATGAACACGAGCGCGTACGCCGTCGTCACCGCGAGCAGCACCTTGATGCCGGCCCCGACGACCGTGACGACGACGCTGTTGCCCAGCACGGTGAGCAGCGGCACGCGCGCGGCGACCGCCCCGTAGTTGTCCAGGGTCGGGTCCTGCGGCAGGAGCGCCGGGGTCAGGGTGACGATCTCGCCCGGGGGCTTGAAGCTCGACAGGATCATCCACACCAGCGGCAGCACGATGATGACGAGCGCGATGAGGATCGGCAGGTATCCCACGAGGATCGTGTCGGCGAGGTTGCGTGGGGCGAAGGCCTTGGCGAGGTCGGACGTGCGACGGCGGCGCGGGCGCGGGGCGATACCGCCGCCCGCGGGCACGGGGCTCACCACGGTTCGATCGGTCACTGGTAGTGCACCTTCCGCTCGACGTAGCGCAGCTGCACCGCGGTGATGAGGAACAGGGTGAAGAAGAGGACGACGGCGATGGCCGCGGCGTAGCCGGCCCGCTGGTAGGCGCCGAAGGACTGGAGGTAGATCTCGAAGATGATCGTGTTGGTCCCGTGCCCGGTGGGCGTCATCGTCCGCAGGATGTCGAAGGCGTTGGTCATCGAGAAGATGATGTTGGTGACGAGCAGGAAGAACACCGTGGGCGTGAGCAGGGGCAGCACGATGGAGAAGAAGCGCCGGACCGGACCGGCCCGGTCGAGGGTGGCCGCCTCCATCAGGTCCTGGGGCACCGACTGCAGGCCGGCGAGGAAGACGACGGCGCAGTAGCCGAGGTTCTTCCAGACGTAGACGATGAGGACCATGACCAGGGCCCAGTCCTCGTCGAGGTACCACTCCGGGGACGCGATCCCGACGAAGCCCAGGATGTGGCGCAGGGCGCCGATGCTCGGGTCGAAGATGAAGTTCCACACCATGGCCACGCCCACGCCCGAGAGCACGTAGGGCGCGAAGACGGCGGTCCGGGCCACCGTGCGGCCCGGGATCTTCTTGTTGAGGACGAGGGCGATGAGCAGCCCGAGGACCATCGAGCCGAGGACGGCCCCAGCGGTGAACAGACCGGTGACCCGCCAGACCTCGAGCCCCGAGGGCGAGGTGAAGAAGCGGGCGTAGTTGTCCAGCCCGACCGGCGTGGCGCGCGGGGAGCCGAGCCGCCAGTCGAGCGTCGAATAGTACATGCTGCTGAACAGCGGGTAGTAGATGAACGCGAGGATGAGCAGGATGTTGGGGCCGGCGAAGAGCAGGAACAGCGACCAGTTACGCGACAGCCGCTTACGACGGGCCCGGGTCCGTTCCCGGGCTCGCTCGGTCAGCTCGTCAGTTCCCCCGCGCATCACACGTCCGATCTGCGCCGTCTGCGTCGATCGGGCGCTGCTGATCGCACTGTAGCGGCCGCTCACCCCGTCTTCTCCATGGACACGAAGCGGACGGTAACCCCACCGCGTGACCGGGCGATGACGCGGAGGTGAACAGACCCAGTAACAACTCAGCGCTCGGCGCAGGGAGGGGACCCCGCCCTCGGCGCAAGGAGGGGTCCTGCGCTCGGCGCAGGGAGGGGACCCCGCCCTCGGCGCAGGGGGACCTGCGCTCGGCGCACGGGGCAGTAACAACTCAGTCCCCCTGCTCCCTGGCGGGAGCGCCCTGGCGGGCTGAAAATAGTGCTCCGGTCGCCCGTTGACGTCGTTTCTGCTTGGTCCGTTTGAGGCCGTAACTCAGTCGGGCGCTGGGAGCTGTGTTGTGGGCCCTTCACTGTTGCTTCGAGCACGCGGACTAGATTCGCTGTTTGCCCTTCAGCCCCTGCGGGCGACCGGACCTATCACGAGGGATCGGGTGCTACAGGGAGGTGGCGGTTGTGGAGATCGCAGCCGAGGAAGAAGAGATCGTCGAGCGCGTCGCGGCGCTGGACATCGGCAAGGCCGAGCTGGTGTGCTGCGTGCGGGTTCCGGGAGCGGGACGGCGCCGCGTCCAGGAGGTGCGCCGGTATTCGACGATGACCGAGCAGTTGCTGGCGCTGGCGGACTGGCTCACCGAGCTGGGCGTGAGTCGGGTGGTGATGGAGGCCACTTCGGACTACTGGCGGGCTCCGTTCTACCTGCTGGAGGAGTTCGGGCTCGAGCCGTGGTTGGTCAATGCCCGCGACGTCAAGCACCTGCCCGGGCGGCCCAAGACCGACAAGCTGGACGCGGTGTGGTTGTGCAAGGTCGCCGAACGTCAGATGCTGCGCCCCTCCTTCGTGCCACCACCGCAGATCCGGCAGCTGCGGGACTTGACCCGTTACCGGGTGGACCTCATCGAGGCGCGCAACGCGGAGAAGCAACGGGCGGAGAAGGTCCTGGAAGACGCCCAGATCAAGGTCTCGGTGGTGGTCTCTGACCTGTTCGGGGTCTCGGGGCGGGCGATGATGGCCGCGCTGATCGACGGTCAGCGGGACCCGGCCGTGCTGGCCGACCTGGCCCGCGGATCGATGCGCAAGAAGACCGCCCAGCTCCAAGATGCCCTCACTGGGCGCTTCACCGACCACCACGCCTTCCTGCTGGCCAAGATGCTCGACCGGGTAAAGGCGATCGACGCGGACATCGCCGAGGTCGAGGAGCGCATCGGTGAGCACCTGGCCCCTTTCGCCGGTGACGCCGTCCAGCGGATCGATGAGATCCCCGGCATCGGCGTCACCGCGGCCCGGGCGATCATCGCCGAGCTCGGCCTGGACATGGCCCGGTTTCCCACCCCGGGGCACCTGTGCTCCTGGGCGAAGTTCGCCCCGGGCGTTAACGTCTCGGCCGGCAAGAAGGTCGGCACCTCCGCCACTGGGCACGGCAACCGCTACCTGGCCCGCGTCCTGGGCGAGGTCGCCGTGGCGGTGGGAAGGACCAAGACGTTCCTCGGGGAGCGTTACCGGCGCTTGGCCCGGCGCGTCGGGAAGAAGAAGGCCATCGTTGCAGTCGCCCGCTCCATCCTGGTCATCATCTGGCACCTGCTGGCCAACCCCACGGCCCGCTTCACCGACCTCGGCGTCGACTTCTACCAGACCCGCGTCAAGAACAATCGCCGCATACGCGACCACGTCCGCAACCTCGAGGCCCTGGGCTACAAGGTCACCCTCGAGCTCGCCGCCTAACGTCAACCACGCCAGCTGGCACCCGAGAGTCACCACATTTTCGGACTAGCGCTCGGCGGGAGGGGGCTTCCGCCGAGCGCTGAGTTGTTACTGGGTCAGAGCTCGGTGCTGGTGGGGGTGCTGCGGCGCTTGCGGTCCTGCGGGGTGCCCACGGGCTCCCAGCCGCGGCCGGGCTCGCGGGTGCCGCGGGAGACCGAGCCGCGCGAGCGGTAGACGACGAGCGGACGCGTCGTGTAGCCCACCGGCGCGGAGAAGGCGTGGATCAGCCGGGTGAAGGGCCACACGAGGAAGAGCAGGAAGGCCGCGATGATGTGGAGCTTGAACTGGAAGGGCACGTCGGCCATGAGCTCGGGCTGCGGCTGGAAGTAGAACAGCGAGCGCAGCCACGGCGAGATCGTCTCGCGGTAGTCGTAGCCGTGACCGCCCGCGATGATCTGGTTCTGGATCGTCGCCCACATGCCCAGGACGATCGGCATGGCCAGCAGGACGTACATGAACTTGTCCATGCGGGTGGTCGCGAGGAACACCGGACCGGTCTTGCGGCGCCGGTAGATGAGGATCGACAGGCCGACGATCGTCATGATCCCGGCCAGCGCCCCCATGTACGTGGCGATGAAGTGGTAGAAGTCCTGCCCGACCCCCACGGCCTCGGTCCAGCTCTTGGGGATGAGCAGGCCCATGAAGTGGCCGGCCGCGACGAAGAGGATGCCGAAGTGGAACAGCGGCGAGCCGAGCCGCAGCAGCGCGTGCTCGTAGAGCTCGGAGGACCGGGTGGTCCAGCCGAACTTGTCGTAGCGGTAGCGCCACAGCAGGCCGACGACGAAGACCGCCATCGACACGTAGGGGAAGACCACCCACGCGATCGTGTTGAGCCCGTTCATGCCCTGACCTCCATCTGTGCGGCGCCGCCGGGCGAGTAGGGCTCGAGGGGCCCCAGCGCGTTGAGGCCGACCATCTCGGTCGGCGGCCCGGACGTGATGAGCTCGAGGTACCGGTCGCGGACCTCGTCGGTGACCGGCGGGAGGGTGAGGCACACGGCCTCGACGACGGCGGCCCACGGGCTGGACATCGTGGTGAGCGCCGAGCGGAGCACCTCGATGCCCTGCCGGTGCGAGCCGAGCAGCGCACCGGCGATCTCCCCGTCCCCGCGCGCGGAGAACTCCAGGACGATCGGCAGGAAGTCGGGCAGCTCGGGGCGGTCGACCTCCCAGCCGGCGGCCCGGTAGGCCTCGACGAAGCGCACGAGCGCCGTCCCCCGCTTCCGGGTGTCCCCGGTGAGGAAGTAGGACAGGTACATCGAGCACTTGCGCTTGAGGTCGAAGGTCGCGACGTAGTCCTGCGCGAGCGCCTCGTCCCCGACGGCTGCGGCGTGGTCGAGGAAGCCCCACAGCCGCTCCCGGACCGCGCCCGGCAGGTCCTCGACGGCGTCGCGGACGGTGCCGTACGCGGCCAGCCGCTCCGGCGTCGGGTAGTCGAGGAGGATGGAGGCGGCCATGTGCGCGAGCGCGCGGTCCCGGTCGCTCACCCGCACCGGCTTGAGCGGTGTCAGCTCGGGGGCGCGGATGAAGCCGCTCATCGCGGGGCTCCCGGCCGCGGCTCGTCACCGGGCGACTTGTCGCGCACCCGCTCGGTGCCGAAGGCCTCCGGGCCGGGGTCGCCGGCCGGGTAGGGGTCCTCGGCGTACACGGCGGGCCCGGAGTCGATGTCGCCCGAGTGCAGGTCCTCCCCGCCCTCGGAGGGCGCGTCGTCGATGGCGACGGCGACGCTCACGCTGCCGCTCACCTCGTCGTTGCTCTCGTCGGCACGGGGCGGGAAGAGCCCGCTCGCGCCGCGCCCGTCCCAGTTGAGCAGGTTGGTGCGCCCGGGCGTCGAGGGCGAGTGCGGCGAGGTCTGCCGGTCCTTGAGCGCGTGGAAGTTCTCCACGGTCGCCGGGACGTCGGGTCCCGAGCCGGTGCCGAAGGGCCCGCCGCCCCCCATGCCCGGGCCGCCGTGGACGTCGAGCGAGCAGGCCATCTCCTCGAGCTCGCGGCTGATCTCGGCGTGGGCGGACGGGATGACGTAGCGGTCCTCGTACTTGGCGATGGCGAGCAGGCGGTACATCGCCTCGATCTCCTCGCCCGTCATGCCGACGGCGGCGGCCGTCTCCTCGTTGGGCTCCTCGCCGAGGTTGATGTCGCGCATGTAGGAGCGCATCGCGGCCAGACGCCGCAGCACCCGCTCGACGGGTGCCGGGTCACCGGCGGTGAAGAGCTCGGCGAGGTACTCGAGCGGGATCCGCATGGTCGACAGCGCGGTTAGGAGCGTCTTGGCGTCCTCACCGTCGTTGCCGGAGGCGGTGACGACGTCGACGACGGGGCTCAGCGGCGGGATGTACCAGACCATCGGCAGCGTGCGGTACTCCGGGTGGAGCGGCAGCGCGACCTCGTACTCGGTGATGAGCTTCCAGATCGGGGAGTTCTGCGCGGCCTCGATCCAGTCCTCCGGCATGCCCTCGCGGCGGGCCGCGGCGATGACCTCGGGGTCGAAGGGGTCGAGGAAGACGCTGCGCTGGGCGGCGAGGAGGTCGTGCTCGTTGGGCGTGGCGGCGGCCTCGGCGACGCGGTCGGCGTCGTAGAGGACGAGCCCGATGTAGCGCAGGCGGCCCACGCAGGTCTCCGCGCACACGGTGGGCAGGCCGGCCTCGATGCGCGGGTAGCACATCGTGCACTTCTCGGCCTTGCCGGTCTGGTGGTTGAAGTAGACCTTCTTGTACGGGCAGCCGGTGACGCACATGCGCCAGCCGCGGCACTGGTCCTGGTCGACGAGGACGATGCCGTCCTCGGCGCGCTTGTACATCGCGCCCGACGGGCAGGAGGCCACGCACGAGGGGTTGAGGCAGTGCTCGCAGATGCGCGGCAGGTAGAACATGAAGGTCTCTTCGAACTCGGCCTTCACCTGCGTGTTCATCTTCTTGAGGATCGGGTCGTCGGCCATCGTCTCGGTCGAGCCGCCGAGCATGTCGTCCCAGTTGGCCGACCACTTGATGTCGATGTTCTCGCCGGTGAGCAGCGACTTCGGCCGCGCCACGGGCGTGTGCCGCGAGTCCGCCGGCGCGTTGAGCAGCATGTCGTACTCGTAGGTCCACGGCTCGTAGTAGTCGTGGATGGTCGGCATCTTCGGGTTGGAGAAGATCGTCGCGAGCTTCTTCGCCCGGCCGCCGGCCTTGAGCTTGAGCTTCCCGCGCCGGTTGAGCGTCCAGCCGCCCTCCCAGACCTCTTGGTCCTCGTAGGTGCGGGGGTAGCCGAGGCCCGGGCGGGTCTCGACGTTGTTGAACCACACGTACTCGGTGCCGGTCCGGTTCGTCCACGCCTGCTTGCACGTGACCGAGCACGTGTGGCAGCCGATGCACTTGTCGAGGTTCATCACCATCGACATCTGCGCCATGACCTTCATCAGTACTGCACCTCCTGGCTGCGACGGCGGATGACCGTCACCTCGTCCCGCTGGTTGCCGGTGGGCCCGGTGTAGTTGAACGCGTACGCCAGCTGGGCGTAGCCACCGATGAGGTGGCTGGGCTTCATGAGCACGCGGGTGAGGGAGTTGTGGATGCCGCCGCGCTGACCGGAGGTCTCCGCCACCGGGACGTCGACGACGCGCTCGGTCGCGTGGTGCATGTAGACCGTGCCCTCCGGCATGCGGTGGGAGACGACGGCGCGGGCGACGACGACGCCGTTTCGGTTGTAGGCCTCGATCCACTCGTTGTCCCGCACGCCGATCTTGTCGGCGTCCTGCGGGGACATCCAGATGTTCGAGCCGCCGCGGGACAGGGACAGCATGAAGAGGTTGTCCTGGTACTCGGAGTGGATCGACCACTTCGAGTGCGGCGTGAGGTAGCGGACGGCGACCTCCGCGTGCCCGGCGGCTGCCGGGTCACCGGTGGGGGTGGTGTCACCCGGGACGGCGTCCCCGTAGAGGCGGTGCATGTCCAGCGGTGGACGGTAGACGGGCAGCGTCTCGCCCATCTCCTCCATCCAGTCGTGGTCGAGGTAGAAGTGCATGCGCCCGGTGAGCGTGTGCCACGGCTTGAGCCGCTCGACGTTGGTCGAGAAGGCGGTGTACCGGCGTCCGCCGGTCTCCGAGCCGGACCACTCCGGGGAGGTGACGACGCTCGTCGGGCGGGACTGGGTGTCGCTGAAGGTCACCCGCACCGACTCCGACTCCGCGGCGAGGTCCGCCAGCTTGGTCCCGGTGCGCTTCTCCATGTCCTCGAAGCCCTGGGTGGCCAGGCGCCCGTTCGTCGTGCCGGACAGCGCGAGGATCATCTCGATCGCCTTGGTGTCCTTGTCCAGCGACGGGCGGCCCTTGGCGATCCCCGAGACGACGCGCCCGTTGCGGGCGGCGAGCTCGGCGACCTCCTTGTCCGGCATGAACTTCACCCCCTTGGTCTGCATCCCGAGGGTGTCGGTGAGCGGGCCCAGGGCGTTGAACTTCGCCAGGGTCTTCGTGTAGTCGCGCTCGACGGTGATGAGCTTGGGCATCGTCACGCCCGGCACGAGCGGGGTCTCCTCCAGCGGCCTGACGGCGCCGTGCGGGGTGGCCAGGGCGTCGGCGGTGTCGTGGTTGAGCGGCGCGGCGATGACGTCGCGCCTGGCGCCCAGGTGCCCGACGCTGAGCTCGGAGACCTTGCCGGCGAGGTCCTGGAAGATCCGGAAGTCGGTGCGGGTCTGCCAGGGCGGGGAGATCGCCGGGTTGAAGGAGTTGACGAAGGGGTGCATGTCCGTCGTCGAGATGTCGTGCTTCTCGTACCAGGTGGCGGCCGGCAGGACGATGTCGGAGTAGATCGTCGTCGAGGTGTTGCGGAAGTCGATCGTCGTGAGGAGGTCGACCTTCCCCTCGGCGGCCTCGTCGCGCCACACCATCGAGCTGGGCCGGCGCCCGGGCGGGGACTGCTCGTTACGCACCGAGGACTCCGCACCGAGGAGGTGCTTGATGAAGTACTCGTTGCCCTTGCCGGAGGAGCCGAGGATGTTGGAGCGCCACACGGTGAGCACCCGGGGGAAGTTCTCCGGGGCACCCGGGTCCTCGACGGCGTACTTGAGCCGCCCCTCGCGCAGCTCGTCGACGATGTGCTCGGCGACCTCCTTGCCCGCGGCCTGCGCCTCGTCCGTGAGGTCGAGGGGGTTGCGGTTGAAGGTGGGGAAGCTCGGCACCCAGCCGCGCTTCGTCGCCTCGACGAGGGTGTCCGCCGTCGTCATCCCCTCGAGCTTGCCGGTGGCGAGCGGCGAGGTGAGGGTCTGCGCGGGCAGGCCGTCGTAGCGCCACTGCTCGGTGCCGAGGTACCAGAAGGCGGTCGAGATCATGTGGCGCGTGGGGCGCTGCCAGTCCAGGCCGAAGGCGTACTGCTGGAAGCCGGTGATCGGGCGGACCTTCTCCTGGCCCACGTAGTGCGCCCAGCCGCCGCCGTTGACGCCCTGGCAGCCGGTGAGCTGGACGAGGGCGATCATCGCGCGGTAGATCGTGTCGGAGTGGAAGTAGTGGTTGGTGCCGGCGCCCATGACGATCATCGAGCGGCCCTTGGAGCGGCGGGCGTTGTCCGCGAACTCCCGGCCGATGCGGATGACGGCACTGATCGGCACGCCGGAGTGCTCGGCGGCCCAGGCCGGGGTGCCGGGCTGGGTGACGTCCTCGTAGCCCTCGGGCCACTCCCCCGGCAGGCCGGGGCGGCTCACGCCGTACTGGGCGAGGAGGAGGTCGAAGACGGTCGTGACGAGCCGGCCGCCGACCTCGCGGACGGGCACGCCGCGGCGCAGCACCCCGGTGCCGCCGACGTGGAGACCGACCTCGCCGGTCTCCTGGCCGGGCGCGACGTCGAAGCGCGGCAGGAGCACCTCGACGGCGCCGGCGCCCTCGCCCTGGACGGACAGGAGCGGGTCGCGGCCCTCGAGGTCGAGGTTCCAGCGGCCCTTGCCCTCGTCCCCGAAGCGGTCACCCAGGGTGCCCTGCGGGACGAAGGGGGTGCCGTCGTCGTCCATCATCACGGTCTTGAAGGCCGAGTTCTCGGTGCCGGCGTGCTCGGGCAGGTCCGAGGCCGTGAGGAACTTGCCCGGGACGTAGGCGCCGTCGCGCTCCTCGAGGGAGACGAGGAACGGGGAGTCGGTGTACCGCTTGACGTAGTCGGTGAAGTACGGCTCGGGGTTGTCGACGTGGAACTCGCGCAGGATGACGTGGCCCATGCCCATGGCGAGCGCGCCGTCGGTGCCGGGGTGGACGGCGAGCCACTCGTCGGCGAACTTCGTGTTGTCCGCGTAGTCCGGGGAGATGCCCACGACCTTCTGGCCGCGGTAGCGCGCCTCGACCATGAAGTGCGCGTCCGGGGTGCGGGTCACCGGGATGTTCGAGCCCCACATGATGAGGTAGCCGGCGTCGAACCAGTCGGCGGACTCGGGCACGTCGGTCTGGTCCCCGAAGATCTGCGGGGAGGCCATCGGCAGGTCGGCGTACCAGTCGTAGAAGGACAGCACGTTGCCGCCCATGAGCGAGAGGAAGCGCGTGCCGGCGCCGTAGGAGACCTGCGACATCGCCGGGATGACGGTGAAGCCGGCGAGGCGGTCCGGGCCGTACTGCTTGGTCGTGTAGACGTGGGCGGCGGCCATGATCTCCATGACCTCCTCCCACTGGGCGCGCACGAGTCCGCCGCGGCCGCGGGCCTTCTTGTAGCTGCGCGAGCGCTCGGGGTCCTCGACGACGTCGGCCCACGCGAGCACCGGGTCACCCAGGCGGGCCTTGGCCTCGCGGTAGTAGGTGAGGAGCTTCCCGCGCACGTACGGGTAGCGCACGCGGGTGGGCGAGTAGGTGTACCAGCTGAAGGCGGCACCGCGCGGGCAGCCGCGAGGCTCGTACTCCGGCTTGTCCGGGCCCGTCGTGGGGTAGTCGGTCTGCTGGGCCTCCCACGTGATGATGCCGTCCTTGACGTACACCTTCCACGAGCAGGAGCCGGTGCAGTTGACGCCGTGGGTGGAGCGGACGACCTTGTCGTGGCTCCAGCGGTCGCGGTAGAAGGAGTCGCCCTCGCGCCCGCCCTTGAGGAAGAGGCGGGACAGGTCCTCCGAGGCCTCCCCGCGGCGCAGGAAGGTCCCGAGCTTGAGCAGCGCGTCGGTGGCCGCGGTCTGCGGCTTCTCCGGTCTCGTCGTCGTCATCGCGTCGTCCTTTCCGTGGTCTGTCGGGAGGCCCGGCGGACGGGCCCCCAGCAGAAGGCGGCCACGCCCAGCGCGCTGAGCGCGAGGAGGACGAAGCCGAGGGTGTAGGCGTCGGTCGCGCCGTAGACGGCGCCCATGACGAGGGGCGGGAAGAAGCCGCCGAGGCCACCGGCCGCACCGACGATGCCGGTCACCGAGCCCACGGTGCCGGGAGGCGCGACCTTGGCGACGAGCGCGAAGCACGCCCCGGAGGCCGCGCCGAGGGTGGCAGCCATCGCGAGGAAGGCGACCGTGCCCGCGGGGAGGAGCTCCAGGCGCAGCGCGGCGAGCACCGCCATCGCCCCCGCGATGACGAAGGAGATCGTGAGGACCGGGACCGGGTGGAAGCGGTCGGACAGCCAGCCGCCGACGGGCCGGGCGATGACGGCGAGCACGATGAACCCGGCGGTGCGGAACGACGCGTCGGAGCGGTCGAGCCCGAAGTCGTTGATGAGGTAGGTCGGCAGGTAGACGCTGAAGGCGACGAAGCCGCCGAAGCCCATCGCGTAGATGAGCGAGAGCTGGAGGGTGGCGGGGATCTTCAGGGTGGTCCACGTGCGGCGCAGCATCGAGCCGGTGGCCGGCGCCGGCCGGTCGGGCGAGTCGCGGAGCATGACCCAGGCGACGGCGGCGTAGACGGCGAGGACGACGGCGACGAGCACGTAGGGGGCGGGACGGCCGTAGTCGTCGGCGATGCCGACGGTGGTGAAGGCGGCGACGGCGGTGCCCGCCGTGCCCATCCCGAAGATCCCCAGGGCCAGGCCGCGGCGCGCCGGCGGGTACCAGGCGTTGACGAAGGGCACCCCGACGGCGAATGCCGTGCCGCCGATACCGAGGAAGAACCCGCCGATGATGAGCATCGCGAAGCTGTTCGCGACGAAGCCGACGAATAGCGTCGGGATGATCGTCACGAGACTGACGGCGGGGAACATCACGCGTGCGCCGAAGCGGTCGGTGAGGGCGCCGACGGGAATTCGTCCGAGTGAGCCCACGATGACCGGGACGGCGACGACGACCGACACCTGGAAGGCGGTGAGGTCGAGCTCCCCGCCGTAGGTGTTGCCCAGCGGCGCGATGAGGTTCCAGGCCCAGAAGTTCACCAGGAAACCCACGGTGGCCAGCGCGAGCATGAGGCCGGGTGAGCGGGCGGCCCCCTCGGTCGGCCTCGTTGCGACGTCGTCCTTGCTCACGTGCCCTCCCGATCCGGGCGGGCCGTGCGACCTGCCCCCGGGGCGATTATGCACAGGTTTCTCGAGTGTTGCCGCCGGGATTGCCGATGGTTCTACTTGTGCAATACCGGCATAACTTTAAGGTTCATTCGATCGAGCAGTCGGTGGTATTTCTCCCGGTATTTTCCCGGAGGTAGTCGTCGCGGTCCGCCCACGTGTCGATGTCGCGCACCTCACCCTGCGCGGCGGGGACCGTTACAAGCCGGAACGGTCCCACGAGGGCCCGCACCGGCGCGCCGCGCACCCCGCCGGCAGCGGCGACGGACGCGACCGCGGCCTCGAGCGCGGAGCGCGCGTAGAGCCCCAGCAGCCACTGCTCGCGCCCCCCGTCGTCCCTCAGCACCCCCCCGTCCGCGTCGGCGACCCGTCCCTCCGCCGCGGCGAGCAGGCGCAGCACGGCGGCCGCGGCACCCGGCAGGTCGCAGGCGAGCACGAGGACGAGCGCCTCCCCCTCCCCCAGCGCCCGCAGGCCGGCGGCGATCCCGGCGACCGGCCCGCCGTGGGGCGGGTCCTCCAGGGTGCGGGTCACGCCGTCGGGCACGGGCACCGCCTCGGGCGCGACGACGACGACGCGGCTCGCCGCCGTCGTCGCGTCGAGCACGTGGTCGAGCAGGCGCCGTCCCCCGACCTCGACCTGCGGCTTGAGCACCCCACCGAGCCGCCGGCCGGTCCCCCCGGCCAGCACGACGGCGTCGTGGGCTAGGACCACCGGAGCAGTCCGACCTCGTCCCCGGGGGCGACGGCGTCGACGTCCTCGGCCACGACGGCGAGCGCCTGCGCGGCCGCGAGCGAGGCGACGAGGTGGGAGCCGGACCCGCCCGCGGAGGCGGGGCGCACGGAGGGCACCGGTCCGTCGTCGACGAGGACCGGCAGGTACTGGCGCCGGCCGGGCGGGCAGTGCCAGCCCACGGCCGCGCGGGCGGTGGCGAGCGGCACGCGCGCGGGCTGCCCGAGCAGCCGCCGCAGGGCGGGGGCCACGTGGACGTGGAAGGAGACCATGACGCTCACCGGGTTGCCGGGGAGCGCGAAGACCGGGACGCGGCCCTCGAGCAGGCCGAAGCCCTGCGGCTTGCCGGGCTGCATCGCCACGGTGGTGAAGTCCAGCTCGTCGGTCAGCGCCGCCTTGACGACGTCCTTGGTCCCCACGCTGACGCCGCCGGAGGTGACGAGCGCGTCGAGGCCGGGCAGCGCCGCCTCGACGACCGCGCGCAGCACCTCGGGGTCGTCACCGACGGACCCGAGCGGGACGGGCTGCCCGCCCGCCTCACGCACGAGGCCCGCGACGAGGAGGCTGTTGGAGTCGGGGATCCGGCCCGGTCCCGGGTCGGCGCCCGGCGGGCACAGCTCGTCGCCGGTGGCGAGCACGCCCACCCGCGGGCGCGCGTGGACGAGGAGCTCGCCGTGGCCCGCGGAGACGGCAGCGGACAGGTGGGTGGCGGCCAGGACCGTCCCGGCGCCGACGACGACGTCGCCCGGGCGGACGTCCTCCCCCCGGCGGCGCACGTGCGCGCCGGGGGCGGGCGCGCGGCGGAGCAGCACCCGCCCGGGCAGGGCGGTGGCGCCCGGCGGCTGGTCGCTGAGCTCGACGGGCACGACGGCGTCCGCACCGGGCGGCAGCGGCGCGCCCGTCATGATCCGCACGGCCCGTCCCAGGCCGACGCGCGTGGGCTCGGTGGTGCCGGCGGGGACGTCGCCGTCCACCGGCAGCGCGACGGGACTGTCCTCGCTCGCGCCGGCGAGGTCGGCGGCCCGCACGGCGAAGCCGTCCATGGCGGAGTTGTCGAAGGGCGGCACCGCGAGCACCGCGGTGACGTCCTGCGCCAGCCGCAGCCCGTGGGCCTCGGCGACGGGCACGCGCCGCGGGGCGAGCGGCTCGACCTGGCCGAGCACGCGCTCCTGGTACTCCTCGACGGTGATCACGGGCTGTCCCCTCAGTAGACCGGCAGGCTGGGGTCGACGTCGGCCACCCACGCGCGGACGCCGCCGTCGAGGTTGGTGACGTCGGTGTACCCGGCCCCGCGCAGGATGCGCTGGGCCTGCGCCGACCGCCCGCCCGACAGGCAGTGGACGACGACGGCGGTACCCGGCTCGACCCCCGCCGCGGCGGCCGCGAGCGGGTCGGCGACGAGCCGTTCGAGCGGGACGGTCACCGCGCCGGGGATCTGGACGATCGCCCGCTCGGTCGGCTCGCGGACGTCGAGGAGGACGAAGTGGTCCTCCCCGCGCTCGCGGGCGGCGAGCCGTGCGGCCAGGTCGCGGGCGGTGAGCGTGGGGCCGGTCTCGTCGGCGGCCGGCTCGGGCTCGGCGGCGAGGACCGCCGCGGCGTGGGTGGTGACGGGCAGCCCGAGCGGGTCGTAGCCGAGCTCGGCGCGGGAGGACGGGACGAGGGGGCGCGGCTGCGGGCGCAGCGGCAGCTCGCTCCACCGGGTGGCGAGGACGTCGAGGACCGCTACCCGTCCCAGCAGCGGCTCACCGACGCCGGTGACGAGCTTGACCGCCTCGGCGGCCATGAGTGAGCCGACCTGGCCGCACATCGCCCCGAGCACCCCGGCCTGCCCGCACGAGGGCGTCGCGCCCGGCGGCGGCGGGGCGGGGAAGAGGTCGCGCAGCGTCACCGCGGGGTAGCCGGCGTCCTGCGGCGGGCGGGACCAGAAGACGGCGACCTGCGCGTCGAAGCGCAGGATCGAGCCCCACACGAGCGGCAGGCCGAGGTCGGCGCAGACGTCGGCGACGAGGTAGCGGGTGGGGAAGTTGTCGGTGCCGTCCAGGACGAGGTCGTAGCCGCCGATGACCTCGCAGGCGTTCGTCGCGTCCAGCCGCAGGTGGTGGCGGGTGACCGCGACGTCGTCGTTGAGGGCGCGGACGTGCTCGGCGGCCGAGTCGACCTTGGGCCGCCCGACGTCCGCCGTCGTGTGGAGCACCTGACGCTGGAGGTTGGTGGCCTCGACGACGTCGTCGTCCACGATGCCGACGTGCCCGACGCCCGCCGCGGCGAGGTAGTGGAGGATCGGTGAGCCGAGCCCACCGGCGCCCATGACGAGCACCCGCGCCGCCCGCAGCCGGCGCTGACCGAGGTCCCCGAGCTGCTCGAGGAGCAGGTGGCGGGAGTAGCGCAGGACCTGCTCGCGGTCGAGCGGCGGGCCCGGCGGGACGAGCGGCGGAAGGGGCATGAGCCCCACTGTAGGAGGCCGCTGCGAGCACGGGGCACGTCGAACGTCCCGTGCCTTGCGGCGGGGAACGGTGAGACGCTGGCCCCATGACCTTCACCCACCTCGACCCCAGCGGTCACGCGCGGATGGTCGACGTCACCGAGAAGAGCCCGACTGTCCGTGCCGCGACCGCCACCGGCCGGGTGCGCTGCTCCCCCGAGCTCGTCCGCACCCTGCGCGAGGGTGCCGTCCCCAAGGGAGACGTGCTCGCCGTCGCGCGGGTCGCCGGTATCGCGGCCGCCAAGCGCACCCCCGAGCTGCTGCCGCTCGCTCACGTCATCGGCGTGCACGGTGTGACGGTGGACGTCGAGGTCGAGGACGACGGCGTGGCGATCACCGCCACCGTCCGCACGGCCGACCGCACCGGGGTGGAGATGGAGGCGCTGACGGCGGTGAGCGTCGCGGCGCTCAACGTCGTCGACATGGTCAAGGGGCTGGACCGCTCGGTGACGATCACCGACGTCCAGCTCGTGGCGAAGTCCGGTGGCCGCTCGGGCGAGTGGCGCCGGCCGGGCACGGAGGAGGCACGATGAGCACGGTGCGGTACTTCGCGGCGGCCGCCGAGGCGGCCGGACGGGAGCAGGAGCCGGTCGAGCCGGCGAGCGTCGGCGAGCTGCGCGCCGCCCTGGCCGAGCGCCACGGCGAGCGCCTGGCACGGGTGCTGGAGCGCTGCTCGGTGCTCGTCAACGGCGTGCGCAGCGAGGACGACGCCCCGGTGGCCGCGGGCGACGTCGTCGACGTCCTCCCGCCCTTCGCCGGCGGCTGACCCAGAGCCCCCAGAACTCCCATATGACCGATTCCTGCGATGGGGAAGCGCTCTCCGGTCGCAGGGATCGCCCATATGCGGGGGTCGGGGTGGGGCGGCGGTCAGCCGCCGATGGCGCTCATGGGGCGGTCGGGCTGGAGGAAGCCGGGGTCGTTGATCCCGTGGCCCGGCAGCTTGCCGGTGATGCAGCGGTGGAGCACGCGGGCGAGGTCGTCGTCGCTGCCGCCGCCGCGCAGCGGAGTGAGGAGGTCGGACTCCTCCCGGGAGAACAGGCAGTTGCGCAGCTGACCGTCGGCGGTGATCCGCACGCGGTCGCAGGTCCCGCAGAACGGCTTGGTCACCGAGCGGATGACGCCCACGCTCGTCGGCCCGGCGTCGAGGAGGAAGCGCTCGGCCGGGGCCGAGGCACGGCCGGGCAGCGGCGTGAGGGTGAACTCCGAGGCGAGCCGGTCGAGGATCTCCTCACCGGTGACCATCTTGACCCGCGACCAGATGTGCCCGGCGTCCAGCGGCATCTGCTCGATGAAGCGCAGCTCCAGGCCCCGCTCGACGGCGAAGCGCGCGAGGTCGACGATCTCGTCCTCGTTGACGTCGCGCATGGCGACGGTGTTGATCTTGATGGGCGCCAGGCCGGCGTCGCGGGCGGCCTCGATGCCGTCGAGGACGTCGGTGAAGCGGTTGCGCCTGGTGAGCTCGTGGAAGCGGTCCGCCTGGAGGGTGTCGAGGCTGATGTTGACGCGCAGCAGGCCGGCGTCCGCCAGGCCCTGGGCGAGCTTGGGCAGCAGCAGACCGTTCGTCGTCATCGACAGCTCGAGCGGCCCCTCCGGTCCGGCGATCTGCGCCAGCCGGGCGACGACGTCGACGACGTCCTTGCGCAGCAGCGGCTCGCCGCCGGTGAGCCGGACGGTGGCGATCCCGAGCGCCGCGGCGACCTCGGCCACCCGGACGAGCTCGTCGGTCGTGAGGATGGAGTCGCGGTGCAGCCACGGCACGCCCTCGGCCGGCATGCAGTAAGTGCACCGCAGCGAGCACTTGTCGGTGAGGGAGATGCGCAGGTCGGTGTGGACGCGGCCGAAGCGGTCGACCAGCGGCCGGCGCAGCTCGGGGGAGATGGTCACGCTCATGCCGATCCCACCCACGTGTGGCTGCCGTCGTCCAGGACCTGCTTCTTCCACACGGGCAGCCGGGCCTTGACCTGCTCGACGAGCTCGCGGCACACGGTGAAGGCGAGGTCGCGGTGGGAGCTGGCGGCGCAGGCGAGGATCGCGACGTCGCCCACGTCGAGGACGCCGGTGCGGTGGCTGACGGCGACGCGGACGTCGTCGTGCGTGGCGACGACCTCCGCCGCGATCCGCGCGAGGGCCTCGGCGGCGTCGGGGTGGGCGCTGTACTCGAGCCGGACGACGGGGCCCGCGGCGTCGGGGCTGTGGTCGCGGACCTGCCCGGTGAAGGTGGCGACGGCGCCCGTGGCGGAGGTCGACACGGCGGCGAGGTGGGCCGCCAGGTCCAGCGGCTCCTCGCTCATCTTGGTGAGCATGACGTCCCCCATCAGTGGTCGCCCCCGTCCAGCTGGTCGAGGATGTGGCCGAGGAGCGGGCCGACGACGGCGACCGTGTCGCTCACCCCGCCCGTGCTGCCCGGCGCGTTGACGACGACGGCGCTCCCCACGGTGCCGACGAGCCCGCGGCTGAGGACGGCGGCGGGCGCGGTCCCGTGACGGCGCACGGCCTCCGCGACCCCGGTGAGCTCGCGCTCGAGCAGCGGGCCGGTGGCCTCAGGTGTGCGGTCGGTAGGGCTCACGCCAGTGCCTCCGGTGGTGAGGACGACGCGGGCACCGTCGGCGAGCGCGGTCCGCAGCGCCTCCCGGACGGGTTCTTCGCCGTCCGGGACGATGCGCACCGGCCCGACGGCGCAACCGAGGTCGGCGAGCAGCCGTACGGCGAGGGGGCCGGACTCGTCCGTCCGCTCCCCCCGGCTGCACCGGGTGGAGACGGTGAGGACCGTCGCGGGAACGTTGTCCAGCATTCCGCCAGGCTACGTGATCGCCACCCGTCGGCACCCGTACCGAGGTCCCGGCTGACGCGCCGTGCGGACGGGTCTACGATGACCAGTCGATGAGGGGAGGGCCGGGTGAGCCTCGCCGACGCGCCACAGTGGCTCGTCTCCGCGTTCGTGCGCAGTACTGTCGCCGTCGGTGCGACCGCTCCGCGCGAGCAGATCCAGCGCACCGCGCGTGAGCTCGTGGAGCGCTGGCAGGAGCCGGAGCGCCGCTTCCACAACCTGCGTCACCTCATCGACGTCCTCGCCCGGGTCAACGAGCTCGCCGAGGAGACGCACGTCCCCGACGTCGTCCGTCTCGCGGCCTGGTACCACGGCGCGGTCTTCAACAGCTCGGCCCAGGTGGCCTACGCGCGCCGCGGCGGGGAGGACGAGGTGGCGAGCGCCGCGCTGGCCGGCGAGCAGCTGGCCGCGCTCGGCGTCCCGGACGCGGTCACCGAGCGGGTCCAGGAGCTGGTCCGGGCCCTCGCCCGCCACGACGCCGACGAGCACGACGTCGACGCGCTCGCCCTGTGCGACGCCGACCTCGGCACGCTCGCCGTCGAGCCCCAGCGCTACGCCGCCTACCGCCGGGCGATCCGTGAGGAGTACGCCCACATCCCCGAGCCTGACTACGTCGCCTCGCGGCTAACCATCCTCACCCGGCTGCTGCAGCGGCGACGGCTCTTCGTCAGCCCCTTCAGCCTGTCGTGGGAGGAGCCGGCCCGGGAGAACCTCACGGCCGAGCTCAGCCACCTGCGTGCCCGGCTCGCCGAGCTCGGCGGCACGGAGCAGCCGGCCGAGGAGTGCTCCCCCCGGCACGGCTCCGCGACCAGCTGGCCGAGCCGCGGCACCGCCACGTCCGCCCCGCGGCCCGCCGCGTCCGGCCCGGGTGAGGCGGCGACGGGGCGGCGCGACGCGCCTGCCACACCTCCGGCCCCGCCGGCCCAGGTACCGGTCACCGCGGCGGCCCCGGAGGCCACGCCCGCGCCTGCCGTGACGCCGGACGAGCCCGACCTGCCCGAGGACGGCGAGCCGGTGCTGTCGGGCATCGAGCGGGACCCGGAGTTCGAGCTGCGGCGCCGCATCCGCCGCAAGCGGCGCGAGCGCGCTGCCGCACAGCTCCCGGACGAGGCGGCGCCGTCCCCAAGTGCGCTCTTCCGGCCCCCGCCCAAACCGCCGCGCTCCTAGCGTCGATCTCAGCGCCGCGCCACGAGGGTGCGGCCGACGGAGGGAGACGACCATGACCCGCTTCGAGGTCGACAGTGTCGAGGTGGAGGCGGCCGCCGCGCGTGCCCGGGCCAGTGCCGGCACTATCCACGCGGAGGTCGCGGGGATGATGACGCAGCTGCTGGACCTGCAGAGCACGTGGAGCGGCGCGGCCGCGGAGAGCTTCGCGGGCGTGGCCCAGGAGTGGCGGGCCACCCAGCAGGTGGTCGAGCAGTCGCTCGCCCAGATCACCGAGGCCCTGGACCTGGCGGCCCGCACCTACGCGGACGCCGAGACCAGCGCGCACGGGCTCTTCGCCCGCTGACTCAGCCAGCCCCCTCACCGCCGACAGCCGGATTCCTCCGGGGACGCGTTCGGCTCAGCCCTCGCGCAGCCGGGCGAGCTCGGCGCCGACGTTGCGACGGGCGGCGGCCTCCCACAGCCGGGACCCGGTGGGCGTCGCGTAGAGGCGGGGGCGGTCGAGGAGGCGCGCGAGCACGGCCGCGCGCCCGCGCCGGAAGTCCGGCTCGGGCACGTGGCGGTACTCCGCGCGCACCTGCGCGGTGTAGCGGAGGTAGGCCTCGGGCGTGCCGCCGAGCACCCCGAGGTCGGCGTCGCACAGCACCCGCCCCGGGGCGTCGCTCGGGCCGGCGGCGTGGTCGGCGGTGACCCGGACGAGGCGGGCCACCTCGGCCGCCTCCGCCTTGCCGACGACCGGGCCGAGGAGCCTGGCGGCCAGCGCGGCGGAGGCCTCCTCGTCGGCGGGGGTGGCGCCGTCGTGGACGGCGTCGTGGCACCACGCCGCCAGGACGACGGCGCGGCCCACCGGCTCCGCGCCGTCGGCGAGGAGCCGGAGCCGGTCGAGGACCTCGAGCAGGTGGTCCACGCCGTGGTAGACGCGGTGCGTCTCGCTCCAGCGGACGGCGAGCTCCTCCCCCACGTCGGGGTGCTCGGGCAGCAGCTCGGCCCAGCGCCGCGCGAGCTCGCTGCGCGCGGGGCGGTCGGTGGCGCGCACGCGCAGCCCGCTGGCACGCAGGCGACGGACGAGCTCACGGCCCTCGACGTGCTGAGCACCGGCGGCGACGAGCTCGGCGTGCCGGGCGGCGGGCACGTCGTAGTGGTCGAGGTCGAAGGAGCGGCGGGGGACGCCGCACCGGGCGGCGAAGCCGTGGAGCTCGGCCAGGCTGGTGTCCGAGACGAGGTGCGCCCACAGGGTGCCGTGCGCGGGCCAGCGTGGGGTGTCGAGCAGGACCGCCACGCTCCGCCTCCGTCCTCGCGGTGCCGGCGCACCGCCAGCCCTCATTGTCCATGCCGCTCGTCCCCGGCCGCCCGCTCGCCGGAGACGCCGACAGCCGGATCCCTCCTCGAGGAATCCGGCTGTCGGTGCTAGACGGGGGGGTGGGAGTGGCCGGCGTGGCCGGTCAGCCCCCGGGTGGGATCAGAACCCGCCCATGCCGCCCATGTCGTCGCCACCGGCCGGGGCGCCGGACGACTTCTCCGGCTTGTCGGCCACGATGGCCTCGGTGGTGAGGAACAGGCCCGCGATCGAGGCGGCGTTCTCCAGCGCGGAGCGCGTCACCTTGACCGGGTCGGCGATGCCGGCCGCCAGCAGGTCCTCGTAGTCGCCGGTGGCGGCGTTGAGGCCCTGGCCCGCGGGGAGGTGGCGGACCTTCTCCGCCACGACGCCGCCCTCGAGGCCGGCGTTGATGGCAATCTGCTTGAGCGGGGCGTCGACGGCGACCTTGACGATGTTCGCGCCGGTCGCCTCGTCACCCGTGAGGCCGAGGTCGCCCTCGAAGGCGTCCTTGGCGGCCTGGATGAGGGCGACGCCACCACCGGCGACGATGCCCTCCTCCTGGGCGGCCTTGGCGTTGCGGACCGCGTCCTCGATGCGGTGCTTGCGCTCCTTGAGCTCCACCTCGGTGGCCGCACCCGCCTTGAGGACGGCGACGCCGCCGGCGAGCTTGGCGAGGCGCTCCTGGAGCTTCTCGCGGTCGTAGTCCGAGTCGGAGTTCTCGATCTCGGCGCGGATCTGGGCGACCCGGCCCTCGATCTGGTCGGGGTTGCCGGCACCCTCGACGATGGTCGTCTCGTCCTTGGTGACGACGACCTTGCGGGCCTGGCCCAGGAGGTCGAGCTCGGCGGTCTCGAGCTTGAGGCCGACGGTCTCGGAGATGACCTGACCACCGGTGAGGATGGCCATGTCCTGCAGCATCGCCTTGCGGCGGTCGCCGAAGCCCGGGGCCTTGACGGCGACGGACTTGAAGGTGCCGCGGATCTTGTTGACGACGAGCGTGGCCAGGGCCTCGCCCTCGACGTCCTCGGAGATGATCACGAGCGGCTTGCCGGACTGGATGACCTTCTCCAGGAGCGGCAGCAGGTCCTTGACGTTGGAGATCTTGGACTCCACGAGCAGGACGTAGGCGTCCTCGAGGACGGCCTCCTGGCGCTCGGCGTCGGTGACGAAGTAGGGCGAGATGTAGCCCTTGTCGAAGCGCATGCCCTCGGTGAGCTCGAGCTCCAGGCCGAAGGTCTGAGACTCCTCGACGGTGATGACGCCCTCGGCGCCCACCTTGTCGATGGCCTCGGCGATGAGCTCGCCGATGGCCGGGTCGCCGGCGGAGATCGCGGCGGTGGCGGCGATCTGCGCCTTGGAGTCGACCGGCTTCGCCTGGACGAAGAGCTGCTCGATGACGGCCTTGACGGCCGTGTCGATGCCGCGGCGCAGCGCGATGGGGTTCGCACCGGCCGCCACGTTGCGCAGGCCCTCGCGGACGAGCGCCTGGGCGAGGACGGTGGCCGTCGTCGTGCCGTCACCGGCGACGTCGTCGGTCTTCTTGGCGACCTCCTTGACCAGCTCGGCGCCGATCTTCTCGAAGGGCTCCTCGAGCTCGATCTCCTTGGCGATGGACACGCCGTCGTTGGTGATCGTGGGGGCGCCCCACTTCTTCTCGAGCACGACGTTGCGGCCCTTGGGGCCGAGCGTGACCTTCACGGTGTCGGCGAGCTGGTTCAGCCCGCGCTCCATACCGCGACGGGCCTCCTCGTCAAAGGCAATGATCTTTGCCATGGGGATAGATCCTCCGCTTGTAGCGTGGCTGGGTCGGCCAGTGCCCGCGACGGACGGCCCGCACGCCGGGCGGTCACGTCCCGCCGGCTCGCGGACCTCACTGAGCGGCCCGAGTCTGTTGTCACTCTCAGCACGAGAGTGCTAACTCGATCTTGGCACTCTCCACCGGAGAGTGCAAGCAGCGAGGACGGCCGGGCGAGGTGGGCCGGGCCGGCGGTCACGGGGACTGCCGGCCCGGCGATCCCCACGACGCTGTGGAGGGACGGCCCCCACCCTAGGTGTGAGTCTCCTCACGGTCAATGTCCGGTGAGACGAAGGTCAACGCCCGGCGAAGTCCGAGCGCAGCACGAGCGCGATCTCGACGTTCTGCGTGGCCGACGGCGCCTCGACGAGGTTGTCGACGCCGAGGAGCTCACCGATGGCCTCCGCCGTCGCGGCGAGATCGGCGTTCCGGTAGTAGAGGGTCGTGACCTCCGGCGTGCCGGCGCCGTAGTCGGCCGCGCCCACCGTGGTGAAACCCGCCTCGCCCAGCTGCCCGGCAACGTCCCCGGCGAGCCCGTTGATCCCGGCGCCGTTGAGCACGGAGATCGACGTCGTGAGGACGGCCTCGTCGTCGGGCTCGGTCGTCTCGTCCTCCGGCGTCGTCTCCTCCTCGGTCTCCTCCGCAGAGGGTTCCTCGGACGAGGTCTCCTCCTCGGTGGTGGCCTCGTCGCTCGGCTCGGCGGTGGTCTCGACGGGCGCGGGCTCGGCCGCGGGCTCGCCGTCGTTGCCGGCGAGCAGGCTCACCGCGCCCCACGCGAGGAGCGGGACGATGACGATGACGGCGAGGAAGGGCGCGAGGGCACGCAGGAGGGACCGCGGCTCGCGGTGCACGCCCTGGGGGCCACGGTCGCGGCCGGCGACGTCGAACTCGTCCTCGGGATACTGACTCACGCGAGCAGGCTAACCGTTCGCGGACGCGGCCCGGGGCGGGACGCTCAGCTCGAGGGGGTCAGTCGGCGCCCGGAGCGCTCGCGCTGGCGGGCGTCGCGCATGCGCCGCAGCCGCTTGACGAGCATGGGGTCGGTCGCCAGGGCGGCCTCGGTGTCGATGAGGGAGTTGAGCACCTGGTAGTACCGGGTGGCGCTCATGCCGAAGAGGTCGCGGATCGCCGTCTCCTTGGCGCCGCCGTACTTCCACCACTGACGCTCGAAGGCGAGGATCTCGCGCTCGGTGTCCCCGAGCGCGGCCTGCGGACCCAACGCGTAAGCGGTGTCCATGTCTCCTCCTCCTGCCCGGCGCGTCGAGTTCGGCGCCGCGACCACCCCATGCTAGGGGGGAATGACAGCGATGTCATTCCTCCCCGCCGGTGGGCGACCGGCCCGGTTAGGCTGCCCGCGTGACTCCGCTCGCCGACATCCTCGACCCCGGCTGGGCCCGGGCGCTGGCGCCCGTGGAGGACCGGGTCCACGCCATGGGCGACTTCCTGCGCGCCGAGGTTGCCGCCGGCCGCGGCTACCTCCCGGCCGGCCCGGACGTGCTCCGCGCCTTCACCCGGCCCTTCGAGGACGTCCGCGTCATCGTCGTCGGCCAGGACCCCTACCCCACCCCCGGCCACCCGATGGGCCTGTCCTTCTCGGTCCAGCCGGACGTCCGCCCCATCCCGCGCAGCCTCGTCAACGTCTTTCGCGAGCTCGTCGACGACGTCGGCACCCACCCGCCGTCCACCGGTGACCTCTCCCCGTGGGCGGACGACGGCGTGCTCCTCCTCAACCGGGTGCTCACCGTGCAGCCGGGCCAGCCCGCCTCCCACCGGGGCAAGGGCTGGGAGGAGGTGACCCAGCACGCGATCCGGGCACTCGTGGGGCGCGGGACGCCGCTCGTGGCGATCCTGTGGGGCAACCAGGCCCAGACGCTGCGCCCGCTGCTCGGTGAGGTGCCCGTCGTGGCCTCGGCGCACCCCAGTCCACTCTCGGCGTCGCGCGGCTTCTTCGGCTCGCGCCCCTTCTCCCGCGCCAACGCGCTGCTCGAGGAGCAGGGCGGCCGCCCGGTCCGCTGGACGCTGCCCTGACCCGGCGCTCGGCCCGCTTCCGCCGCCGGGCGCCCCACCCGCCGGCGGTGGCAGGATCGTGACGTGAGCACCTCCACCGTCCCTCCGTGGGGCCGCTACGTCGCCGTCGGGGACTCCCTCACCGAGGGCATGGTCGACCCCGACCCCACCGACCCCACCCGCCACCGCGGCTGGGCCGACCTCCTCGCGGGGGCGCTCTCGCGACGCCGGGTCGTGGCCGGTCAGCCACCGCTGGAGTACGCCAACCTCGCCGTCCGGGGCCGGCTGCTCGGGCAGATCCTCAGCGAGCAGCTGCCCACCGCGCGCGACCTGCGCCCGGACCTCGTGTCCGTGACCGGGGGCGGCAACGACATCCTGCGCCCGGGCGCGGACGTCGACGCCCTCCTGCAGTCGCTCGAGGACGCCGTCGCGGGGCTGCGGGCAGCGGGCAGCGACGTCCTCCTCGTCACCGGCTCCGACCCCGCCGGAGCGCCGGTCATCCGGCGCACCCGGTCCAAGGTGGCCGTCTACAACACCGGCCTGTGGTCGATCGCCCACCGGCACGGCGCGCACGTCCTCGACCTGTGGGGAATGCGCGCGGTCCAGGACTGGCGGATGTGGGCCGAGGACCGGATTCACCTGTCGACGGCGGGCCACGAGCGGGTGGCGCAGGCCGCCCTCGTGGGGCTCGGGCTCGTCCCGGACCTCGAGGCCTGGGACGACCCGCTCGCTCCCCTGCCGCCCGAGGTGCGGGCCGACCGCTGGCGGGGCAACGCCCGCTGGGCGCGGGCCTACGCCCTGCCCTGGGTGCAGCGCCGCCTGCGCCGGCAGTCCTCCGGTGACCTGCGCCGGGCGAAGTACCCGGAGCCGGTCACCGTCGAGACCGCCTAGCGCAGGCCGGCTACCGCAGCACCACCGACAGCAGGCCGCTGCCGTAGCCCTGCACGTCGACGGTCGTGTCGAGGCGGGGGCCGTAGCTGCGCAGCCAGGTGGCGACGTCGGCGGGGAGCGGTCCGGCGCCGGAGTCGTGGACCGACTCCAGGCGCAGGTGCGGGGCGTTGCCGACGTTGAAGAGCGCCGAGGTGACGTTGAGGACCTCGGTGACGTTCTCGAGCAGCGTCTCCGGCAGCGGGCCGAGGGACGCCTGCGCGGCGCGCGGCGGGATGAGCGCGATCGCCCCACCGAGGGCCGCGGCGAGGTGGGTGTCGACGGCCACGAGCGCCTCGCCGCGGAGGAACTCGGTGACGTACACGCCGACGACGACGCCCGGCTCGGTGGCCGGGGTGACGGACTCGTCGGCGACGGCGATCTCGCAGTCACGCCCGACGAGCATGGTGAAGAGGTCGCGCAGCTCCTTGAGCGGCGGGAGCGGGGTCGTGGCGCTCATGCGAGGAGGGGGTCGATGGTCGAGCGGAACGCGTCCGGTGTGAAGGGCTTGGCGATGAGGAACAGCGCCCCCTCGCTCTCGGCGAGCTCGCGCATCTGCGGGGACCCCTCGGAGGTGACGAACCCGAGCGGGACCTCGCTGCCAGAGGCGTTGAGCCCGCGGAGCAGCTCGATGCCCGTCATCTCGGGCATGTTCCAGTCCGACAGCACGAGGTCGGGCTGCTGGGCGAGCGCGAGCTCGAGCGCCTCGGCGCCGTTGGTCGCCTCGGTCACCTCCCAGTCGCCGTACCCGGCCTGCCGGAGGGTGCGGATGACGATCTGCCGCATGACCTTGCTGTCGTCGGCGACGATGACTCGCAGGCTCACTGCGTGTCCTCCTTTGCGTCGGTGGTGGTGTCGGGTTCCCAGACGGAGATGACGAGGGGTGCCTCGTGCCACTGGAGCGCGCGCTCCCACACGAGGTCCCCGTCCGGCTGGGTGTCGTCGAGGGTGACGACGGGCAGGCTCAGCGCGTTGCTCCCCGCCATGAGGCCCTTGAGGTTGCCGCCGATGACGTTGGCGATCTCCCCGAGGGCGTCGCGCACGTCCTCGACGGCGACGGGCTCGGCGGGGCCCATGGCGAGCAGGGCGCGGGCGATCCGGTCGGCGGTGTCGCGGCCGGTGGCCACGACCGTCCGCACGGAGGGCTCGCCCTGGATCTCCACCCAGGCGCGGACGGGATCGGCGAGGACGACGACGTCGTCCATCCGGTCGGTGAGCAGTCCCGGCTCCCCGTCGATCATCGCGGTGAACATGTCCTGCGCGATCGTGACGACGTGCTCGGCCATCGTGGCGGTCATGCGGTCTCCTTGACAGGCAGCAGCCCGAGCATCTCGAGCTTGCCCTTGAGGGCGTCCGGCGTGAACGGCTTGATGAGGTACTCGTGGGCGCCGGCGGCGAGCGCGCGCACGATCTGGCCGTGCTCGGACTCGGTCGTCACCATCATGAGCGTGATCCCGCGCCACTCCCGGCGCTGACGGACGGCGTAGACGAAGGTGAGGCCGTCCATGACGGGCATGTTCCAGTCCACGCAGGCGAGGTCGTAGCCGCTGTCGGCCTCGAGCAGGGCCAGCGCCTGCGAGCCGTCGGCCGCCTCGTCGGTGGTGTACCCGAGGTCCTGCAGCAGGCGGGAGACGATCCGGCGCATCGCGCGCGAGTCGTCGATGACGAGAGCTCTCATGAGATGCCTCCTGGCACTCGGTAGACGGAACCTTGAGCGGTCGGGACGCGCTCCCACGCGTCGTCGATGCCCACCATGGACTCGGCGGCACCGAGCACGAGGAAAGCGCCCGGCCGCATGGCCCGGCGGGTGCGGGAGAGGATGTCCCGCTTGGTGGCGGCGTCGAAGTAGATGAGGACGTTGCGGAGGAAGACGATGTCGAAGGGGCCACCGGCCGGCGGTGGCTGGAGGAGGTTGTGCTGCGCGAAGGTGATGGCGCGGCGCAGCTCGTCCTTGACGCCCCAGCCGGCGCCGGCCCGCTCGAAGTAGCGCACGAGCATCGCGGCGGGCAGGCCGCGGTTCATCTCGAGCTGGCTGTACTGCCCGGCCCGCGCCTGGGCGAGGACGGCGGTCGACAGGTCGGTCGCGAGCACCGAGAAGCGGCGCTCACCGGTCTCGAGCAGCGTCATCGCGATGCTGTAGGGCTCCTGGCCGGTGGAGCAGGCCGCCGACCAGATCCGCAGCGTGCCGGGGTTCTGCGCGCGAGCCGCCGGGGCGACGTGCTGGCGCAGCGCCGTGAACGGCGAGGTGTCGCGGAACCACGAGGTCTCGTTCGTGGTGAGGGCCTCGACGACGCGCGTGAGCTCGCCGCGGTCGGGACTGCGGCGCACGTCGCGCACGTAGCTGTCCACCGCCGCGGGCCCGGTGAGGCCCTTCTCGCGCGCGAGCGGCAGCAGCCGGCTCTCGACGAGGTACTCCTTCCCGGGCGCGAGCTGGATCGCGCTGTGGGTCCGCACGAGGTCCGCGACGTACCCGAAAGTCTCTGCTGACACGCTCATCGTCGTGCCTCCCCCATGACTTTTCTCATTGCGCTGGCGATCTCCTTGAGTGGAAGGACGGCGTGGGCGTGCCCGGCGGCGGCTGTCGCCCCGGGCATCCCCCACACCACGGACGTCGCCTCGTCCTGCACGAGGACGGTGCCACCGGCGTCGGCGACCTGGCCGGACCCGGCCGCGCCGTCGGCGCCCATCCCGGTGAGGACGACGGCGAGCAGCTCCCCGCCGAGCGCGGCGACGGCGGAGCGGAACAGCACGTCCACGGAGGGGCGGCTGTAGTTGACGGGCGGGGTGTCGGTGAGCCGGGCCCGCAGGCCGCCCCGCTCGGCGGCCACGAGGAGGTGGCGCCCGCCGGGGGCGACGTAGACGTGCCCGGGTAGCAGCGCCTCGCCGTCGGTGGCCTCGACGACCGTCGCCGGCCCGATCCGGTCGAGCCGGTCGGCGAGCTGGCGGGTGAAGACGGCTGGCATGTGCTGGACGATGGCGACGGGCACCGGAGGTGCCTCGGTGAGGCCCCCGACGAGCTCGGCGAGCGCGGCCGGCCCACCCGTGGAGGAGCCGAGGACGACGGCGCGCACCGGCGTGGTCCGGGGCGTGGCCGGGCGCAGGCGGACGGGTCCGCGAGTGGTGGCGGTGGGGGGCGTGGCCACCGCCGTCGTCGTCGCCGTCGTGGCGACCGGGGCGAGGCGTTCGGTTCGGCGCCGGCCCGGGACGAGGGCGTGGACCTTGGGGACGAGCTCCTCGGCCACCCGCCGCAGCCCCTCCTGGAGACCGCCCACGCCGGACGGCTTGGCGACGTAGTCCGTCGCGCCGGCCGCGAGGGCCTCCAGGGTGGCGGCGGCCCCACGCTCGGTGAGCGTGGAGAACATGATGATTGGCATCCGGTGCCCGGAGGCCCGCAACGCCCGGACCGTGGAGATGCCGTCGAGCTCGGGCATCTCGATGTCCATGGTGACGAGGTCGGGAGCGAGCTGCTCGACCTTGCCGAGGGCGAGGCGCCCGTTGGCGGCGACACCCACGACCTCGATCGTGGGATCGGCGCCCAGTGCCTGGGTGACGAGGCGCCGGATGACGACGGAGTCGTCAACGACGAGGACACGCACGCTCATGCGGGGTTCCTCCTCTCTCGGGTCATCGGTGCGTCGCCGGGGCGGCGCGGGTGGGTGGTGGTGGCAGGCTCGGGCCCGCCGGTGCTCAGTAGGCGAACTGGGTGACGCGGTCGCGCAGCTCGGTGGACAGCCCCGCGAGGTCGCCGACCTCGGTGCTCATCCCGCCGAGGACGGCGTCGAGGGTCTCGGCGGCCGAGGCGAGGGCGGTGACGTTCTGGGCGATCTCGCCCGAGCCGGTGGCGGCCTCGGACAGCCCACGACTCATCTCGTTCGTCGTCGCCGTCTGCTCCTCCACCGCCGAGGCGATGGTGAGCTGCAGGTCGTTGATGGACCCCACGATGCGGGCGATCTCGTCGATCTCGCCGACGGCGGCGCCCGCGTCGCCCTGGATGGTCTCGATCCGGCGGGCGATGTCGTCGGTTGCTCGCGCGGTCTCCTGCGCCAGCTCCTTGACCTCCCCGGCGACGACGGCGAAGCCCTTGCCTGCCTCACCGGCCCGGGCGGCCTCGATGGTCGCGTTGAGGGCGAGGAGGTTCGTCTGCTCGGCGATCGAGGTGATGACCTTGATGACGTCGCCGATCTCCTGGGAGGAGGTGCCGAGCTTGGCGACGGTGTGGTTCGTCGACTGCGCCACGGTGCTGGCACGGGACGCGACCGAGGCCGCCTCCCCCGCGGTGCGGGCGATCTCGCGGATGGAGGCACCCATTTGCTCGGCGCCCGCGGCGACGGTCTGCACGCTGGCCGAGACCTGCTCAGCGGCGGCCGCGGCGGCGGCGCTCTGGGCGGAGGTCTGGGCCACCTCGCCGGCCACGCGCTGGGTGCGCGCCTCCAGCTCCCCGGTGGACCCGGAGACCCGGTGCGCGGAGTCACCGACCGCGCTGACGAGGTCCCGGACGGCTGCCACACCCTCGTCGAGGGCGTGGCCGACGTCACCGAGCTCGTCGGTGCGCGTGAGGTCGGTCCGCGCGGTGAGGTCCCCGGCGCTCAGTCGCTCGGCGACATGCCTCAGACGCGTGATGCGGCGCAGGAGGAGCCGAGTGGTGCGCCCGGCGAAGAGCACTGCGAGGAGGATGCCGATGACGCCGACGGCCGCCAGGCGCGTGACCGCGGTCGCCTGGCCGTCGGCCTGTGCGGCCTGGGCCGCGGCGACCTGCTCGTCGGCGAGCGCCTGCGCCTCGTCGGCGATGGCGAGCACGGTGGAGTACGCCTCCCCCGCCTCTCCCCCGTTGATGGACTCGAGGGCGGTCTCCTGGCCCTCCTGCGTGTCGGGGGCGAGCCACTCGACCACCTGGGCGTCCCAGGCGAAGAAGTCCTCCCATGCCGGACGCAGCCCGCCGAAGACCTGCTCCTCCTCGGGACGCAGGTCCACGGCGTCGAGCTCGTCGAGCCAGGCCTCCACGGCCTGCCGCGACTCGGCCATGCCGGCCATGTTGTAGGAGTCGGTCGCGAGGCCCACCTCGGCACCGAGGACGGCCACGTCGCTGAGGTAGAGGCCCTGCCAGCCGGTCGCGTCGGCGATCTGGAAGCGCGCCTCCTCGGCGAGCTGGGCGATGCTCTCGGCGCGCGCGAGCTCCGCGGACTGTTCCCGCTGCTGTCCAACGGCAGCAAGGCCGATGCCGGCGGCGAAGAGGACGAACAGGGCGACGATCCCGAAGGCGACGTAGAGCCGGGTCGCGACGCCGGTGCGGCGCAGGCGCGCCGGGGGCTGGGACATGGGGGTGGAGGAGGACATGGAGCTCCGATCAGAAGCGGAACTGCGCGAGGCGGTTCTGGAGGCTGGCGGACATGCCAGCGAGCTCCTGGGCCGCGGCCGTCAGCTGGACGAGGGTGTCGTTGGCGGCGGCGCTGGAGGCGGCGACGGCGGTGATGTTCCCGGCGATCTCCCCGGAGCCGGTGGCGGCCTCGGCAATGCTGCGGGACATCTCGTCGGTCGTCGCGTTCTGCTCCTCGACAGCGGAGGCGATCGTCAGCTGGTAGTCGTTGATGGCGCCGATGATCCGGGAGATCTCGGCGATGGCGCCGACCGCGCTGGCCGTGTCGAGCTGGATCGCGTCCACACGGCGGGCGATGTCCTCGGTGGCCCGCGCGGTCTCCTGCGCCAGCTCCTTGACCTCCCCGGCGACGACGGCGAAGCCCTTGCCCGCCTCCCCGGCCCGCGCGGCCTCGATGGTCGCGTTCAGCGCGAGCAGGTTCGTCTGCTCGGCGATGGTCGTGATGACCTTGACGACCTCACCGATCTCGCGGGAGGACGTGCCGAGCTTGGCGACCGTCTCGTTGGTCGTCTCGGCCACGCCGGTGGCCTGGGCGGCGACGTCGGCAGCCTCGGCGGCGTTCTGGGCGATCTCGCGGATGGAGGCGCCCATCTCGTCCGCGCCGGCCGCGACGGTCCGGACGTTGCCGGAGACCTGCTCGGCCGCGGCGGCGACGACGCCGGCCTGCGAGGAGGTCCCCTCGGTCGTGGCCCGCAGCGTGCCGCTGCTCGCCGAGAGCTGCTCCGCGGCGGCGGCGACCGCCTGCGCGGTGCCGGAGGCCTCGGCGACGAGATCGCGCAGCTTGTGCTGCGCCGCGTCGAGCGCCTCGGCGACCTGACCGAGCTCGTCCCGGTCCGTGATGTCGGTCGCCGTCGTCAGGTCTCCGGCCGCCATCGCCGTCGTCGTCCGGACGAGCTGAAGGGCGTTGCGGGAGACGCGGCGGCCGATGAGCACGCCACCGGCCACCATGACGACCGCACCGATGGCCGCCCACAGGATCGCGGAGATGATCGCCGTCGTCGCGGTGCCCTCCATCTCCTCCAGGCCCTTCGCGGACTCGGTCTCGTGGATCTCCGCGACGGCGGAGAGGTCGTCGGAGATGAGGACGGCTTGGGCGTCCATCTCAGCCACCAGCTCACCGACCTCCGGACCGGCGCCGTCACCGCGGCCGATCAGCTCGCCCGTGGCCCCCGCCGCCTCGAGGTAGTCCTCGACGGCGGTCTCGACGTCGGCCACGAGGGCTGCCGCCTCCGCGTTCGGGGCGAGCTCGGCCCGGTACTCCTCGGCGAGGGCGGTGAGCTCGGCGAGATGTGCATCGCGCTCCTCCAGCACGGACTGGGCGTCCTGCGGGGTGGCGACGAGGAGGCTCGCCGCCCCGAGGAACTGGGCCTGGGAGAAGGCCAGGCGCATCTGCCCGGTGACCTCCTCGGAGCGCACGTCGTGCTCCAGCGTCTCGGTCGCGAAGTCCGCGGCGCTGAGGGTGCCCCACACCGCGACGCCGGCGAGGCTGAGGACGAGCGCGGCGGCTCCGAGGAGCTGCCGATGATCTTCTTGCGCAGCGAGACGTCGCTGATGCGGCGCCTACGGGCGGGGGCGGGCATGGGCTCGGTGGGGCGCTGGACCGGGACCGGCGACGGAGCCGGTGCGGGTCGCGTCCGCTCGGGGCGAGGACGGCCATGGGGTTCTCCAGAGGTGGGTGGGTCGGTGTCAGGCCGCGGTGACGGCGTCGACGTCGAGGGCGAGCAGGAGGCGGCCGTCGAGCTTGTAGGCGCCGCGGATGACCTCGCGCAGCTCGGGCGTGAGCGTCTGGGGCGGCGCCTCGAACTGGGCGTCGTCGACCTCGGCGACGTCGCCGATCGCGTCGACGAGCAGCGAGACGGGCTCCCCGCCGAGCTTGACGACGACCATCATCGGCTCGCTCGTCCCACGGGACGCGAGGCCCAGGCGGGTGCGCAGGTCGAGGGCCAGGACCACCTGGCCGCGGAGGTTGACGAGGCCGGCGACCTCCGCGGGCGCGAGCGGCACGCTGGCGGTGGCGCGGTAGGGCAGGACCTCCTGCACCTGCCCGACGCCGATGCCGTAGAGGTTGTCCCCGAGGGTGAAGGTCACGTACTGGGTGCTCATCAGATCCTCACCAGGTCCTCGTCGAGAGCGGAGGTGTCGAAGGGGGCGATGCCCACGGCGTGGAGCAGGTCGCTGACGTCGAGGAGCTCGGTCACGCGGTCCTTGATGACGGTCGAGCCGGTGAGCCCGGTGTCCTCGAGGCCGCTGCGGCTGGCCGGGTCGTCGGTGACGATGTCGACGATCTCGCCGACGACGACGGCGACGGTGACGCCGCCGGAGGTGAGCACGATGACGAGGAGCTCCTCGGGCTGCTCGTAGCTCATCGCGCCGAGCACCCGGTCCAGGCGGGCGACGGGCAGCAGGTCGCCGCGGTACTGGACGACCTCGCGGCTGCCGACGCGCTCGAGGCGGTCGGCGGGCATCCGCTCGAGGCGGGTGACGTCGGCCAGCGGGATGGCCACGCGCCGGCCCTCGCCGATGGCGACGACGAGCAGCTGCTGCTCGGTGCCGCTCGCGCGGGCCTCGGGCGCACGGCTGGCGCGGACGAGCTGGCCGAGCTCCCCGATGAGGGCGCGGCGGGCGATGGCCTGGACGTCGAGGATGAGGGCGATGTCGCCGTCGCCCAGCACCGTCGCGCCGGAGTAGAGGCCGATCTGCTTGATCCGCGAGGACAGCGCCTTGACGACGATCTCCTCGTTGTTGAGCACCCGGTCGACGAGGAGGCCGAAGCGCTGCTCGTCGGCCTGGAGGACGGCGATGGTGTGCGACGACTGCTCCTCGTGCTCCATGCCGAGGACCTCGGCGAGCGAGAGGAGGGGCAGGAGCGCGCCACGCAGCCGGTAGACCGGGGCGGTGCCGACGTACTCGAGCTGGCTCGACTCGACGGCGACGAGCTCGAGGAGGTTCGTCTGGGCGATGGCGAAGGTGCGGGGCCCGCAGGTGACCGTGAGCGCCGGCATGATCGCCAGGGTGAGCGGGATGCGCAGGCGCCAGGTGGTGCCGGCTCCCGGCTGGGAGTCGACGTCGACGGAGCCGCCGATCGCCTCGATCTTCGTGCGCACGACGTCCATGCCGACGCCGCGGCCGGACACGTTCGTCACAGCCTTGGCGGTGGAGAAGCCGGGCAGGAAGAGCAGCTCGTAGATCTCCTGCGGGCTCATCGCCCGCACCTGCTCCTCCGTGCGCACCCCCTTCCGGACGGCGCTGGCCGCGACGGCGTCGGGGTCGATCCCGTGGCCGTCGTCGGCGATCTCGACGATGACCTGCCCACCCGCGTGGTAGGCGCGCAGCGTGACCTGGCCCTGCTCGGGCTTGCCGGCCGCCACACGGTCCGCGGGCGCCTCGATGCCGTGGTCGACGGCGTTGCGCACGAGGTGGGTGAGCGGGTCCTTGACGGCCTCGAGGAGCGAGCGGTCGAGCTCGGTCTCGCCGCCGAGCATGGACAGGGAGACCTTGCGGCCGAGTATCGAGGCGAGGTCCCGCACGACGCGCGGCATCTTGTTCCACACGTGCTCGATGGGCTGCATGCGCGTCTTCATGACGCCTTCCTGCAGCTCGGTGGCGATGAGGCTCAGGCGCTGGGCGGAGCGGGCGAGCTCGGCGTCCTCGTCGGAGAAGGTCGACTCGGCGACGAGGAGGTCGGCACCCTCGGCCAGCTCCTCGGCTCCCGCGCACGGCGCGGTGTCCATGACGAAGGCGAAACGCTGCCCGCGGCGCGGCACGCTCACGTCCTCGAGCGCCACCCCGTCCACGCGGCCCTCCCGCTGCAGCCGCCCCACGTCCGGGCCGCTGAGCCCCGCGGCCGCGAGCCGCTCGGGCAGCAGCGTGCGCCCGTCGGGCTCGACGAGGCGGTAGCCGTAGGTCTCCACCCGGTGGTGCAGCGGCCGCACCTCGAGGCCCGGGGCCACCTCCCCGGCCGCCCCGTGCGGGTGGAGGCGCAGGTCCAGCCCGGGCGTCGCGACGGACACGAGCGCCCGGACCACCGCCTCCCCGCTCGCCGGGTAGTGGAGGTGGACGGGGTGCGTGACGCCGTCGAGCACCATCCGCGACAGCACGCCGGGCAGGCCGTAGCAGTGGTCCCCGTGGACGTGGGTGAGGCAGATGTGGTGGACCTGCGTGGCCGACACCCCGGCGTGGATCATCTGTCGCTGCGTGCCCTCGCCCGGGTCGAAGAGGTAGCCGCGCCCGTCCCACAGGAGGAGGTACCCGTTGTGGTTGCGGGTGCGGGTGGGCACCTGGGAGGCGGTCCCGAGGACGACGAGCTCACGCACGGCCGGCCGCCGGGAGGTGGGAGGTCATGCCTCCGGATCGTAGTGGTGGAGTTCTCCCCATCGCCGGGCCGGTGCCTGGGCGCTAGGTTCGCCCGCATGATCATCTTCGGCTTCAAGGGCTACGCCGACCTCGTCGCGACGCTCACCATGGTGTGCCCGCGCTGCCACAACCCCGCCGCGCACCGGCTCCACAAGCTCCGCCGGAAGTTCACGCTGTTCTTCGTGCCGCTGTTCGTCGTATCGACGCGCTACGTCATGGACTGCACCTTCTGCGGGATGCAGCACGCGTACTCGAAGGCGGAGGGGACCGAGCTCGAGGAGCGGTTCGCGGCCGGCCCGCAGGCACCTGCCGCCGCGCCCGTGCCGCCGCCTCCGCCCGCGCGCAGCAGCCCGCCGACTACCTGCCCCCGCCGCCCCCGGCCGGCTGAGCCGGCCCGGACGGCGCGCGACGGCGAGGAACACCGAGTAGGTGACGCCGTCGCGGTCGATCGTGCCGCAGTCGCGCACGACGACGTCGACGAGACCCGCCGTCTCGAGCCGGGCCGCCAGCTCCGTCCGGTCGAAGCCGTCGTGGCCGTCGAAGTCGTGCTCGTGGAAGGTGCCGTGCTCCGCGCGGTCGAGATCCGCGACGCACAGGTGGCCGCCCGGCGCGAGGAGCTCGGTCAGCCCGGCGAGGACCCGGTCCAGGGCCTGCACGTGGTGCAGGACGAGGGAGGCGACGGCGAGGTCGAAGCGCTCGGCCGGCACCTCGTCGGTCTCGAGGTCGAGGTCCCAGACCTGCCCGCCGGGAAGGCGCCCCGAGGCCACCTTCTCCGCGAGCACCTCGCGCATGCCCGCCGAGCTGTCCGCCAGCGTGACCGGGCCGACCCGCCCGCTGAGCGCCTCGGAGACGAGCCCGGTGCCCGCTCCGTACTCGAGCAGGCGCAGCCCCGGGGCCAGCGGCACTGCGGCCGCGACGGCGTCGGCCACCTCCCGCGCGCGCGTCACCTTGGCCGGGTCGCTGTCCCAGCCGGCTGCCTTGTCGTCGAAGCTGCTCATGGCACCAGGCTGACACGGGCGCGCGCCGAGACGCTGCCTCGAGAGGCCGCTCGCGGCCGATAGCCTCGGCGGGCACCCGGCCGAGCGGGCCGGGCACCGACCGAAGGAGCACACGCGTGACCGTGACCGCCGACCTGCAGGACTTCATCACCGGCCTGCCGAAGGCCGAGCTGCACCTGCACATCGAGGGCACCCTGGAGCCCGAGCTGAAGTTCGCCCTCGCCCAGCGCAACGGGATCGAGCTCGAGCACAGCTCCGCGGAGGAGGTCCGCGCCTCCTACGACTTCGACTCGCTCTCCTCCTTCCTCACGGTCTACTACGACTCGATGCGGGTGCTCGTCACCGCCGACGACTTCTACGACCTCGCCACGGCGTACCTCACCAGGGCGGCGAGCCAGCACGTCCGCTACGCCGAGATCTTCTTCGACCCCCAGGCCCACACCTCGCGCGGCGTGCCCTTCGAGACGGTCATCGGCGGCCTGCGCCGGGCCCTGGTGGACGCGCGCCGCGACCTCGGCATCCACGCGGAGCTCATCATGTGCTTCCTGCGTGACTTCACCGCCGAGCACGCGATGAGCACCCTCATGGAGTCCCTCCCCTACCGTGACTGGATCCTCGGCGTCGGCCTCGACTCCGACGAGCGCGGCAACCCGCCCGCGAAGTTCGCCGCCGTCTTCGCCCGCGCCCGCCAGGAGGGCTACCTCCTCACGATGCACTGCGACATCGACCAGGAGGGCACCCACGAGCACATCCGCCAGGTGATCGAGGACATCCGCGTCGACCGGATCGACCACGGCTCGAACGCCTTCGAGCGTCCCGAGCTCGTCGCGGCGATCAAGGAGCGCGGGCTGGGGCTCACCTGCTGCCCCATCTCCAACGGCTGGGTCGTCGACGGCGTCAAGGAGACCGAGATCGTCGGCCTGCTCGAGCAGGGCGTCAAGGTGACCGTGAACTCCGACGACCCTGCCTACTTCGGCGGGTACGTCGCGGAGAACTACGTGCGCCTGGCCGAGGTCGCCGGCCTGGGCCGCGAGCAGCTCGTCCGGCTGGCCCGCAACTCCTTCGACATCGCCTGGCTCAGCGGCCGGGAGCGCGAGCGGTACCTCGCCGAGCTCGAGGCCTACGCCGCCGGCGCCTGAACGTCCTGTCACAACTCAGCTCTCGGCGAGGAAGGGGCTCCCCTCCCTCCCGCTGAGAGCTGAGTTGTTACCGGGACGGTACCCCACGCGCCGCCGAGGACCCGCGCGCTGAAGCGCTCGGCGATCCGGCGGTGGATGGCGCCGTCGGGGTGCAGCTCGTCCGCCAGCGGGAGCTCCGCGTAGTCCTTTGGGCCGTAGAGCCCGGTGCCGTCGAGGTAGAAGAGGTGCGGGTCGGCCGCGGCCCGCTGCGCGACGATCCCGGCGAGCTCCTCGCGCACGACGGCGAGGGTGAGCTTCCCGGCAGCGACCTCGGCCGGGTCGCCGGTGGCGCGGAAGGCGGTGCGGCCCGCGGCCAGGGCCTCGAGGTCGAAGGCGCCGGGACCTGGCGTGTCCTCGTGGATCGGCGTGTACAGCGGGGAGACGACGAGCAGGGGCGCCGTCGGGTGCCCCTCGCGCAGCGTGTCGAGGAAGCCGTGGACCGCGGGTCCGAAGGCGCGGCGGCGCATGACGTCCCCGCCCACGACGTTGATGCCGATCTTCACGCTGAGCAGGTCCGCCGGCGTGTCACGCATCGTGCGGGCGACGAACGGGTCGAGGACCGCGCTGCCGCTGAGGCCGAGGTTGACGAGCTCGAGCCCCGCGCCGAGCGCGACCAGCGCGGGCCACGTCCCCGTCGGGTGCTCGGCGTTGGAGCCGTGGCTGATCGAGCTGCCGTGGTGCAGCCACACCCGCCGCCCGCTCACCGCAGCGGGCCGGACCGGCGCGTCGGTACGCAGCGCGACGAGCTCGACCGCCTCGTTGTGCGGCAGCCAGAGCTCGAGGTCCTTCTCCCCCGCCGGCAGGCCGGTGAACCGTACGGTGCCTACCTCGCCGGGCCGGTGCTCGGTGGCGCCGGTGGTCGTGTCGATGGTGACGGTGGTGGCGGTGGGGGCGACGGACCGAGCCACCAGGACGCCGTCGGCGAGGAGGTCGAAGACGCCCTCGGGCCGGGTCGGCGCACCACGGAAGCCGTAGCGGGTGGGCAGGACGTCCAGCTCGACGGCGGTGGCTGCGGTCCGCAGGGCGAGCCGGGCGCCCGCCGGCTGCCCCTCGGCGAGGTGGAGCTGCGGGTCGGCGCACTGGGCCCGCGCCCACGCCGGCAGCCGGTGCGGCACCACTCCGTGGGAGCCCCGCTCGAGCTCGAGGACCCCGCGCAGGACGTCTGTGGTGATCGGTGTGGTGGTCCAGCTCTGGCTCACGCCGCCTGCTTCCTCTCGCCCGTGCCGCTCGCTGTGTCACGACGGCGCCCAGCACGGTACCGCGCGGGCCGTGACGGCCCGCAAGGGAATAGGAGGGTGTGCCGAGCCGTCAGTGCCAGCCCCAGCGGCTGACTAGACGAGCGACGACCACCGGTGCCTTGAGCCGGCCGGAGAGGTCCTCGGCCGTGCGGACGGCGGCCCGCAGCGGGTTCGGCACGCCGAGCAGGAGCTCGCGGTCCGTGCCCTGCCGCGGGAGGACCACCCGGAAGTCCCCGACGTCGCCGTCGGTACGGCGCTGGGGCCACAGCCGCACGAGCGTGCCGCCGTCGACGACGGCGCGCTTCTCGTAGAGGAACAGGTCGGTGTACCCCATGGGGATGTGCCGCTGCGCGGCCCGGAACTCGTCGTCGTCGCGGAGCAGGCACGGCGTGACGCCGGAGTTGGTCGCGTAGAACAGCGCCGTGGCGTCGTGGCCCACGTCGAACAGTGGCGGGGCGTCGGACAGCCAGTCACCGTCGATGGTGCTCCGCACTTCGCCCACCACCCGAGGCAGTGGCTCCGCCGCCCAGGCGTCCTCGTCGCGCGGGTCTCGCGGCGGGCTGTGCGTCGTCACGCCCCCCGGTCCCTGCGGCCGCGCACGAGGCGGCGGGCACCCGCGACCGCGGCCGCACCCGCCAGCACCCACGGTCCGGCGACGAGGATCGGGTCGATCCACTGGTGGTTGACGTCCGCCCGCTTGCTCTCCCGGCGGGCGGCGAGGCCGTCGTGGGTGAGCTCGGCCCGGACCCCGGTCTCGGTGACGGGGTTGTCGGGCCGGCCGCTCGCGAGCGACTTGACGTGGCTCTCGATCGCGTCGACCCGGTCCGCGGCGATGAGGAGCAGCCAGTGCGCCGCGCGGGCCTCGCTGTACCGCTCGTAGGAGTAGCGGCGGATGGCGCCGGACAGCCCGTGCAGCGGCGCGACCGTGCCGAAGACCGGGGTGAGCCTCATGTGCTCGATGGACCGTTCGCGGGGGGAGGTCTCCTCCTGCTGCTCGGGCAGGTCCCAGTGCGCGCCGGTCGGCTCGGCGCGCTCCTTGGGGCAGGAGGGCCGGTCGGCGGGGTCGAGGTCGACGCCCCACCCGGGGATCCGGGCGCGCAGCTCCTCGGCCGAGGGCACCGGCGGTGCGGCGGAGGTGTAGACGGGGATGCGCTCGCTCATGGTCTGTCTCCTCTCAGCTCGCGCTGGGCACGATCAAGGGCTTGATGCAGCCGTCGAGCTTGGCCGAGAAGAGGTGGTAGCCCTCGGCGATGTGCTCGAGCGGGATGCGGTGGGTAACGATGTCGCTGGGCTTGAGGTGCCCGTTCCTGATGTGCTCGAACAGGCGGGGCCACTGCCTCTTGACCGGCGCCTGGTTCATCCGCAGGGTGAGGCCCTTGTTGAGGGCGTCGCCGAACTTCACGGCGTTGAAGATGGGGCCGTAGGCGCCCATGACCGACACCGTGCCGCCCTTGCGCACGCCGTCGATGGCCCAGTTGAGCGCGACGGGTGAGCCGCCCTGGAGCTTGAGCTTGGCCGAGGTGACGTGCTGGAGGAAGTTGCCGTCCGCCTCGGCGCCCACGGCGTCGATGGCGACGTCGGCGCCCAGGCCGTCGGTCGTGCGCTTGAGGTGGACGACGACGTCGTCGAGCTCGGCGAAGTTTACCGTCTCCGCGTGGGCGAAGGTGCGGGCCTTCTCGAGCCGGTACTCGAGGTGGTCGATGACGATGACCCGCGCGGCGCCCATGAACCACGCCGTCTTGGCGGCGATGAGCCCGATGGGGCCCGCGCCGAAGACGGCCACGGTGTCGCCCTCGCGGATCTCCCCCAGCTGGGCCCCGAAGTAGCCGGTGGCGACGGCGTCGGTGAGCAGGACGGCGTCCTCGTCGTCCATCCAGTCCGGGATGATCGTGGGCCCGACGTCGGCGAAGGGCACCCGCACGTACTCGGCCTGCCCGCCGTCGTAGCCGCCGGTCGTGTGGGAGTAGCCGTAGATGCCGCCGACGGCGGTCGCGTTGGGGTTGACGTTGTGGCAGTTCGACAGAAGGCCGCGGGAGCAGAAGTAGCAGGACCCGCACGAGATGTTGAAGGGGACCATGACGCGGTCCCCCGGCTTGAGGTTCTGCACCGAGGAGCCGACCTCGTGGACGACGCCGATGAACTCGTGGCCGAAGGTGGTCCCGACCCGCGTGTCCGGCATCATCCCGTGGTAGAGGTGCAGGTCGGAGCCGCAGATGGCGGCCAGCTGCACCTTGACGATCGCGTCGTTCGGGTGCTCGACCCGGGGGATGTCCTTCTCCTCCACGCGGATCTTGTACGGGCCGCGGTAGACCATCGCGCGCACGGTCGTCTCCTCCACGTCGTCGGGGCAGTCAGGGTGACACGCGGCACGCGCGCCCGCGCGTCGAGGAACCGCACGCCTAGCCGGCTCGGGACGTGCTCCGTTCGCGGGGCCGGGCGCGGTGGTACCACCCGGCGAGGAGCATGACGGCGAGCAGCACCTCGGCGCCGTCACCCCCGTAGTACATGACCTGCGCACCGGCCTCCGCGTGCGCCGTGCCGCCGTGGTGGTGGCCCTCCACGGCGCGGGCGTAGAGGGCCTTGGCGAGGTAGGCGTGCGCACCGGCGGCGACGACGAGCACCCCGAGACGCAGCGGCAGCCCGGGCCGGTGCGCCGCCGGGTCCGGGCCGGCGACCGCCCACGTGTAGAGCCAGCCCGCGAGGAGGAAGTGCAGGAGGACGACGGCGCTGAGGGCCGGGCTCTCCGCGGCCCGCTCGTGGAGCGGGGTGAGGTAGAGGACGAACATCGCGCCGACGTTGAGGACCGCCGCCACCACGGGGTGGGCGAGCACGCGGAGCGGGCGGCTGCGGAGCAGGGCCGAGAGCCGCCGGGCTCCGCTCGTCGGCAGGGACCCGAGGGCGAGCCGGACCGGCGCGGCGGCCACGAGCCCGAGCGGCGCGTACATCCCGAGGAGCAGGTGCTGGGCCATGTGGGCGCGGTGGTCCGTGGCCGCCGCCACCGCGAGCGGCGGCGCCAGCGCGGCCGCGACCGTGAGCGCCCCGGCCACCCACAGGCCGGTGCGCCACGCCGGCCACGGCGGCAGGCCGGCCGGTCGCCGGGCGAGGAGCCCGAGGTAGCCGCCGAGCAGCGCGACCGCGGCCAGGGCGCTCGGCAGCCAGGGGGTCACGTGCGCCGCGCGCGCAGGAGCAGGAGCGCCCCGGCGAGCGCGAGCAGCAGCGCCGAGGCGAGCCAGGCGACGTCGTAGGGCAGCAGCTCGACGTCGTAGCGCACCTGGTGCAGCCGCAGCACCTTGTGGACGACGATGCCGTCGACGAGCTGGAACGCGCCGGCGCCGAGGAGGAAACCGGCGCCGGCCGCGCCGCGGTGGAGTGCGCGGCGCCGGGCGAGGTCGGCGACGAGGAAGATCCCCGCGACGAGCATGACGAGCTCGGCGGCGTGGAGCAGGCCGTCGGTCATGAGCCCCACCTCCGGGGTGGAGCGGTCGTAGAAGTGGTGCCAGCCGAGGACCTGGTGAAAGACGATCTCGTCGACGGCCGCCATGACGCCCACCCCGATGAGCGCGGCGACCCAGGCCGAGCGCCGGCGGTCACGTCCGTCCATCCCCCGCTCCCTCCCCGTGGTCGGCCACGAGCCTGCCACGGCGGACGGCGCGCGGCAGCAGGAAGGGCTCAGCGGCGCTCGAGCCGGACGAGGACCTCCGCGTGCGGCGTCTGGGGGAACATGTCGAGCACCTGGCCCTGCACGGGCACGAGCGAGGGCATGGCGGCGAGGTCGCGGGCCAGGGAGGTCGCGTTGCAGCTGGAGTAGAGGACGTGGCGCACCCCGGACTCCTCCAGCCAGCCCGCGAGGGTGGCACCGATGCCGCGACGCGGCGGGTTGACGATGACGAGCTCGGGGGCCTCCGGGGCGGACAGCGCGAAGGCCGTCGCGTCGCCGGCGAGGAAGCGCACGAACTCGAGCCTGGCGTCGAGGCGGCTGCGCTCGGCGGCGGCGACGGCCGCCTCGCTCGTCTCGATGCCCACGACCTCGCGTCCCGGCGCCGCGCAGTGGAGGGCGAAGCCGCCCACCCCGCAGTACAGGTCCCACACCGACGACGGCGCGACCTCCTCCACCCATCGGCTCGCCTGCGCGTAGAGGGCGGCGGCGACGGCGGTGTTCGTCTGGAAGAAGCCCTGCGGGCGCAGGTGGAGGTCGACCTCTCCCAGGCGCATCGTGAGGGTCTGCTGCTCGGTGAGGACGATCTCCTCCTCGCCCTCGACGACGGCCTTGTGCTCAGGCAGGAGGTTGACGGAGACGACGGCGAGGCGCGGCAGCGCGGCGCGCAGGCCTGGCAGGTGCTTGCGGACCCTCGGCAGCGCCTCCGAGGAGCGCAGGACGAAGCGCACCATGAGCTCGCCGTCCGGGGACTCGGTGACGACGAGGTTCTTCAGCTCCCCGCGCCGGGTGGGGACGTCGTACGGGGTGAGCCCCGCCGTCGTGATGAACCCGGTGAGCGCCTCGAAGGCGGCGCGGATGCCGGGGGCGATGATCCCGCAGGCGCGCAGGTCGGTGCCGCGGCCCTCGGCGTCGAGGATGCCGAGCGTCGGGGCGGCGAGGCTGCCGCCGACGACCATCTTCGCCTTGTTCCGGTAGCCGGCCTCCGCGCTGGCCAGTGGCTCGAGCCAGCCGAGCCCGCGGTGCGCGGCGAGCAGCGTGCGCACGTGCTCCTGCTTGCCGGCGAGCTGCTCGGCGTAGGGGCGGCCCATGAGGGTGCACGAGCCGCAGCGGGCGGCGTCGAAGTAGGAGCACTGCATGGCCGCTCCAGCGTACGGCCAGGGGTGGCGCGGCGGCAGTAGAGATCCGTCACCCTCGGGGCCCGGCCGCCTGGGTCTCTCAGCAGCTTGCCGCGCACTTTCCGGTCAGCCGTCGCCCTTTCTCGCACCCTGGCCTGAGCCGAAGGGGCGACGCATCGTGCCGGGCTGGTCAGCGCCGGGCTGGGTCAGCGGCCGAGCTGGGGGATGCCGCGGGCGGCGTCGAGCTCCTCGCGGGTGGGACCGAGGCCGTCGGAGCGGGCGGCGACGGAGGCCGCGACGACAGCGTGCTCGACGAGCTCGTGGAGCGAGCCCCACACGAGGGTGCGCAGGTCCGCGCGGTTGGCGACGCCGAGGAGCCCGCCCTTCCACAGCCCGTCGATGACGCCGGCGACGAAGGCCTCGCCCGCGTCCTGTGCGCCGCGGCCGTGCACGGTGGCCGTCACGCCGACGGCGTTGGCCGCCCAGGCGCCCTCACCGGCGGCCGAGACGATGACGATGCCCGGACCTGCCCCGACCCACCGGCGCAGAACGCTCTCGCGTGCCTCGCCGGGGTAGAGCAGCTCGAGGTCGGCGGTCGTCGCGATGACGACGTCGGCGCGCGCGACCAGCGCCTCGACGCGGGCCTGCACCTCCTCGCGCGGGCCGGGCAGCTCGCCCTGCAGTCCCGGCTCGTAGACGATCGTCGCACCGGGACGGTAGGCGCTCACCGTGCGGGCGACGGTGTCCGCAGAAGGCTCCCGCACCGCGCCGGCCGAGCCGACGTGGACGACGAGCGGGTGGTGGAAGGGCCCGACTGGCGGCCGTTGCGCGGGCCGGTGCCGTCGGCCGGGATGCGCTCGACGGGGGCCCAGCCGCTCGAGGCCCTCGGCCACGAGCGCGCCCGCGGCCTCGCGGCTCGCGACGTCGTCGACGACGACGAAGGCGGGTGAGTCGAGGACCCGGCGGTCGGTGAGGGTGGGGTGGGCGCCCAGCCGAGGGTCGTCGGCGGCTTGCGACCGTCACCCAGCGTGGGGTCGCTGCTCGGGCGGCGCAGGGGGGTGGCCTGGTCCGGGGCCTTGTGCGAGGGAACCGACGTCGGCGCCGAGCGCTCCTGCTCGTCGGTGTCGATGGTCATCTCGGCGTCGCCCATGCGGCGTCCTACCCCCCATGTTGATGGTGCTTCCTCACACAACCTACGTCTGCGCCGCGTCGGCGCAAGGCCACGTGGCGTCCCGGAAGCGTAGCCGGTCCCCGGGCCTGGCCTGAGCCAGAACGTCGAGGTCCGTGTCCCGGACGACGGCGAGGACGGGGTAGCCGCCGGTGACCGGGTGGTCGGCGAGGAAGACGACGGGACGTCCGTCCGAGGGCAGCTGGACCGCTCCGGCGACGGTGCCCTCACTCTCCAGCTCGGCGTCGTCCACGCGCTCGAGCGGCGCGCCGTCGAGGCGCAGACCCACCCGGTTGGACCGGTCGGTGACCGTCCACGCCTGACCGAGCAACCGGTGGAGGGACGCTGCGGTCACCCGGTCCGCCCGCGGCCCGAGGACGACGCCGACGGTCAGCTCCTCGGTGGCCTGCACGCGGGCGGGCTCGGGCTGCCCGACGGCGCGGCCGGGCGGCGGGCCCACCGGCAGGACGGTGCCGGCGGTGAGGGGCGGCGGCCCGGTGCCGGAGAGCAGGTCGGTGGAGCGGCTGCCGAGCACGGGCGGCACGGCGATGCCGCCGCGGACGGCGACGTACGCACGCAGCCCCACCGCCGGCGGGCCCAGCCGCAGGACGTGCCCGTCGGGCAGGAGGAAGGGCGCGTCGGTCGGCGGGTGGGCGAGCTCCTCGCCGTCGTGGAGGAGCGTGAGGGGTACCGGGGCGCCGGAGACGGCGAGGACGTGGTGGCCGGTGGCGCGCAGCTCGAGGCCACCGAGGACGGTCTCGACGACGGCGGCGGCGCGGTCGTTGCCGACGAGGCGGTTGGCCTGGCGTGCGGAGCCGCGGTCCGCGGCGCCGGAGGGGCTGACGCCGAGGTCGAGCAGGCCGGGACGCCCGAGGTCCTGCACGAGGCTCTGCGCGCCGGTGGCCACCACGGTGAGGGCGGAGGTAGGTGCGGGCCCCGCGGCGCTCGCGGTGGCGGCGTGACCGGCGGGCGCGACGCTCTCCGCGCCCGCGGCGGTGGCGCCGCTCCCCGCGCCCGCGGCGGTGGCGCCGCTCTCCGCGCCCGTAGCGGTGGCGCCGCTCTCCGCGCCCGCGGCGGTGGCCGCCGCCGGTTCGGCCCCGCCGCCGGCGACGTGCTCGCGCACCGGCCGGAACCGCACCCGGTCACCGGGCCGCAACAGCGCCGGCGGCTGCCGATCAAGGTCCCACACGGGCGCGTTGGTGCGGCCGATGAGCTGCCAGCCACCGGGCGAGGACCGCGGGTAGACGGCGGAGAAGTGGCCGGCGAGGGCGACCGCCCCGGCCGGGACGGCGGTGCGCGGACTGGCCCGCCGCGGCACGGCGAGCGTCGTCGGCCCCACGAGGTAGGCGAAGCCGGGCGCGAAGCCACCGAAAGCGGCCGTCCACTCCTCCCCCGAGTGGGCGGCGACCACCGCCTCGACACTGAGGCCGGTGTGCGCGGCCACGGTGGCGAGGTCCGCGCCGTCGTACACCGTGTCGATGACGACGACGTCCCCGGCCGGCGTGGGTGCGGACGTCACCTGGAGCTCGCGCAGCAGGGGCGCGAGCCGGTCCCGGGCGGGCCGGTCGGTGACGCGGACGAGGACGGTGCGGGCGGCCGCGAGCACCTCGACCTGGCCGGGCAGCGGTGAGGCGGTGAGGAGGGCGTGCAGACCGAGCACCTCGGCGAGGTCGGCGCAGCCGACGAGCAGCGCCCGCTCCCCCACCGGGCGGACGTCGTGGCCGGTCACCGGAAGCCGGCCACCGGGACGCCGGCGGCGTCGAGGGCCTCGCGCACCGCCGTCGCGAGGACCACGGCGCCGGGGGTGTCACCGTGGACGCACACGCTCTCGGCCCGGACCGTCACGGCCGTGCCGTCGACGGCCGTCACGGTGCCCTCGGTCGCCATCCGGACCACCCGGTCGGCCACCTCCTGCGGGTCGGTGACGACGGCGCCCGGCCGCGAGCGCGGGACGAGCGTGCCGTCGGGCAGGTAGGCGCGGTCGGCGAAGGCCTCGACGACCGGGCGCAGGCCGGCGGCGCCCGCCTCCTCCTCGATGACCGTGCCCGGCAGCACGAGGACCGGCAGCCCGGGGTCGACGGTGCGGACAGCCGCCGCGACGGCGCGGGCCTGCTCGCGGTGGTGGACGATCGCGTTGTAGAGCGCGCCGTGCGGCTTGACGTAGCGCACCTCGGTGCCGGCCGCAGCGGCCAGCGCCTGCAGCGCCCCGATCTGGTAGACGACCTCGTCGGTCAGCTCGCCGGGGTCGACGTCGAGGAAGCGCCGCCCGAAGCCGGCGAGGTCGCGGTAGGAGACGTGCGCGCCGACGGCCACGCCCGCCTCGGCGGCGAGCGCGCAGGTGCGGCGGGCGGTCCGCGGGTCCCCGGCGTGGAAGCCGCAGGCGACGTTGGCACTCGTGACGACGCGCAGGATCGCGGCGTCGTCGCCCATCGTCCACGCGCCGAAGGACTCCCCGACGTCGGCGTTGAGGTCGATCGGCACTGAGGGCTCCCTTCGGGCGGGCGGTCTCCGCTGCGCGGCAGCGTATCCGCCGCTCGCCCCGATTGTGCGAGCGGCCGGGGCGGCGGCACGCTGTGCTCATGTCGAACCCCACTGCCGCCATCCTCGTCATCGGCGACGAGATCCTCTCCGGACGCACCCGAGAGGCCAACGCCTACCACCTGGCCGGCGAGCTCACGCGGGTGGGCATCGACCTCGCCGAGATCCGCGTGGTCCCGGACGAGCACGACGACATCGTCGAGGCACTGAACGCGCTGCGGGCGCGGTACACCTACGTCTTCACATCCGGCGGGATCGGTCCCACGCACGACGACATCACCGCGGACGCCGTCGCCGCCGCCTTCGGGGTGGGCATCGACGTGCGCGCCGACGCCCGGGCGCTCCTCGAGGAGGCGCTCGCCCGCCGCGGCGCCACCCCCACGGCCGACCAGCTGCGCATGGCCCGCATCCCCGACGGCGCGAGCCTCATCGTCAACGGTGTCTCCGGCGCGCCGGGCTTCACCATCGGCAACGTCCACGTCATGGCCGGCGTGCCGAGCATCTTCGTCTCGATGCTCGAGGCCCTCCTGCCCACGCTCACCGCCGGGGTGCCGATCCGCTCGCGCGAGGTGCGCTTCGAGGTCGGTGAGGGACGCATCGCCACCGGGCTGCGGCAGCTCGTCGAGGAGATGCCGGGAGTGGGCTTCGGCTCCTACCCCTTCTCCGAGGGGCAGCTGCGCGGGACGAACGTCGTCGTCCGGGGCACCGACGAGACACTGCTCGACGACGCCGTCGCGCGGCTCGAGGAGCTGCGCGCCTCGCTCCGCTAGGAGCCGCCTCGCAGGTCGCGGCGCATGAGGACGCGGGGGAAGCCGTTGAGCACGGAGCTCGTGTCGGCGACCTTGACGAAGCCGGCGCGCTCGAAGACGGCCCGGGTGCCGACGTAGGCCATCGTCAGGTCCACCCGCGCGCCGTCGTTGTCCACGGGGTAAGCCTCGACGGCGGGCGCGTCGCAGGACCGCGCGAGCTCGACGGCGCCCGCGACGAGGTGGTGGACGATCCCCTTGCCGCGGTGGCCGGGGCGCACCCGCACGCACCACAGGGACCAGACGGGAAGGTCGTCGACGTGCGGCATCCGGCGGTTGCGGGCGAAGCTCGTGTCCGCCCGGGGGTGGACGGCCGCCCAGCCGACGACGTCGTCGCCGTCGTAGGCGAGCACCCCGGGCGGCGGGTTCTCGGCGACGAGCTCACGCACCCGCTCCCCGCGGGCCGGTCCGCGCAGGGACAGGTGCTCCTTGGACGGCAGCCGGTAGCTCAGGCACCAGCACACCTTCGCGTCCGGCCGCTTCGGGCCGACCATCGTCGCGACGTCCTCGAAGACGACGGCGGGACGCACCTCGATCGCCATGGCGCCATGATCCACCGTCCCGCCGCCCGGCGGAAGGCCCGCCACGCCGGGCGGGCCGGGTAGCGTCAACGTTGTCCCGCCCCGACCTGGAAGACGTCGATGACGCCTGCTGCCCCCTCCCCCGTCGACCCCTCCCTGGCCCACCGCATGGCGCACGCGACCGTCACCGTGCGCGGCGCGGACGGCGCGCCCCTGGCGGACACCGAGGTGACCGTCGAGCAGGTCCGCCACTGCTTCGCCTTCGGCAACATCGGCTTCGACCTCATCCCCCTCGCCAACGGCGAGACGTCCGGGCCGGTGGACAACGTCTTCGGCGGGGCGGCGCCCGACCAGGGCGAGCACCTCGCGGCGCTGTGGCTCGACGTCTTCACCACCGCGACCCTGCCCTTCTACTGGGCGGGCTTCGAGCCGGAGCGCGGGCGCCCGGACACCGAGCGCCTACTCCGCACCGCGCGCTGGTTCCAGGATCGGGGCGTCACGGTCAAGGGCCACCCGCTCGCCTGGCACACCCTCGCGCCGGACTGGCTGCGCGAGCTGCCGACGGCGGAGGTCGCCGAGACGCTGCGCGGCCGGATCCGGCGGGAGGTCGGGGACTTCGCCGGCGTCATCGACACGTGGGACGCCATCAACGAGGTCGTCATCATGCCGGAGTTCGCCAACGAGGAGCACGAGAACGCGATCACGCGCCTGTGCCGGGAGCAGGGGCGGGTCCCGACGGTCCGGCTCGCCTTCGAGGAGGCACGGGCGGCGAACCCGTCCGCGACCCTCCTGCTCAACGACTTCGACCTCTCCGCCGACTACGAGCGCCTCATCGAGGAGGTGCTCGAGGCCGGCATCCAGGTCGACGCCCTCGGGCTGCAGACCCACATGCACCAGGGCTACTGGGGCGAGGAGAAGATGCTCGCCATGGTCGACCGCTTCGCCCGTTTCGGGCTGCCGCTCCACCTCACCGAGACGACGCTCCTCTCCGGTGATCTCATGCCCCCGGACATCGTCGACCTCAACGACTTCCAGGTGCCGTCGTGGCCCTCGACGCCCGAGGGCGAGGAGCGCCAGGCGGAGGAGGTCGTGCGGCACTACCGCTCCCTGCTGTCCCACCCCTCGGTCCAGGCCATCACCTACTGGGGGCTCACCGACGACGGCGCCTGGCTCGGCGCCCCGGCAGGCCTCGTCCGGAGCGACGGCACGCCCAAGCCCGGGTACGAGGCGCTGCGCCGGCTCGTCAAGGAGGAGTGGTGGCTGCCGGCGACGACGCTGCGGACCGACGCCGAGGGGCGCGTGCGGGTCTCGGGCTTCCTCGGGGACTACTCGGTGGGTGCCGGCGGCGCCGCCGCGAACCTTGCGCTGGACACGGCCGGGCAGACCGCCGTGGAGGCGCGGCTCAGCCGCTGACGACACGACGCGCCACGATCCCCCGCGCTTGCTGAACGCCGGGGCGAGCCGGTGGCATCATGAGGGTGGTCCTGGCCGTCGAGCGCTGCTCCCCGGGACCATCCGTACCGGAACGAGGGCGTCGGCGACGCTCTCGCCACGCCCCTGGGTTGCTAGGGAGTGATCCGGATGTCGAACATCTCCGACCTGCGCGCCGCACAGGCCGAGGACCCGTCGCCGAGCCAGCAGGTCCCGTCCATGCTGCTCACGCTCGTCGTCGTCGCTGCGCTCGTGCCCGGCGTCGCGGTGCTCGGCCTCACCTGGGTGGTGCGGCTCGTCGCGGCCGGCTGGGGTCCGCTGCTCGGCGGGGCGCTCTTCGCCGCCACGTGGCCGCTCGTCCACCGCGCGTGGCGCGAGCTCAGCGGCCGGGAGCCGGAGCTGCCGCTCGGGCTGCCCGGCTGGGCGTGGCTGGGCGCCGCCGGGACGCTGCTGTGCTGGGTGCTGTGAGGCAGCGTCCCGGTTGGTGAGCCGCGCTACGGGGCGCGACGGTCGCCGTCGTCGTCGATGCGCTCGACGTCGTCGGCGACCGCGGGCAGCGCGGGCTCGTCGGGGGCAGTGACGATCGGCGTGATGACCGAGGCGAAGTCGTGCTCGGTGGTGTAGCTGAGGAAGGACAGGTGCGCCTCGTAGCGGTCGAGGACGTCGTTGATGACCTGCTGCTGGGTGAGGCCCATGAGATCGTAGCCCTCGCTGCCGGTCTGGGTGAAGACCTCGACCTTGTAGTAGACGTCGTCGCCCGGGGGCATTGGCCGCCCGCCGATCCGGGGCACGGGGACCTCGACGGCCGCGGCCTCGTAGTGGAAGTTGCGCTGCTCCCCCATGGCGACGACGAGCGTGTGCGTGTCGATGTCGACCTCGGTGCCCGGCGCCGTCGTGAGCGTCGCCTCGTAGCCCTGCTCGCGGAACTCGGCGGCGACGGCGGACAGGGCGGGCTGCGCGACCCGCTCCATGAACTGCCCGACCGCCTTCTTCGAGGGGTAGGAGCGCAGCTGGGCCAGGCGCTGGCGCCAGGTCTTCTCGGGCGTCTGTCCGCCGTGCGCGGCCGCCGCGCGGCGCCGCATGACGTGGCCCTCCCGCTCGGCGCGCTCCATGCGCAGCACCTTGGAGAAGGACGCCATGACGAGGTAGGCGATGACCGTGACGGGGAAGGCGAAGATGAGCGTCGCGTACTCCATCGTCGTCACCCCGCCCGCGATGAGCATCGCGACGGTGAGGAGCGCGGTGAGCAGCGCCCAGAAGATGCGCAGCCACTTGGCGCCGTCCTGGGCCGGGTCCGGGATGGTCGAGGAGAAGTTCGCCATGACCATCGCGCCGGAGTTGGCGCTGGTGAGGTAGAAGAGCATCCCGGAGAGCGTCGCGAGGCCGATGAGGAAGGCGGCGCCGGGGAACATCTCGAGCAGGGCGTACCAGCCCTGCTGGGGGCTGTCGATGGCGAGCTGGGCGAACTCCATGTCACCGTCCATGACGACCGCCAGCGCCGAGTTGCCGAAGATCGAGACGATGAAGAAGTCGCACAGCACCGGGGCGGTGATGGCGGCGATGACGAACTCGCGCAGCGTGCGGCCCCGGGAGATGCGCGCGAGGAAGAGCCCGACGAAGGGACCCCAGGCGAGCCAGAACGCCCAGAAGAAGAGGGTCCAGCCGCCCATCCACGCGGCGCCGTCGGGCTCGTAGGCGAAGGTCTCCAGCGTCCGCGCGGGGAGGGTGTTGACGAAGCGGCCGATGTTGGTGACGAGCGCGTTGATGAGGAAGGCGGTCTGGCCGGTGACGAGGATGTAGAGCATCATCGCGGCGGCGATCCACAGGTTGAGCTCGGAGACGAGCCGGATCCCGCGGTCGACGCCGGACAGGCAGCCGGCCACGGTCATGACGACGGCGACGAGGACGAGCGCGATCTGCAGGCCCAGTCCCTCGGGCAGCCCGAAGAGGTAGGAGAAGCCGACCTCGAGGAGGACGACGCCGATGCCCATCGAGGTCGCGACGCCGAAGACGGTGCCGATGAGGGCGAAGATGTCGATGACGTCGCCGGTGGCCCCCCGCACCCGGCGCCCGAGCAGCGGGTAGAGGGCGGCGCGGATCGACAGCGGCATCCCCCACCGGTAGGCGAAGTAACCCATCGCCATGCCGAGCAGGGAGTACATCGACCAGCCGGAGATGCCGTAGTGGAACATCGTCCACACGACGGCGTCCTGGGCGGCCTCGGCGGACTGCGGATCGACCGAGGGCGGCATGATGAACTGCGCGATGGGGCCGGTCACCGAGTAGAAGAGCATGTCGATGCCCACCCCGGCGCCGAAGAGCATCGCCACCCAGGTGAAGAGCTTGTACTGCGGCCGGGAGTGGTCCGGCCCCAGCCGCACCTGGCCCTCCTTGGACAGGGCGACCCACAGCACGAAGAGGATGACGATGACGATCGTGACGACGTAGAACCAGCCGAGATTGGTGGCGAGCGTGACGACGGCGTCGTACATGACGTTGGCCGCGTTCGTCGGGGCGAGCATCGCCCACAGCGAGAAGGCGACGATGACGCTGGCGGAGATGACGAAGACGCGCCAGTTGACGCGGGCGCCGCGGTTCTCGGCGAGCTCGGTGGGGCCCTTGCTCAGCTCGGCGCTGGACCTGGGGGCGCGGTTCGGGTCGTCGTCAGGGTGTGGACGGCGTCGCTCGACGGCACCGAACCGACCGCGGTCGATCGCGGACCCGGTGGGTCTCGACTCGTCCTCTGCCATCCCCGGCTCATCCTCCTCAGACTCGGCACATGATCCGCGCGGGGCCGTGCCCGCGCACCTCAAGGTCTCATCGTCGGGTGAGGAGGGCGAAACGAGTGCCCTGGGTCACGGCGGCGGGAACGCCGCCATCTGGCGGGTTCGCTGAGGCGCCCCCGCGCCGGTCAGGCCGGCGGCGGGGTCGCCGCGGCGACGACCCGCTCGCACAGCTCATGGGTGACGAGCGCGTCGGCGGCGTCGATCCGCCGGCCCTCCCGGACGGCGTCGAGGAAGTCCGCGCACATGGCGTCGAAGCCGCGCAGCTCGGTGGCCGGACGCCACCCGTCGCGGCGGACCAGCCGCTCCCCGCCGTCGTGGTCGACGACGTCGGCGAGGTCGGTGACCTGCCTGCGGCGGCCGTCGCCGACGACGTCGAGCAGCTCGTGCGCGCCGCCCGACGTCCAGCTCATGACGCCCGTGGCGAGCCGGCCCTCCCCGGTGAACTGGACCGCCAGACGGCGGGTGCGACCGGCGTTGTCGTGCCGGACCGAGACGGTGAGGTCCTCGAGGGTGGACGGGACGAGGAAGCGGAGGGTGTCGAGGACGTGGATGAAGTCGTCCAGGACCATGGGCCGCGCCTCGCCGAGCGGGTGGGAGCGGTGCTTGTGGAGGCTGACGACGTCGCGGTCCGGCCAGTCAGCAAGGGCGCGGTAGGCGGGGGCCCACCGGCGGTTGAAGCCGACGGCCAGTGAGACGCCGCGCTCGGCGGCGAGCGCGACGAGGCGGGCGGAGGTCTCGAGGTGCGGGGCGATCGGCTTGTCGACGAGGACGGGCACGTCGTGGCGCAGCAGCGTCTCGACGATCTGCGCGTGCGCGTCGGTCGGGGCGTGGACGGTGGCGGCGTCCAGGCCGGAGGCGATCGCGGCGTCGAGGGCCGTGAAGCGGTCCGCGACGCGGTAGCGGTCACCGACGGCGTCGACCGTCTCGCGGCGGCGGGAGACGAGCACCGGGGTGAGGCCCGGGGTGGCGGTGAGGACGGGCAGGTAGGCCTTGGCCGCGATGTCCCCGAGGCCGATGACGGCGACGCGCACCGGTCAGGCCCTCCCGACGGGCGCCGCGAGCGTCGCCGAGCTGTCCCTGACGGGGACGATCTCCTGGCCGAGCGGGAGGAGCGCGAGCGGCACCATCTTCCAGCACGCGATGCCGAAGGGGATGCCGACGACCGTGACGCAGAGGAGGAGGCCGGCGAGGAGGTGGGCGACGGCGAGCTCCCAGCCGAGCAGGACGATCCACAGCACGTTGCCGATGAGGGCGAGGGCGCCGGCGTCGCGGCGGAACACCGACCGGCGGCCAAAGGGCCACAGGACGAAGCTCGCGAGCCGGAAGGAGGCGATGCCGAAGGGGATGGTGATGATGAGGATGCAGGCGATGACCCCGGCGACGACGTAGAGCAGCGCGAGCCACCAGCCGGCGAGGAGGAGCCACAGGACGTTGCCGATGGTGCGCATGGGACCACGGTAGCGGGATGGGACGGGTCGGGGCTGTGCGGGACGGGCTGCGAGGCGGAGCGGTCAGGCATGGCGGTCACGCGGGCCCGGGATGGTGAGGTGGTCGGGCGTGGTGGTCACGCGGGGCGCGATGGTGAGGCCGCCGCGCGGGTTGGTGAGGTGTGGTCGGGCGGGGCGGTGACGCGGCGCGGGATGGTGAGGCCGCCGCGCGGGGTGGCGGTCACGCGGCGGTCGGGCGGGGCCGTCAGGTCGGGGCCACCGGTTGGCGCAGGATGGTGCGCTGCCGTTCGGGCGCGACCCGGCGCATGTCGCTGAGGTAGATCTCGTGGTGGGTGCCGGTGGGGCGCAGGCCGCGCCCTGGCAGGACCTCGCGGTGGAGGCGGTCGAGGACGGGGGCCTCCTCGTCGAAGGAACCGACGTGCAAGGTCTGGACGCAGGTGCCCTCCGCGAGCGGCGCGACGCGCAGCTCGTCGATGAGGGCGGGCCGCTTGGTGGTGCGCACCTGCTCGACGGTGTCGTGGGCGAGGGAGGTGGGGACCCAGTCGGGGACGAGGAGCAGGAGCGTCCAGTCCCACTGGGACTTGTCACGGGCGGAGGTGAAGGCCTCCATGTCGTTCGCCCACCACAGCCCCTCGAGCGGCGGGACGACGTAGTCGCGGCCGAGCTGCTCCTTGCTCGCGAACTTCAGCGCGTACGCCACCGGGTAGAGGGTCTCGACCGCGGCGGAGAAGGCGGGCGCGGTGTTGGGGTCGCCGTGGCCGTCGACCATGAGGTAGCGGAGCTCGGGGATCTCGAGGACCCGGAACTCCCCACGCCTGGCCTGGTAACCGTCGAAGGTCTTCTTGAGGTCCGTCCTGCTCGCTCCTGGCGTCGACTCAGCCATCGCCGGCCTCTCGGGTCGTTCCAGTGGTGCACAGATGGTGCCAGCGGGCGGACGGCTTCGCCAGGGCGCGGGCCGCGGTTCGTCGCGGCGCCGTGCCCGTCAGAACGGGGGCGCGTCGTCGGCTGCCCATGACGGCCCGTCGGCCCCGGGCCACGGCGAGGCGGCCCGGGGTCCTCCCGGCGGCGCCCAGCTCCCACCGACGTCCGTACCGGCGGAGATCTGCGCGAGCACGCCGTCGACGAACGCGGGGTCGATCGCCCGGCGCTGCCTGACGGACCGCCGTCCCAGCTCCCGCAGCTCCTCGGCGGTACGACGCGGCATCGTGACGATCGTGCCGTCAGGGCGGCGGAGGTACCCGTGGCCGACGGGGCCGGCCCAGGCGTAGGTCCGGTCGGTGCCGTGGGCGACGGTGTAGGCACCGATGGTCTTGACGGCGTGGTCCCGCCCGCACTCGGGGTCGGTGTTCTCCACGGAGGTGACGCCACCGTGCTGCCACTCGTGCTCGTGGTCGAGCTGGCTGTGCCGTGCGAGGTACGGGCAGCCGGGGCGGGCGCAGGTGCGGTCACGCTCGCGGGCGAGCTCGGCGATTGCGGCCGGCGGCTGGTACCGGGTGCGTCCGACGTCGATGACCTGGTTCGTCGCGGGATCGGTGACGAGCCTGCGCCAGACCCCGCCGGCGGCCAACGCCCGGGCGATGACCGGTGGCACGGGTCCGTACCCCTCGAGCTCGGCGACGGGCTCGGTGATCCGCTCGAGCGGGCTCTGCTCCCCCGGCGCGGGCAGGTAGTCGCCGCGCGGGACGGTGATCCGCACGTCGACCCTGCTGCCGCCCAGCGTGCCCAGGCGGATCGTGGGCAGGAGTCCGCCGGGGAGCCGGTGCCCCGGGTACGGCGGGCCGGACGTGGTCGGAGTCTTCGCGGGGCGGGCCGATGGCGGGGCGTCCGGATCGTGCGCTGGAGCACCCGGTGGAGGCGCGGTGCCCCGAACCTCGGGCGGTGGAGCACCCGGAGGGGGCGGTGTCTCTGTCACTCCAGGTGGTGAAGCGCCCGGCGGAGGTGGGGACGTCGGGCAGCCGTCGGGCGGCTCGGCGACGACCCCGCAGCCGCACACGCGCAGGGCCGCGTCCGGGCCGATGTGGCCGCAGGCGAGAGCGGTGTGCGCCATGAGCGCGAACGCGTCGGCACGGAGCTGGTCGAGGGTGCGCTTGTCCCCCTGGTGCTTGGCGGACCGGGCCGCGGAGTCCAGAGCGAGGTCGAAGGCGATGGCGTCGGCGGCCGGGACCGTGGCCGACACCCGCGCCATGCCGTCGGGCAGCGGCTGGGGGCGGGACACGCAGCGTCGCTGCCTCGCGCGGCGGTGCCTCTCGTCCGCGTGGTCGGGGTCCACCGCGATGACGGCCCGTGAGAGGTCGTTCTGCAGCTGGCGCAGTGTGCGGCCGGGAGCCTTGTCGATGACCTCCCACTGAGCCGCCATGGCGACGTCGGAGGGAAGGTCCTCGAGTGCTTTGACGATCGCCTGCGCTCGCGGGTAGTCGATCTGCCCGTCCTCCAGCGCCTCACCGGTGAGGTGGAAGAGCCCGTCGAACCCGCGCCCGTTGGAGACGATCCGCATCGCGCTCTGGCGGCTGGTCCGCAGGCGCATGGCCAGCTCCTCGCCGACGACGCACTCGCCCCGGTCCCGGCCGGCCACCTTCCCCGGCCACGTGGGGTTGAGTGCGGGACGCCTGCTGAGGGCCGCGGCCGCGCGGGCGGTGCGTGCGGCCGCCCACGACTCCATCCGCCGGTAGGCGGCGACGACCTCGACCAGCGAGTAGTCGTCGACGCCGTCGGCGGTCTCGATGACGTCGAGGAGCTGCGCCAGACGCGGCCCCGGCGGCAGGTGCTCGAGGTAGTCCCCCAGCGCCTGCGGGACGGGCAGGAGCTCGGCGACCGTCTGCCGCGCCCAGTCGGCGGGCCCCTCCTCCGCGTACTTCGGGAGCCGGAAGCTGGCGAACTCGGCGTGGACGAGCGAGTCGCACTCGGTGGGCGGGAGAAGGTCGGCGGAGCGCAGGGGCGAGTCGGGGGCGAGCCTGCTCAGGAGATCTGCCACCCGGGCCTCGGCGAGCGCCTCGGGCTCCGAGCCGCGCGGCGCGTCGCCGTCCGGGTCGACGTGCTCCCGCTCGCTCAGTGTCATCGCTGGTCCCTCCTTCCCCTATGATATCGAACACACGTTCGAACGTGCAAGGGGTGTGGACAACAGTCCTGACGGGTCGCCGTCGGCCGCTACGCTCGACGCCGTGAAGATCGTGATCCCGGGAGGAACCGGACAGGTCGGTGGCGCACTGCGGCGGGCACTGGCGGCGCGAGGTGACGACGTCGTCGTCCTCAGCCGCCGGCCGGAACGGCTCGAGGAGGGTGTCCGCCACGTCGTCTGGGACGGACGCACCGTGGGTCCCTGGGCGCGTGAGATCGACGGCGCGGACGCCGTCGTCAACCTCGCCGGCCGGTCGGTGAGCTGCCGGTACACCGACGCCAACCTGCGCCAGATGATGTCCTCGCGCGTCGACTCGACGCGCGCCGTCGGTGAGGCGATCGCCCGGGCCGAGCGTCCGCCGCGCGTGTGGCTGCAGATGAGCACCGCGACGATCTACGCCGACGCGCGCAGCCGGCCCGGCGACCTCCCCCACGACGAGCGCACCGGCGTCATCGGCGGTGACGAGCCGGACATCCCCCTCTACTGGGAGTACAGCGTGCGCATCGCGCGGCGGTGGGAGGAGACGCAGGCCGGGGCCGACACACCTACCACCCGTCGCGTGGCCCTGCGCACCGCGATGGTCATGACGCCGGACCGCGGCGGCGTCTTCGACTACATGTCGTGGATGGCCCGGCTCGGCCTGGGCGGTGCGGTCGACGGCGGGCGGCAGTACGTCTCGTGGATCCACGAGGAGGACTTCGTCCGCGCCGTCGAGCTCCTGCTCGAGCGTGACGACGTCGAGGGCCCGGTCAACCTCGCCGCCCCCGAGCCGGTTCAGCAGCGCGCGTTCATGCGCGTGCTGCGGCGGGCGTGGGGGCAGCCGGTGGCGCTGCCGGCCACCCGGCTCATGGCCGAGGTCGGTGCCTTCGCGCTGCGAACCGACACCGAGCTGCTCCTCAAGAGCCGGCGGGTGCTTCCCGGACGGCTCGCCGACGCCGGGTTCACCTTCCGCCACCCGACGTGGGAGTTGGCGGCACCGGACCTCGTGAGACGGGCGCGCGAGCAGCGACGCGGTGGTGGCCGTCGGCGCCTGGGCTGACCCGCGACGACGCCGACGGCGGCGGATCCGCCGTCCCCCGCCGTCGTCGCCTGCCATGCTGGCGGGATGGGTCCGGAGTCGGAGGAGGAGCGGAACGACGCACGCCTCCCACCGGAGGAGTCATGGTCCGTGGGTCGCCGGTGGCTCGGGGTGTTCGCCGCCGTCCTGGCCGTGGCGAACGCCGCGCTCGTCGTGGTCGACCTGAGTGCCGGCGACGTCGTCACGGCAGCTGACCGAGTCCTCACGGTGGTCAGGATCGTCCTCGTGGGCACGTTCACCCTCCAGGCGCTGTACGAGCTGCGTCCCCGTGTCCTCGTCGACGGCATCGGTGTGCACCACCAGGAGCTGCGACGGCGCACCTACCGCTGGCAGGAGATCTCCGAGATCCGCTCCGCGGCGAAGTGGGGGGAATCGTTCGTCGAGCTGGTCCGCCACGACGGCGAAGCAGTGCGCCTCCCCCGGTCGACTGAGCGCCTCGACGTCCTCCGGCGCTGGCACGCCGCCGCTTCAGGCCAGCCCCGGCCGTAGCCACCCCTGGCCGGCCGCGCCACGCGGAACGGCACCGTGACGGCACGGGCGGACCATGACCGACATGGGTTCTCTCCAGCGCCCACCCACCGGGCCGGCGGTGCACACCCGCCTCGCGGACGGCGACGGGCGTCGCCTCGCCGCACCAGCCCGTGCGGCCACGGCCGCGGTCGCGGTCGCGGTCGGGAGCGAAGCGGGCGAACCGGCTTGGTGAGCCGCGAGGGCGCAGGGCGCGCGGCGATGTGCGTCATCCGGGCAGAGCAGCAGGCACCTGGACGTCGGCTGTTCACCGTCTCGATCCTCGGGGACCTGAGCACGAGCGCGCCGCCCCGGAAGACCGTGACCCTGGCGCCCCAGGACGTCGTCCGGCTCGTCGAGGCGTTCCTCGAGGAGGTCGCCGGGGACGAGTGAGTGCTCGCGCACCACGGGCAGGACCTCGAGCTCCCGTGCGACGGCCCAGTAACGCTCGAGTGACGCCCGGCAGCCTACGGTCGTGAGCGTCGACGAGCGAGGCCCCGACCATGAGCGAGCATGCACCCTCTCCGAGCAGGACCACGGGTCCGGTCCCGGGTGAGCTGTGCCTCTTCTGCGGTCCGTACGTCGTCGCGGCGGGGCGGCACGTCGAGGTGCCGGAAGGCAGCAAACGACTCCTGGTCTTCGTCGCGCTGCACGCGGGACGGCTGGACCGGCGCTACGTCGCGGGGTCCCTCTGGCCCTACGGTGACGATGAACGAGCAGCCGGCAACCTCCGTTCCGCGCTGTGGCGGCTGAGGCGAGCGGGGATCGACCTCGTCGAGGCGGACAAGTGGTCCCTGTGGCTGCGGCCGGACACGACCTCCGACGTCGCGACCGTCAGCGACTGGGCGACGCGGCTCGTCGCGGGCTTCGCGACGCCTGCGGACCTCCACCTGCCGCCGTGGGACGTCCACGCCCTCGATCTCCTCCCCGGGTGGTACGACGACTGGGTGAGCTTCGAGCGGGAGCGGGTACGGCAGCGCATCCTGCACGCTCTGGAGCAGCTGAGCCGGGAGCTCGTCCTCCTCGGCAGGTGCGCGGAGGCCGTCGAGGCGGCGATCGACGCGGTCGGCGTGGAGCCGCTTCGCGAGAGCGCGCAACGGGTCCTCATCGAGGCCCACCTCGCGGAGAACAACGTCGTCGAGGCGCGGCGGCTCTACGCACACTACCGGCAGCTCGTGCGCCGCGAGCTGGGTGTCGAGCCCAGCCCGGGACTGACACGCCTCGTCGTCGCGGCTGACGAGGACGCCGGCAGGTCGATGTTGCCGTCGCACCTGCTGGGTGTTCCGGTGGGCGCTGACCAGCCGAGCCGGACGGGAGCGATCGCGTGACGGTGCGGTGACACCGGCCGAGCATGCTGCCAGCATCCGACCCCACCAAGGAGGGTGACCTCGCATGCGGCGCCGTATCTCAGACCTCGTGCACCACGAACCGCCCACGCCACCGGGAGGGCCGCCGACCATCATCGGGCCCGAGGACGACGACGTTATCCCCGGCGAGATCGTCGTCGCCCTGGAGATGGATGCGGCCGCCGAGCTGCTCAGCATCCCCACGATGCCGTTGCGGGGTGCGGCGGGCGCGGACGCGAGCGCCCTCGGCGAGAGCGGGCCGCTCACCGAGGCCCTGAACGACCTCGGCATCTCCTCCGTGGCGCGGGTCTACGCCCCCGGACCGACGCAGCTGGTCGCCGGCAGCGCCATGGCCGACGACCTCGGCCTGGACACGACGCTGCTCGTCCGGTTCGGCGCCGACACCTCCCCCGTCGAGGCGGCGGAGCGGCTCGGCGGGCTGGACTCGGTCGCCTGGGCCGAGCCCAACCGGTGGCGGGAGGCCGACGCCGTCCCCAACGACCCCCAGTACGCGAGCCAGTGGGGGCTCACGCGGATCGGCTGCGAGGCCGCCTGGGACGTGGTCACCGGCGACCCGTCGGTCATCGTGGCGGTCATCGACTCGGGTGTCGACCTCAACCACCCCGATCTCGCCCCGCTGCTCGTGGGCGGTCGCGACTTCATCGACTTCCCCGTCGGCACCGTCCCCAGGCCCGGGTGGGTCTTCGAGGGCGACTTCACCGGGGTCGACAACGACGCGCAGGACGAGGTGGGCCACGGGACCCACGTCGCCGGGACCATCTGCGCACTCAGCAACAACGCCGTCGGGGTGGCCGGCGTGGCGTGGAACGTGCGCCTCATGCCGCTGCGCAGCCTGGCCCGCGTGCGGGAGACCGCGACCGGCCGGGTGAGCGGCATGGGCTCCACGGCGGCGACCGCGGCGGCCGTCCGGTGGGCGGCGGACCACGGTGCCCGCGTCATCAACCTCAGCCTCGGCGGGTACACCGACACGACGGTCGAGCGCGAGGCCATCGCCTACGCCGTCAGCCGCAACGTCGTCGTCGTGGCGGCGATGGGCAACGACAACTCGGCCGCCCCGCACTTCCCCGCCGCCCACCCCGACGTCATCGCCGTCGCGGCGACCGACCAGAGCGACGCCCGCTCCGTCTGGAGCGCCACGCAGGCCTCCAACACCGGACCGCACGTCGACGTCGCCGCACCCGGCACGGGGATCCGCAGCACGTACTGGGACAACACCTACGCGACGAGCAACGGCACCTCCATGGCCTCGCCGCACGTCGCCGGCGTCGCCGCGCTGATCCTGTCCCGCAACGCGGCGCTCACCGCTGCCGAGGTCGGCAACATCATCCGCACGACCGCCCGGCCGCTGCGTGACAACCCGGGCGACCCGGTCCCGAACAACCAGTACGGGCACGGCCTCGTCCAGGCCGATGCCGCGGTCCGCGCCGCACTCCCGCCTCGACCGAGCCTGGTGATCACCACCTGCCCGTCCGTCGTGGTGCGCTGCCCCACCGTCATGCTGTCCTGCCCGTCGGTCGCGATCCGGTGCCCGAGCCGGCCCGCCTTCTCCTGCCCGTCGCTCGTCGTCGTGTGCCCGTCACAGCTCGTGACGGGGTGCGTCTCCCGACCGATCACCGCCTGCCCGAGCGTCATCGACCGGTGCCCCACGGCCCCGCCGATGTGCAACGTCGTCACCGAGGTCGCCTGCCCCAGCAGACCGATCTGTCCCTCGCGGGGCGTGTGCCCGAGCCTGGCCGGGTGCCCCAGCCTGGCCGGCTGCCCGACCTTCGGGGGTCCCGGCGGACCGGACTTCGAGCCCGGGAACGGTCCGGGCTGGTCGGACTACGACCCCTACGGCTTCGACCCTTACGGGACCACCTACTGATGAGCGCCCCCGCCCAGGCGACCGTGGCGCCGCCGCCGCCAGCACTCGACGTGCTGGCGGCGGCGGGCCTGTCCGTCCCCGCCGGGACGTCCGTGTGGGACCGGTCCAGCTCCCACCGCGTCAGCCACGTCACCCTGCCCGACGGCGCCACGTACGTCGTCAAGACCACCTCGGAACGCACCCGCGACAGCGGGCGGACGCTGGCGGCCGAGCTCTACGTGTACCGCCTCTCGACGTGGGTGCCGGGCCTGGCCGACGTGGTTCCGCGGGTGGTGCACCTCGACGAGCGGACGCAGGTCCTCGCGCTCGTCGCCGCGCCCGCGGAGCACCTCTTCACGAGCCGGTGCCTGGAGCCCGGGTTCCCCTCTCCCCCCGTGGCGGCGTCCTTGGGCCGCGCCCTGGCGCGGCTGCACACCACGACGACGCAGGTCCCGCTCCTCGGCCGCGCCGCCGTCGGCGTCGTGCACCTGCCGCGGACACAGCCCGAGGAGTGGTTCGCCGGCGAGACGTCCGCGTCGTTGCGCGATGCCGGGACCGCCGTCGTCGCGGACGCCGCTCTCGGCGCCGCCCTCACCCGAGCCGCGGACGCGCTGCGCCCCGCGTGCCTCGTCCACGCCGACCTCAAGTGGGACAACGTCGCCGTGGCCCCCGGGCCGCGGACGACCCTGTTCGACTGGGAGCTGTCGGGCCGCGGCGACCCGGCGTGGGACGTGGGCTCGGCACTGGCCGACACGCTCGCGCTCCGCGTCCGGCTCACCGGATCGACGCCGTCGCCGGTGGTCGACCCCTCGCAGCGGGCGCTCCTGCGGGCGTACGCCGACGACGCACCCTGGGCCCTCGGGCCGGCGCAGACGCGCCCAGCGGACGACGGCGGCACCTCGGACGACGCCGACCTCGCCACCCGCGTCACGCTGTGCCTCGTCGCACGCACGGTCCAGCTGGCGATCGAGTGCGCCGGCGCGGCGGGCGATGCCGCCTACCCCGTCGTCGCCCACCTCCTCGACGCCGCTCGGTGGGTGTGCGCGCACGAGGCGGACGTCCGGGACTCCGTCGCGTCGGCTCTGGCACCAGGATGACGCGCCCTGCGACGACGGCGGTGCTGACGCCCGCGCTCGTCCTTCGCCAGCTCGAGCGGTTGGCCGGCCTCGTCACCGGCGAGCCCGCGGCGTGGGCCGCGGCCGTGCCCGGGGCGGCGACCCTCGCCGAGGCGCTCTACGCCCGCTGGTACACCGAGCCCCCGGCCGTCACCGGACCCGCGCGCATCGCCGACCCCCCGCTGCACGCGGGCTCCCTCGTCGCCGTGCTGCGCGCGGCGCGGACGGCCGACCGCCCGGCCGGTGAGCCGTGGGTCGTGCTCACCGCCGCACCCGACGGCAGCGTCATGGCGCAACGAGCAGAGGCGGTGCGGCAGGTGCGCAGCGGCGAGTACGTCGCCCGCGCGCGCCCCGGCGTCCCACCCGCTCCGGGCGAGATCGTCGACGTGCTCTCGCCCCTCGAGATGGTCGACGTCGAGCGCGGTCTGTGGTGGACCTTCACCGACGTGCCGCCCGAGCCGCCCTTCGGCCGGGTCTACCTCGACGCGCGGGCGGCGACGGTCGCCAGGGTCGTGCGGGCCGTGGGCGACGCCCTGGGCGGCACCAGCCACCAACTCAAGTGCCCGGTCCTCCCGGACGGGTACGCGCGGGTGGACGCCGTCGTCGTCTACCACCGGCGGGCCGACCGACCGGCCGTCCTCGACGCGCTGCACGACGCACCGCTCGCGGGCCTGCTCGACGCCCCTGTCCCGCCGCTGACGTGCCCGCTCCGGCCCGGCGTCAGCTGGGCCGACGACCCCGGGACCACCCTGTCCTTCGGGGAGCACGTCTGCCGGGCCCTCGCGGCAGGTGTCGGGCGGTCCGCCGCCGGGTGGGCCGCGGCAACGGTGGAGGAGCGCACCGGCCGGCTCCTCGCCGCGCTCACCGACGCGGGCATCGACCCCGGCACCCCGTGGGAGGCGGGCACGTGAGCGCCGGGCCGCTCGAGGCCGCCGCCGCCATCTGCCGCGACCTCGTGGACCGTGCCGAAACCGCCGACGACGGCGTCACCTGGCGTGCGGAGATCGTCGTCGGGGTCGACGGCGACGCCGCCGTCCTCGGTCACGGTGACATCGGCACGAACCTCTACGACGGCACGGCCGGCGTCGCGCTCGCGCTGGCGTCGCTGATCGGCACGGCGGCCGACCGGGCCGGTGACGGGGCCCTCGCCACCACGGTGCGCGGTGCGGCGAGGCACGCCCTGGCCGGAGCACCGGACCTGCTGGCGGCCGGCCTGCCGGGCTACTGGGACGGGGCCTGCGGCATCGCGTACGCGGCGGCGGTCGCGGCCCGCAGGCTGGGCGACGACGACCTCCGCCGCGTGGCGGCCGGCCTGGCCCGGGACGTCGCTCACGTGGTGTCGGGGGGCGACGGGTCGGTGAGCGACCTCATCAGCGGGGATGCCGGCGCGGCGCTCGGACTCGCGTCCCTGGCGGACGAGCTCGCCCTGGAGGAGCTGCTCACCGCCGCGCGCGTGGCAGCGGCCCGGCTCGTCGACACCGCGCAGCCGCAGGCGTGGGGGGCGGCGTGGGTGGACCCGACCGACCCCGACGGGCCGCCCCTGCTGGGGCTCGGCCACGGGGCAGCTGGCATCGCGCTGGCCCTCGGGGAGCTCGCGGCCAGGCACGGCACGCCCGCCGGCCTCGAGGCTGCCTGCGCCGACGCGCTCGCCTACGAGCGAGGCTGGTACGACCCGGACCGCCGCGCGTGGCCCGACCTGCGCGGCGGGCTGCCGCAGGGCGGGCCGACCGGGTGGACGACGGCGTGGTGCCACGGCGGGATCGGGATCGGCCTCAGCCGGCTCCGCCTCGCGGCGCTCACGCCCGGCCCCCGCCTGCTCGCCGAGGCGACGGCCGCGCTGCAGGCGGCGCGGGACCTCGCGGTCAGTGCCGGGACCGCGCTGCACGGAGGAACCGCCGGCGACTGCTCCTCGTGCCACGGTCTCGGCGGGGTGGCCGAGCTCTACACCGTGGCGGCACGCGCCCTCGGTGCGGCAGAGCACGCCGCCGCGGCGCGGAGAGTCGCGGCGATCCTCGTGGCCGAGCGCGACGTCTCGGGAGCGTGGCCGTGCGGGCTGCCCGGCGCCGGTGAGGTGCCCGGTCTCATGACGGGCACGGCCGGGATCGCGCTCGCCCTGGCCCGGGCCGTGGGCGCCACCCCGGCGCCCACGCCGCTGCTGCCGGGGCCGGGCGGCTGGTGACGGCCGAGCGAGCGCCGCCCTCGGTGCCGCGGTCAGATGTCGTGGAGGACGTCCCGCTCGGCGTAGCGGACGCCGGCGATCCGGCTGACACGGTCGAGGAAGGCGTCGTCCACCGGGGCGGTGCCGACCAGCACGCCGTCGAACAGCTCGTGCACGTCTGCCATGCCGGCCTCGCCCAGTGCCGCCGCCACCGCGGTGGCGGGCGCGCCGTCGTCGAGACCCACCACGACACGACCCGTGGCAGGCGACTCCTCGCGGGGTCGCTCCGGGCCGGCGTCGGCGCCGGGCGTGTCGTTGTCGCCACTCACACCACGATCGTGCCACTCCGTGCGCACGTCGTGAAGCGGTGCCCGGTCGCGGGACCTCGCCATGACGAGGGCTTCGAGCCCTGCCTGCGACGGCCTTGGGCCTCAGCGCACCCGCGCGAGCCGGCGGCGCTGGGACCGCAGGTACGGCCGCGCCCGCCGCTGCCCGCCGTGCACGTCGATCGCGGCGTCGAGCCGGTCGAGCACGCCGCCCAGCGCGGCCGCGTCCGCCGGCCACCCGCGGCGCACGCACTCCTCCAGCCACTCCACCGGTGAGCGCTGCCCCCGCTCGCCGTTGCACCGCCGGCACGCCGCCACCTCGTTCTCCGCCCGCGACGGCCCTCCCTTGGCGCGTGGGACGACGTGGTCGACGGTCGGTGCCACGAGCCGCCCGAAGGCCTGGCCGCACCAGAAGCAGCGGCCCTCCTGCGCCAGGACGGCCGCGTCGAGCCGCTCGGTCCGTCGCGCATGCTGCCGCACGGGACCAGCGTGCCCCAGCCGGGCCGACGAGGCCCGGTCAGGGAACCTCGGGCGGCGAAGGTGTTGCCGCGACGTGCGGTGCGCCGCCATGCTGGAAGCCCCTGGCCACGCACGTCGCCCGGAAGCAGGCCAACGATGACGTCGACTCCCGCCGGACGCCCTGTCCCGACCGCCTCCGGTCGCTGAGCCGGCGAGCAGGGCCGACCCCGAGGCAGGCCGCCGATGACGAGTGGACAGACGACCGGTGCACCGGCGCCGCTTCTCGTCGGGAAGCTCGCCCCACCCTGGACCCGCCCGGCGGCGTCACCCGTGGCCGCCTCGTGGAGAAGCTGGCGGACCCGCCGCGGACACCGCTGACCGTCGTCGTCGCGCCGACCGGGTGGGGCAAGACCACGGTGCTCGCCCACTGGGCGCGCGCCGTCGTCCACCGACCCGTCGCGTGGGTGAGCCTCGACGACGGGGACGACGAGCCGGTGCGGTTCTGGACCTACGTGACGATGGCCTTGGACCGCGCCCGGCCGGGGATCGGCTCCGCCGCGCTGGCCGCACTCGCGGTGCCCGGTCTCCCGCCCGTCCGGGTGGCCGTGCCCGTCCTCCTCAACGACCTGGCGGCCGACGGCGGTGAGTACGTGCTCGTCCTGGACGACTACCACGCGATCACCGACCGGGAGGTGCACGAGGGCCTCGAGTTCGCCCTGGCCTACCTGCCGGCCGGCGTCCGGGTCGTCCTGTCCTCCCGCTCCGACCCGCCGCTGCCGCTGGCACGCCTGCGCGCCCGCGGACAGCTGACGGAGGTCCGGGCCGTGGACCTCGCCTTCTCGGCCGAGGAGGCCGCCGGCTTGCTCGACGACGTCGGCGGGCTCCGGCTGGGCAGCGACGACGTCGCCAGGCTGGTCGACCGCACGGAGGGCTGGGCGGCCGGGCTCCACCTCGCCGCGCTGGGCCTGCGCACGTCGGCCGAGCCGTCCCGGCAGGTCGCCGCCATCCGCGGGGACGACCGGCACGTCCTCGACTACCTCGGCAGCGAGGTGCTCACCCGGCTCCCGGAGGACCACCGCCGGTTCCTCGTCGAGACCGCGCCGCTGGACCGGCTCTGCGCCGACCTGTGCGACGCGGCCCTAGGACGCACCGGGTCCGGTGAGCTGCTCGACCGCTCGGAGCGAGCGGACCTGTTCCTCTTCGCCCTCGACGAGCACCGGCAGTGGTACCGGTGTCACCGCCTCTTCCGGGAGGCGCTGGCCCGCGAGCTGGACGCCACCGCTCCCGGGCGGGCGCAGGAGGTGCTGACGGCGGCGGCCGGCTGGTGGCGTGAGCACGGCGACCCCGAGGCAGCGGTCCGGGCCCTGCTGGCCGCCGACAGGCAGGAGGCGGCAGCAGCGGTGCTGCTCGCGGCCGACGACGAGTTCCTCGACTCCGGCGCGGCCGCCACGTTCCTCGCCCTGGCGGACCGCCTGGAGGACCACGTGGTGGCCGCCAGCCCCCGGCTCGCGCTCGCCATGGCGGCGGCGGCGGGCTTCAGTGGGCAGGCCCCGGAACGGGTGACCGCCCGGGCCAGCTCCGGCAACGTCGAGCTCACCCTGCCCGACCACGTCTACCGGGTGGATGCCGACACCTCCTCCGGCCACGTCCGCGTCGACGTCGTCGACGACCCGGACGCCACCCGGCTCGTGTCGGGACACACCTCGTCCGGTGACGTCACCATCAGCCGCTGGTGACAGCCTCCGCAAGGGCCCCGATGACCGGCCACGCGCCCTCGGACGTGTTGCCGAGGACGCTCACCGTGGTGCGCGAGTCGACGACGTGCGTCGAGCGGAAGGATGCGCCCGCGTCGTAGCCCTCGATGACGAGGGCGTGGGCGGACTCGTGCAGGGAGAAGCCCATGCCGTAGCGCAATCCTTCGTCGGGGACGTCGTGGCGCGGGCGGGTGAGGGTGTCGACGCTCTCGCGGGTGAGGATGCGCCCGTCGAGGAGCGCGCACCAGAAGCGGTGGAGGTCGGCCGCCGTCGTGAACGCCCCGCCGTCACCGTTCCCCAGGACGGGGAGGTGGAGGGTGTTGGTGAGGTCGCCGTCGTCGTGCACGTACCCGGTGGCGGCACCGGCCGGCAGCGCGTTGAGCGGGAGGAAGTCCGTCTCCTGCAGCCCGGCCGGCGCGAGGACGAGACGGCGGACGGCGTCGTGGAACGTCTCCCCCGTCACGCGCTCGAGGACCAGGGCGAGGACCATGTAGCCGCCGTTGCAGTAGGAGAACCGCTCGCCGGGTGGGAACTTCTGCGGGTGCCCCTCGAGCATCGGCAGGAAGGCCGCCGCCGTCGTGAGCGTGTGGGGCGGGACGGTGAGGACGTAGTCCTCCGGCTCCCAGTCGGAGTCCTCGTCGAGGTAGTCCCCGATGCCCGAGGTGTGGCCGAGCAGGTGCGCGACGGTCACGGCGTCGTCGACGAGCGGCAGGTCCTCGCCGAGCAGCTCGCGCACCGGCTGGTGCAGCCGCAGCACCCCGTCCTCGACCAGCCGCATGACGGCGACGGCGGTGAAGGCCTTGCTCCCGCTGGCGATCGCGATCCGGGTGTCCGCGGTCATCGGGACCCGCAGCGGGCGGTTCGCGTAGCCCGCGGTGCGCTCGAGGACGCGCCGGTCGCCGACGTCGACCGTCACGACGCCGGAGAAGGAGGCCTCGGCCAGGGCGTCGTCGAGAGTGCGTGCGTCGATGTCCACGGGGCGCGACCCTACGGGAGGCCGCGGGCGGGCCGCGAGGACTTTTCCCGCGGTGGCCCGGCCCGCCGGGGCCCGGCATGCTGGAGCCATGTCTCCCGACGCCGCGCGACCGCGACAAGAGAGCCGCCGGCTGCCGTCGGAGGAGTCGTGGCGCGTCGGCCGACCCTGGGTGGGCGTGATGTTCCTGCTGCTCGCCTTGTTCAACGTCTTCGTCGTCCTCACCGACGCCACGGGCGGGCGCGTCGAGACGACGGGTGACCGTGTCTTCTGGTGGGTGCGGCTGGCCTCCGTCGTCGTGTTCCTCGTGGTCGCGTTCAGCGAGCTACGCGCGAGCGCGAGAGTCGACATCGATGGCGTCCACGTCACCGAGGTACGACGACGGCGGACCTATCGCTGGCAGGACATCAGCGAGGTGCGGGCCGGCCGGCCCGTGATGTTCGGCGACCGGTTCGTCTACCTGCAGCGGCACGGCGACAAGCAGGTCGAGCTGCCCCAGTCCGGGGGCCACCTGCGTCTCCTGCAGCGGTGGCACGAGGCCGCTGCCAGGTAACGGCCCCTACCCGCACGCCTCGCGCGCGATCGTCACGGTGTCGACGACCTCCACCTCCCCCTCCGCGCGGTACCCGAGCACCTCCACCTCGAGGTCCCCGGCGGCGCTCGCGGTGAGCTCGGCGAGGTGGTGGCGGGTGTTGTCGCGCATCGCGCTCCAGAACGGTGCGGGGGTCTCGGCGTAGGGCGAGAAGTCACGGCTGCGGTTGCTCAGCTTCCCGGCCGGGCTGACGGTCATCCACACGACACCGTCGCGGGGCGCCGCACAGGTCGGATCCGTCGTCGTCGCCGTGAACTCACCCCCGCTCCCCGCCCCGGTGAGCGGCCACGTGCGCTGGTATGCCTGGTCGTGGGACTGGAGCACGAGGCGGATGCCGTGCCGCTCGAAGACCCGGCCCAGCTGGTCGCGCAGCGCGAGGTTGGAGGGGTGCACGGACCCGGCGGCGAAGGCGCTCACGTGCGTGAAGGGGACGATCCACGGCCGCCCGGCCTGCTTCGCCGCCGCGATGTCCGCCTCGAGCCAGGTGATCTCGGCGGTCGGCAGCTTGCCGGTGTTGTGGACGGCGTGGAGGGAGATGAAGTGGAAGGGCCCGACGTCGAAGGAGTAGGAGCGCCGGTCGTTCCACCCCTCGGGGGTCGGGAAGCGCGCCGCCCACGGCTCGAAGCCCTCACCGAGGAGCACCTCGTGGTTGCCGTACGTCGGCATGAGCGGTGACTGGGCGGCGGCGGGCTCCAGCTGCTGGAACCAGGCGTCGATGGCGTCGTCGAGGGCGGTGAACCGGGTCTCGGTGTTGAAGTAGGCGTAGTCACCGCCCGCGAGCAGGACGTCGGGGTGCAGCTCGGTGAGGAGCTCGACCGACCGGCCGGTCGCGACGGTGAGCCCGTCCTTGCGGCCGTCGATCCCGGTGTCGGCGAAGTAGACGGCGCGCGTCTCCGCGTCCGGGGCGACCGTGCGCGCCGTCCACGTCTGCGAGGAGGTCTCGGGCTGGACCACGCGGTACTCGTAGGACTCCCCCGGCGCCAGTCCGGTGAGCGTCGCGGTCCACAGCTGGCCGCTGGTGCCCGAGGCACGCGGGCTCGCCTCGGCCCGCGTCCACGGACCGCCCGACCCGGCCGGGGCGTACTCGACCCACGGTGTCCCCGGTGACGTGGTCCGCCACGTGACGGTGAGGGTCGTGGCCGGGTCCGCCGTCCACGACAGGTGCACCTGGTCCGGCGGCGGCCACGCGAGCCGCAGCTCGACAGGGACGACGACGGCGTCCTGGCCGGGCGCGGTGACCGTCACCGCACCCGTGTGCGTGCCGACGGCGAGCCCGGCAGTGTCGAGGACGACGGCGAGCTCACCCGGCGTCGTCGCCGTCGCCGGGTGGCGGTCAGCCATGGCACGTCCGTCGACACTGTGAGCGGGACGGCGGACCTGTCGCTCATCCGCACGGCGAGGTCGGAGCGTGCGGTCCCGCCGGGGGCGAGGTCGACGGTGACCTGGCGCGGATGGGCGGTGAGGACCGGCGTGCCGTTGAGGACGGTGAACGCCGCCGTGACGGTGGATCTCGTCCCGCTCGTCGAGGTGAGGCGGGCGGTGACGGTGTGGGCGCCGTCGACGAGCTGCCAGGTGTCGTAGGGCAGCGCGCCCTCGTCGGTGGCCGAGCCGGCCAGGTCCCACGGCGCGTTGCCCTCGCTCTTGTCGGGCTTGCGTTTGAGCTGCGGGTCGTCGACGAAGAACTCGACCTTCGACAGGCCGGCCTCCGGGGTGACGAAGACGTGGACGTCCCCACGCACCTCGGCGCCGTCGAGGGGACTCGGGTCCGACCGGTCGGGGGCGGCGGACAGCGCGAGCGTGTGCGTCGGCGGCGGGGTGGGGGCGGCGGGGGCACGTCCTCGGACACGGTGAGCGTGACGGGCAGGGTCACGCTCGGCAGGCCGGGAGACGACGCGGTGACGACGGCGGTGTGGGTGCCCGCCGCCAGGCCGGCCGGGTCCAGGGTCACCGTCGCGGTGGTCGGCGTCGAGCCGGCGGCCGTCGTCACGCCCACCCACGACGCGTCGGAGGACACCGCCACCGGGACCGGGGTGGCGCCCGACGACACCGCCACCGTCCGGGTGACGGGCGCAGACCCGGCGGTCGCCTGCACCGAGAGGGAGACCGGGGCGAGGGCGAGCGCCGGTCCGGGGGCGTTGGCGACGTGGAAGGGCGAGTCGACGACGACGGTCCCGCCCGCCGCCAGGGTGAGGACGGCGGTCACCGTGTGGCTGCCGTCGGTCAGCGTCGTGGTGTCGAAGGCGTCCGCCTGGCCGGTCGAGCCGCCGGCGAGGTCGAAGGGGGCCGTGCGCTCGGACCGGTACGGGGAGCGCGCCCGCGCGGGGTCGTCGACGTAGAAGGACACGGCCGTCACGCCGTCGTCGGGGCCGGTGAAGATGCGTACGGGGCCGCTGACGGTGGCGCCGGCGAGGGGCACGGCGGCGGAGCGGTCGGCGTGCGGGCTGAACCAGAGGTCGTACTCCCCCGGTGCCGCGAGGACGGAGAGGTCCACGCGCACGGAGGCGGGCGTGAACCCGGCGGCCGTGAGGGTGACGGTCGCGGAGTGCGTCCCGGGGGCGAGACCGGCCGGGTCGACGGCGAGAGCGAGGGGGCGCGGCGTCGTCCCCTGCGCCGGGGCGACCGTGAGCCACGGAGCGTCCGAGCTCGCCGTGACGTCCGCGGTGCCCGGGGCGGAGGTGAGCTCGACGGTGCGGGCGAGCGGGGGCCCGTCCGCCTCGGTGACGAGCTGGAGCACGGCCGGGGACGCCGCCAGCTCAGGCGTGACGGCACCCGTGGTGAAGGTGGAGTGGACCAGCGCCGTCGTCCCGTCGGTGAGCACGACGAGCACCGTGACCGTGTGCGTCCCGGCGCCCACCGAGCCGGGGTCCCACGGGAGGGCAGCGTCGTCCTTGGCCGAGCCGGCGAAGTCCCACGGCGCGTTGGTCTCGACCTTGCGCGCCTTCTTCTTCCGCGTGGGGTCGTCCAGCCAGAACGAGACCTTCTCGATGTCCGCGCGCTCGGCGACGAACACGTACGCGCCGCCCGTGCCGAGGGCGGCGCCGTCCAGGGGCCGCGGGCTGCTGCGGTCGGAGGAGGCGCTGAGGAGGACCTCGGGTGGGTCCGCCGGCTCGGCGGCCGAGGCTCCGAGGAGCCCGCAGGCCACGAGGATCAGCGCCAAGGCTGCCGCGGTCCAGCGGCGGCGCTCCAGACGAGGGCCAGCAGCGGTGAACGGTGACATGAGCGTCTCCCCACGATCGTGTCGTCCGGGTCCCAGCGTCTGCCGGGCGCGGGGTCGCGTCCAGGGTGCTTGGGGGCTCAGCACGTCGGTCACCCCGGTGCTCACCCCGACCGCACGGGTCCGGGCACCGCTCCGGAGGCACGTGCGGCGGTGGCCGCGTCAGCGGTGCGTCAGCAGGCGGGACTACGGTTCGTCCATGAGCAACCTCAACGTGGTGGGCGAGCGGGACTCGTGGCGCTGCTGGCTGTGCGACGAGCCCGTCGACCCCGACGCCTCGGTCAACTCCGACCTCGGTCCCAGCGTCGACCTCGGCGCCTCCGCGTCGAAGAAGGCGGCGCCGGGGACCGAGCGTCTCGCGCACCGTGCGTGCAACACGCGCAAGGGAGCCGTCAAGCCGGTGGTGCCGTGGTCGCCCGAGCTCTTCGTCGTCGACCCCGCGCCGATCGCGGGGACCGTGGAGCGGCTGCGGCGCAAGAAGGGCCGCGAGGTCGTCGCGCGTTGCCCGAGCCGCGAGGACGCCGACGCGGCCGCCGCCTGGCTGCTCGACCGCCTGTCCCGGTTCGCCCCCGACCTCCCCGTCACGACCCAGGTGGAGCCGGGCGGCGGGCAGTTCATGCTCGTCCTGCGCACCGCCTGACCCGACCAGGGCGCGCTCACGCCCGAGCCGGTGACTGCGCCGCCACCGCGCGGGTGCAGCTCAGCCGGCCGGGAGGGTGACGGTGAAGGCGGTGGCGCCCGCCTCTCCGTCGACGTCGATCCGGCCATCGTGCGCGCGGACCACGGCGTCGACGATTGCGAGGCCGAGCCCGCTCGAGCCGCTGCCGGGGCTGCGAGCGGCGTCGCCCCGCGCGAAGCGGTGGAACAGCCGCGGGACGAGGTCGGCTGGTATCCCGGGCCCGTCGTCGAGCACGCGGAGGACGACGACGGTGCCCTCGCGGCGGACCGTCGTCGTCACCGTCGTCCCGGGCGGGGTGTGCACCCGGGCGTTGGTGAGCAGGTTGGCGAGGACCTGCCGCAGCCGGTCCTCGTCCCCCACCACGGTCGCCGGGGCCTCGGTCTCCGGGTCGGGGAGGTCGAGCTCCCAGGCGTGGCCGGGCCCGGCGACGTGCGCGTCGGCGACCGCGTCGACGGCGAGCAGCGCGAGGTCGACCTCCACGCGCTCGAGCGGCCGGCCCGCGTCGAGCCGGGCGAGCAGCAGGAGGTCCTCGACGAGCGCAGTCATCCGCTGCGACTCGGACTCGACCCGCGCCACCGCGCGCACGGCCTCCGGTGGCAGCTCACCGGGCAGGCGCCGGAGAAGCTCGGCGTACCCGCGGATCGAGGCGAGCGGCGTGCGCAGCTCGTGGCTGGCGTCGGCGACGAACTGGCGCACGTGAGTCTCGCTCTCGTGCCGCGCCTGCAGGGCTCCCTCCACGTGCCCGAGGAGCTGGTTGAGGGCCGCACCGACCTGGCCCACCTCGGTGGCCGGGTCGGTGTACTGCTCGGGCACCCGCTCGCGCAGCGCGACCTGGCCCTCGTGGAGCGGCAGCCCGGCCACGCGTGTGGCCGTCGCGGCCACGTCGTCCAGCGGCCGCAGCTGGCGCCGCACGAGCAGCCCGCCCGCGACGGCCGCGAGGGCGATGCCGGCAAGGGCGATGCCCGCCTCGGCGACGACGTAGTCACGGACGGTGGCGTCCACCTCGTCGGTTGACACGCCGGTGACGACGGTGCCGTCGGAAGCGCTGACGGCGACGGCGCGGTAGGAGCCGAGGCCGTCCAGCTCGACCGTCGTGGGCCCGCGTCCGGGGTGACGGCGAGGAGCTCTGCCTCCTGGTCGTCGGTGAGCGGACGCAACGACCCGTCGTCGTCGATGAAGCCGGACTGTGTCCCGTCCTCGCCGACCGAGACGTTGACGGTCCCGGTCCGCTGCCCGGGCACCTCGAGCCCGGGCGGGGCCGAGCCGGGGTCGGGCGGGGCGGGTGGCGGGTTTCCTGCCGGGCCCTCGTGCTGTGCGCCGACGGCACGCTGGCTGGAGGCCAGCGCCCGCTCGTCGAGCTGGTCCATGAGCGAGTCACGCAGGGCGAGGGTGGACAGGACGCCCGTCGCCAGGGCCACGGCAGCGATGAGTCCGACGAGCACCGCGACCAGGCGACGGCGCAGCGTCCAGCGCCTCACTGGGCAGGATCCGTGCCGGGCACGTCGGTCGCGGCCTTGAGGAGGTAGCCGACGCCGCGCACCGTGTGGATCATCGGCTCTCGTCCGGCGTCGATCTTGCGCCGCAGGTAGGAGACGTAGAGCTCGACAATGTTTGCGCGGCCGCCGAAGTCGTACTGCCAGACGCGGTCGAGGATCTGCGCCTTGGACAGCACACGCCGCGGGTTGCGCATGAGGTAGCGAAGCAGCTCGAACTCCGTGGCCGTGAGCGCGACCGGCTCGCCGCCGCGCGACACCTCGTGGCTGTCCTCGTCCATCCGCAGGTCCCCGACGACGATGACGTTGTCCTCGCTCTCCGCGGTGGCGCCGGCGCGTCTCAGCAGCGCCCGCAGCCGGGCGACGACCTCCTCGAGGCTGAAGGGCTTCGTCACGTAGTCGTCGCCCCCCGCCGTGAGCCCGGCGACCCGGTCCTCGACGGCGTCCTTCGCGGTGAGGAAGAGGACGGGGACCTTGGGGTGGAAGGCGCGGATGCGGCGCAGGACCTCGAGCCCGGACAGGTCCGGGAGCATGACGTCGAGGACGACCACGTCGGGCGCCTGGCGCTTGGCGAGGCGGACGGCCGCGTAGCCGGTCACCGCGGTCTCGACGTGCCAGCCCTCGTAGCGGAGCACGGTGGCGAGCAGGTCACCGAGGGCGGGCTCGTCGTCGACGACGAGCGCCCGGACCGGGGAGCCGTCCGCACGGGTGAACGCGTCGCGCAGCCCGCCGACGGGCGTGGCGGGGGTGGTCATGACGTCATCATCGCGCGCGGCCATCGGTACTGGCTGAGGACTGGCTGTGGCTTGCCTGTGAGGTGACGCCCACGTGAGGCAAGACCCGGGTGCGCCGCTGCCCGGACCTGACGTGCAGGCCCGGGCAGCGCGGTGCGCGCTCAGGTGGTCGTCGCGGTGTCGACGTCGTCCTCGGTCGTCTCGGTCGTGCCGTCGCCGCGGCCCGGCAGGGTCCCGGGCGCGCCGAAGCCGCCGGCCGGGGGCTCGGGCCGCTCACCGACGTCGCCGCCGAACCCGCCACCGCCACCCGGTGCGGCTGCCGGCCCACCGCCGCCGGGTCCCCCGCCTGCCATGCCCCCTGCGGCGTACTCGCCGCCCGTCACCGTGGCGACGGTGCTCGCCCCGGTGAGGTCGCCGTCGTCGTAGAGGCCGGCCGTGGCGGTGCCGGAGACGGTGCCCCCGACCAGGAGCTCGTAGGTCTGCCCCGCGACGGTCTTCTTGCTGGACAGGACGACGGAGGAGAACTCCTTCGCCGACTCGAAGGTGGCCACCACCTCACCGTCGGTCGTCGCCACCGAGACGACCGTGCCTGCCGGCTGGGTGTCGAAGCTCGCGAGGATCGACGCCTGCGGAGAGTCCGTCCCGGGTGCCGTCGCCATGCCGGAGCTGCCGGCCGCGAACAGGACGCCGCCGTCGACGGTGAAGACCCCCTGCACGTCGAGCGCGCCGTTGCCGTCCATGGTGGGGCCGGAGACGACGACCGTCCCGCCGCTCATGTCGACCGTGCCGTTGGAGTCGAGGCCGTCCCCACCGGCGTCGATGGCGACGGTCCCGCCGGTCACGGTCACGGCGTACTCCCCCGCCGTCTCCTCGCCCGGGCTCACGGGCGTGCCGCCGGTATCCGCGTCGCCGCCGGCAGCGTTGATGCCGTCGTCGGAGGCGACGAGGGAGGTGTCACCGCCCGCGATCGTGATGGTCGCGGCCTCCAGGCCCTCGTAGGACCCGGTGACCGTGAGTGTGCCGTCCATGACCGCCAGCGACTGCTCGGCGTGGACGCCGTCGTCGCCACTGGTGAGGGTGAGCGCGCCACCGGCGATCGTGACCGCGCCGTCGGAGTGGACGGCGTCGTCCGCGGCGTCGACGGTGGTGCGCCCGCTCCCGACGACGACGGCGACGTTCGCCTTCAGCCCCTTCCCTGACGCGTCCTCCGCCAGCGTCCCGCCCGCGCCGCCACCCGTGGTCACGTCGAGCGTGCCGCCGCCGACGATGACGTCCGAGGCCGCGTCCAGCCCGTCCGCCCCTGCGCCGACCGTGACGGCGCCGCCCAGGACGGCGACGTACCCGGCCGTGGGGTCCTCGTCCTCGTCGGACTTCAGGCCGTCGCCGCCGGCGGTCACCGTGAGGCTCCCGCCCGAGACGACGACGTAGTCCTTGCCGCGGATCCCGTCGTCGACGGCCTCGACCGTGAGGGTGCCGGAGTCGATGACGAGACCGTCGTTGGCGGCGATGCCGTCGTTGGTGCTGCCGGTGACGGCCAGGGAGCCGGTGCCGGTGATCGTGAGGTCGGCGCGGGAGAAGAGGGCGCCGTCGGGCTCGTCGGAGTCGTCCGCGACGGTGCGGGCCGTGTCGGCGAGGGCGTTCGTCGAGCCCTCGGCGAGGACGACGACGGCCTGATCGGCGTCCTCGACGGCGATCGCCGCGGTCGTCGAGCTCGTGATGTCGGCACCGTCGAGGACGAGGCGGACCACGCCGTCGGCGGTGGAGCTGACGACCACCTGCCCGTCGGCGAGCGTGCCGCTGAGGCGGTAGGTGCCGGGCTGGGTGATGGTCACGGTGTCCCCGTCGACGGCGGCGCCGTCACCCGAGACGGTGGTCGCGTCGTCGGCGAGGTCGATGGACACCTCGCCGGCCGCGTCCCACTCGGCCTCGGTCTCGTGGGCCGGCAGGTTGGCGGCGAGCGCCTCCTCGACGGAGGCAGCAGCGGCGGTGCTCGCGGCGGTGGTGGCGTCGTCGGCCGCGACCACCTGCTCGGCGGCGTTCGTGGCGGGGCCGGTGCCGGACGAGCAGCCGGCGAGGAGGCCGCCGAGCAGGAGCAGGGAGGCAAGGGGTCGGGTGATGGTGCGCATGGTGGTGTCTCTCTCGGGTCAGTGGGTGCGGTGGGCGTCGTCGAGACGGCGGAGCGTGCGGTGCCACCGGTTGGCGGGGAGGTCGGGGTGGAGCAGGGCGAGGCCCGTGGCGAACTTCGAGACGGGCACCGGTCGGTGGCCGCGTGCCCACAGGAGCCGGTCCACCGCGGAGGGCGTGGAGGCGGTCTTCGTCTCGACGACGGCGATGCCGGGGGCGTCCCGGTGGCGGCCGTCCGCGGTCCACTCGAGATGGGTGTCGATGGTGACGCGGGCACCCTCGTCGGGGAGGTGGAGCGTGGCCCGGCGGTAGCGCGTGAGGAGGACTGGCGCGAGGGACGGGACCTGTGCCGGGTCGAGGCCCGCGTCGCGCAGGGTGTCGGCGACGAAGTAGCGCTCCGCGCTCGTGGGCTGGGACGCTGCCCCGGCTCCACGCAGGCGCCGGACCTTGACGCTCGTGCCCCGGGGGCCGCGGGTCTTGACCTCGATCCAGCTCTCCCCCGTGTCGAGGTACGTACGCGTGCGGACCTTGAACCGCCGTCGCCTGCGGTGCGCGGTGAGCGCGAAGGAGTCGAGCGCGGGGGTGTCGAGGTACTCCGACTCGTAGCCGAAGGTGCGCCGCCCGTCGATCTCGAGCGCGGCGACGGCGGCAGGCAGGTCTGCCAGCAGGGCTGCCGTGTCGTCGAGGGGCAGCAGGTACTTGCGGTCCACCCGGGTCAGGCGCGCTGCCCGTGCGTTGAGGTCGTCGAGGCCGACGGCGGGGAGCCGGTCGAGCGGCAGGTCGAGGTCGACGGCACTCATCGGGTCACCGGTGCCGCGCCGGCGAGGCCTGCCGTGGGCGAGTCCGCGGCGGGACGCGAGAGTCCGGTGGTGGCGAGCGGTTCGCGGACGGGTGCCGCGGCGCCGTCGCCGCCCGTCTGACGCCGTCGTGATGTGGGGACGGTGTAGCGGACGTCGACGAGGGTGGTGTCGTTGACGAGGTCGAGCCGCTGGACGCTGGCGGAGTGCACCCGCCCACCGACGAGGTCGGCGAGGTGGGTGGCGAGCTCGTCCTCGCGGCTGATGGCGCGGTCGAGCAGCACCGTCTGGGAGCGGAGGCGCGGCAGTACGCGCGGGTGGTCACCGACGAGCATCACCGCGACGACGAGGCCCATGAAGGCGACGCTGACCGCGGGGGTGCTGACGGGGAGCCCGCCGAGCAGGCCGAGGGCGAGGGCGGAGAAGTAGTAGGCGACCTCGCGCTGGGACAGCTCACTCGAGCGCAGACGGATGATCGACAGCACGCCGAAGAGCCCGAGCCCGAGGCCGGCTCCGACCGTGCTCGAGGACAGGGCCGCCGCGACGGCGAGGACACCGACGTTGACGCCGAGGTAGGCGACGGCGAGGTCACGTCTCCGGTGCCGGGGCAGGTAGAGGGCGAAGGTCAGCAGGACGACGGCGACGACGTCCGCGAGGACGAGCAGCAGGTTCGGCACGGGGGCTCCTGAGTGTGCTGGGAACTGGACAGCTCCCATTCCGCCACCGCCGGCTTCGACGGTGCTTTGACGATCCTGTGAGCCGCGTGTGAGTTCAGCGGCCGGACTGTCGCCGCGCGCCGCTCACCCGAGGGGCCGCGAGGAGGAGGTGCCCTCCCCCCAAAGGTCGGCACCCCATGCCCCACTGCGGCCGAAGCGTCCGTGCAGCGCCACCGGTCAGCCTGGGAACAGGTCGCGAGCCGGACGCCCCGGAGCCGCCGGGGCGCTCGCGACAGCAGGAGGACACCATGCCCACGCAGACCCGTCGCGGCACCGCCCAGCGGATCGCGCTCGCGCTCGCCGGCGTCGTCGCCACCCTCGCGGCGTGCGGGACCGCGCCCGAGGCCGCGCCCCCGCCCCCGGAGCAGCCGGAGGCGGTCGCGGCCCCGCTCGAGCGCTCCGACGTCGACGCCTGGCTCGACGAGACCCTTCCCGCCGCCCTCGAGGAGGGCCGCATCGCCGGCGCGACCGTCGCCGTCGTGCACGACGGTGAGATCCTCACCGCCCGCGGCTTCGGGGAGGCGGACGTCTCGGCCGGGACGCCGGTGGACCCGGACCGCACCCTGTTCCGGGTCGGCTCGGTGTCCAAGCTCTTCACGGCGACGGCGGTCATGCAGCTCGTCGAGAACGGCGAGCTGGACCTGGATACCGACGTCGAGCAGTACACCGGCCTGGACCTCGGCCTGGAGCACCCCGTCACGCTGCGGCACCTGCTCACGCACACGGCCGGCTTCGAGGAGCGCATCGCCGGGCTCATCGGCACGGACACGACGCCGGACCTGCGCGACTCCCTCGTCACCGCCCCGCCGGAGCAGGTCTTCGAGCCCGGCACGACGCCGGCGTACTCGAACTACGGCAACGCCCTCGCCGGGTACGTCGTCGAGGCGGTCAGCGGCGTGCCCTTCGAGGAGTACGTCGCGACGCACGTGCTCGAGCCGGCCGGCATGACATCCTCGTCCTTCGCGCAGCCGCTGCCCGACCACCTCGCCGGCGACGTCGCCCTCGGGTACCCGACGTCCGACGAGGACCCGCTGCCCTTCGAGGTCGTCGGCCAGCCGCCGGCGGGGGCGCTGAGCGCGACGGCCACCGACATGGCGCGGTTCATGCTCGCGAACCTCGGTCAGCACGAGGGCGAGGAGATCCTCTCCCGCGCCACGCGCGAGCTCATGACGGAGCCGGCGCTGGACGCCGACACCCTCGGCATCCTCGGGGAGGGGCCGCGGATGGGGCTGGGCTGGTTCGACGAGTCGCGCCACGGCCACCGGGTGGTGGGCCACGGCGGTGACACGACCGCCTTCCACTCCCACCTCCAGCTGTGGCCCGACGACGGCACCGGCCTGTACCTCTCCTTCAACAGCACGGGAGCCGACGGCGCTGCGTACCTGCTGCGCGAGGAGCTGCTCGAGGACTTCGCCGACCGGTACTACCCCGGGGAGGTCCCGGCGAGCACCGTGGCGGCCGACGTCCGCCAGGAGCACGCCGAGGTGCTGGCCGGCTCCTACGAGAGCACGCGAGGCTTCTCCTCGACCTTCCTCACGGCCATGGGCCCGCTGCAGCCCACCCGCGCCGAGGTGGTCGACGGTGACCGGGTGCGCTTCACCCCCGGGCCCGGACAGCTGGACGCGGCCGAGTACACGGAGATCAAGCCGTGGGTGTACCAGCAGGTGGGCGGGGACCGCGTGCTCACCGTGCGGACCGACGACGCCGGGCGCGTCGAGCTGATCGGGCACGACTCGGCGATGTCGATGGTGCCGGTGACCGCCGCGCGGTCCGCCGCCCTCCCGGCGCTCGCGGGCGGCGCCGTCGTGCTCCTGCTCACGGCCCTCGCGTGGCCGGTGGGTGCCGTGGTGCGGAAGGTCCGGGCGCGTCGCTCCGCCGTCGGCACGGACGTCCCGGGACCGCGCGAGGCCGCGGGCGCGCCGGCTCCGGTCCTGCTGCCGCGCCGGCTCAGCCGCATCGCGGCCGTCGTCGCGGTCGTGGCGCTGGCCGGGTGGGTGGCCGTCGTGCTCGGTGTCATGAGCCTCCAGCCGGTACCGGTCGTGCTCATCCGGGCCGTCCAGGTGCTCACCGCCGTCGGCGTGCTCGGTGTGCTGGCAGCGGGGTGGCGCGTCGTGGCCGAGCTGCGGGCGCGCACCGGGTGGTTCCGCGTCGGGGCGGCGAGCGTCCTGCTCCTCGCCTTCGCCGCGACGTCGATGGCGGTGAACCAGCTCCTGCTGCTCTCCCCCGACATCACGTACTGAGCGGTGGGCGTGGGAGGCTTGGCCACCATGGACACCACCCCGGTCACGAGCACCGGGACCTGGTGGGACACCCGGCTGTCGCGGCTCGGTCTGCACGGGCCGCTGGCGCGGGACGCGGCCTTCGCCGTCGTCCTGGCTGTGCTCATGCTGCTCGGTGTCGTCGCGACGCTGGAGGTCGTGCCGGCGCAGGACGTGCCGCCGGCGGAGGTGGTGCGGTGGCTGCTCGTCCTCGTCGTCGTCCAGTCCTTGGCCCTGTCGTTCCGGCGGGTGGCCCTCGCCGCGTCCCTCGTGGCGGTGGTCGCGACCCAGCTCGCGCTCGTCGCCCTGTCCCCGGAGCTGTCGCTACGGGCCGTCGCGGCGTTCGTCGTCGCCGCCACCGTCGGCACCCGGCTGCCGGCCCGCCGCGCACTCAGCGTGGCGGGCGGGGCGGCTCTCGTCGAGGGCCTGGGCGGCGCCGTCGTCACCGTGGTCCGCGGCGCGGGCGCGGACGCCGTCGTCCAGCACGTCTCCTCCGCGCTGCTGGTGTGGGGCGCGTCCGTGCTGGCGGGCCTGTACCTCGCGGCACGCCGTGAGCAGCTGTGGCTCCTCCAGGAGAGGGCCGCCCGGCTGGAGCGGGAGCGCGACGCCCGGGTGGAGAGCGCGATCGCGGACGAGCGTGCCCGGCTCGCCCGGGAGCTGCACGACGTCGCTGCTCACCACCTGTCCGGGATGGTGGTCCAGGCGGCCGCCGTCGAGCGCCTCGTCGACCGCGACCCTCAGGCGGCGCGGGAGGGAGCCGCGTGGTTGCGCCACCAGGGCCGCGAGACGCTCGACAGCCTCCGCCAGATGGTCGGGCTGCTGCGCGGCAACGAGGGCGACCCCCTCAGCCCGGTCCCCGGTGTGGGCGCCCTGGAGGATCTCGTGAGGGCCGCGCGCGAGCTGGGTGACGACGTCCGGGTCGAGGAGGTGGGCACGCCGACGCCGCTGCCCCCGCTCGCCGACGTCTCAGTCTACCGGGTGGCGCAGCAGGCGCTGACGAACGCGCGGCAGCACGCGCCGGGCGGACCCGTGGAGGTGCGGGTGGTGCACGAGCCGGCCGGCGTGGCCCTCGAGGTCGACAACGGCCCAGCCGCGCCCGGGCGCACGCCGGCGGAGGGCGACCGCGGCGGCACCGGCCTGGCCGTCATGCGGGAACGTGCGGCGCTGGTGGGCGGCAGCCTCGAGGCGGGGCCGACGGACGACGGCGGGTGGCGCGTGCGGCTGCACGTCCCCGCCACGGACAGTGAGGGAGAACGATGATCAGGGTCGCGCTGGTGGACGACCAGCTCGTGGTGCGCGCGGGGTTCCGCGTGCTTCTCGAGGACGCCGGCGACATCGAGATCGTCGGTGAGGCGTCGAGCGGCCCCGAGGCGGTGACGATGGTGCGCCGCACCCGTCCCGACGTCGTGTGCATGGACGTGCGGATGCCGGGCGGGGACGGCCTCGCCGCGACGCGGCAGATCGTCGCCGAGCGCGACGGCGACCTGCCCTCCGTCCTCGTCATGACGACCTTCAACCTCGACGAGTACGTCTTCGGTGCCCTGGAGGCCGGTGCGAGCGGCTTCGTCCTCAAGGACTCCGACCCCGACGACGTCGCGGACGCGATCCGCCGGCTCTCGCGGGGCGAGGGGATGATCGACCAGACGGTGACCCGCCGCGTCATCTCCGAGTTCGCCCGCCGCCGGCCGGCCCCCGACCCCGACGAGGCGGCCGGCGTCCTCACCCCGCGGGAACGGGACATCATCCGGCTGCTGGCGGAGGGAATGTCGAACGTCGAGATCGCCGCGGCGCTCTACGTCGAGCCGTCCACCGTGAAGTCCCACCTCGGCCGCGCGATGACGAAGCTCGGTACCCGCGACCGGCTGCAGACGGCGGTGTGGGCCTACCGGAGCGGCGTGGCGGGGGCCTAGCGTGGCGGCCCCCTACCGGCCCACCGCCGACAGCGCCAGGCCGGTGTCCGCGTCGAAGAGGTGGGCACGGTCCAGGTCGACGGTGACGGACATGCGCTGGCCGGGCGTGCCGGTGACGGTCGGCCGTGCCTTGACCTTGAGCATCTCCTTGCCAACCTTGACGTCGACCACGGTGCGGTCACCGAGCGGCTCGAGTCCGTAGAGCTCACCGCCGAGCGCCGCGTCACCGCGCGACTCGACCGACAGGTCCTCGGCGCGCACGCCGAGCAGCAGCGGTCGGCCGTCCTCCGCCGTCGTCCACCGCGGCCGTGGCAGCGTCCAGCCCTCCGCACCGACGAGCCGGTCCCCCTGCGCGTGGCAGGCGAGCAGGCTGATGCGCGGGCTCCCGACGAAGGCGGCGACCCACTGGTTCGCCGGGCGGTCGTACACCTCCGTCGGGGTCCCGACCTGCTGCACCGTGCCCTCGCGGAGCACCGCGACCTGGTCGGCCATGGACAGCGCCTCGACCTGGTCGTTGGTGACGTAGACGAAGGTCCCGCCGAGGCTGCGGTGGATCCGGGTGAGCTCGGTGCGCATCTCGACCCGGAGCTTGAGGTCGAGGTTCGTCAGGGGCTCGTCCATGAGGAACGCGCGCGGGTTGCGGACCAGCGCCCGGGCCAGGGCGACGCGCTGCATCTCTCCGCCCGAGAGCTGGCCGGGCTTCCGCTTGAGGAGCCGCTCGATGTGCAGGAGTCCGGAGACCTCCGTGACCGCGGTGGCGATCTCGTCCGCCGAGGCGCTGCGGGCGCGCAGTGGCGAGGCGATGTTCTCGAAGACCGTCTTGCGCGGGTAGAGGGCGTAGCTCTGGAACACCATCGCCAGGTCGCGCGCGGCCGGGGTGTCACCGGTCGCGTCCCTCCCGTCGAGGTGCACCGAGCCGGCGTCGAGCTTCTCCAGCCCCGCGATCGCCCGCAGCGTCGTCGTCTTGCCCGCACCGGAGGGGCCGAGCACGACGAAGAAGGAGCCGTCGGGCACCTCCAGCGTCACGTCGTCGAGCGCCTGCACCTCTCCGAAGGCCTTGCGCAGCCCGTAGGCAGCAACCGTTCCCATCAGGCCACCAGCTCTTCCGTGCTCGAGTCGTAGACCGGCGGGGTCCCGCCGGTGTGCCGCAGGCCCACCGGGGCCTCGGCCGCGAAGCGGGTGGTCGGGGGCATCCGGACGCGGATGTCCCTGTCCCCGCTCGCGACGACGTAGATGATCTCGTCGCCCAGGACCTCGACCGACACCACGCGTCCCGGGACCGTCCCGTCCTCCCCGGCCGGGGTGACCTCCAGCGCCTCGGGCCGCACGCCGGCCACGAGCGGGCGGTCGCGCCGCAGCCCGGGCGGTGGGGCGAGCGCGAGACCACCGGGGGTCCGCAGCGCACCGTCCGCCACCTCGACCTCGAAGAGGTTCATCGGCGGGGAGCCGATGAAGGCGGCGCAGAACAGGCTGGCCGGACGGTCGTAGACCTCCAGCGGCGTCCCGACCTGCTCCACCCGACCCTTGTTGAGGATGGCGATGCGGTGCCCGAGCGACATCGCCTCGACCTGGTCGTGCGTGACGTAGACCATCGTCGTGCCGAGCTGGGCCTGCAGGTGCTTGATCTCGGTCCGCGTCTCGGCGCGCAGCTCGGCGTCGAGGTTGGTGAGCGGCTCGTCCATGAGGAAGGCGCGCGGGCGCCGCACGAGGGCGCGGGCCAGGGCGACCCGCTGCTGCTCACCGCCGGAGAGCCGGTGCGGCTTGCGGTCCAGGAGCGGGCCGAGGTGCATCATCCGGGCGGCCTCGTCGACCCGCTCGCGGATCTCCGCCTTGGGCATGCCCTCGGCACGCAGGGGGAAGGCGAGGTTGTCCCGCGTTTTGAGGTGCGGGTAGAGGGCGTAGAACTGGAACACCATGGCGATGTCCCGCTCGGCGGGCGGCAGGTCGTTGACCAGCGTGTCGCCGATGTGGATGTCGCCGGACGTCTGGCGCTCCAGCCCCGCCATGGCTCGCAGCGTCGTCGTCTTGCCGCAGCCCGACGGGCCGAGCATGACGAACAGCTCGCCGTCACCGATGGACAGGTCGACGTGCTCGACCGCCACGGTCCCGTCCGGGTACCGCTTGTGCAGGGAGGTGACCTCGATGCCCGCCATCAGCGCCGCACCGCCCCGAGGGTCACACCGGCGACGAGGTGCTTGCGCACCAGGTAGGCGAAGATGAGGACCGGCAGCGCGAAGACGACCGCCGACGCGGCGACCAGGCCCCAGTTCACCGTCGTGCCTCCGATGAGGCCGGCGATGGCCGGTGGGGCCGTCCGCACCTCCTGGCTGGACGTGAGGAAGATGGCATAGACGAACTCGTTCCAGGAGAAGATGAGCGCGAACACCGCCGTCGCGGCGATGCCCGGGATGAGCAGGGGCAGGGTGAACTTCCGGAAGGCCTGCAGCCGGGTGTAGCCGTCGAGCATCGCGGCGTCCTCGTACTCCGAGGGCACCTCGTCCACGAAGCCCTTCATCATCCAGATCGTGAACGGCAGGTTGAACGCCGTGTAGACGAGGACGAGACCGAGCTTCGTGTCGATGAGCCCGAGCTCGCGGTACATGAGGAAGATCGGGATGACGACGACGACGGGCGGCATGAACCGGGTGGACAGGATGAAGAAGAGCTGGTCCTTCTTCGCCTTGAGCGTGAAGCGCGAGTAGGCCCACGCCGCGGGGACCCCGAGCAGGGTCGCCAGTGCGGTCGAGCTCCCGGCCACGATGACCGAGTTGAGGAAGGACCCGGACAGGTCCGAGCGGCCTCCGCCGGTTGCGACGAAGACGTCCTTGTAGTGCTGCAGGGTGACGTCGAAGCCGAAGAACTTCGCCGGCACGGCGTAGATGTCCTGGCCCGTCTTGATGGAGGTCTGGAGCATCCACACGACCGGGAAGAGCAGGGAGCCGATGAGCACGGCCAGGAGCACGATCTCGATCGCGGACCGGACCCTGCCGGTGCTCCCGCGGCGGGCGCGGGCCGAGCTGCGGGTGACGGGCCCGGGGACGGCGTCGTCGACGGAGATGGCCATCAGCCCTCCTTGAGCTTGTTGAGGTAGCGCAGGTAGAGCTGCGCCAGCACGATGACGACGATGACCATGAGGATCCCGTAGGCCGAGGCGGTCCCGGTGCGGAACCCGAGGAACGCGACCTTGTAGACGTGGAAGGACAACGTCTCGGTGGAGACCCCTGGTCCGCCGCTCGTGAGGACGTAGACGAGGTCGAACTGGCGGAAGGCCTCGATCGCACGGAACATCACCGCGATGAGGAGCAGGGGCCACACCATCGGCAGGGTGATGTTGCGGAACCGGAACCACTCCGAGGCGCGGTCGATGGACGCGGCCTCGTAGAGGTACTTCGGCACCGCCGTGAGCCCGGCGAGCGCGATGAGCATGATGAACGGCGTCCACTGCCAGGTGTCGACGAGGATGAGGGAGAACAGCGCCGTCCGCTGCTGGGTCAGCCACTCCACCGGCTCGAGGCCGAGCGAGACGAGCATGCTGTTGACCACCCCGAACTGCGCGTCGAGCATGAAGCGCCAGAACAGACCGACGACCACGGGCGAGAGCATCATCGGGATGAGGAACAGCGTGGTGAGCAGCCCGCGCCCGCGTGTCCGGCGCGAGATGAGGTAGGCGATGGAGAAGCCCAGCACGGTCTGCAGGATCACCGCACCGGCCACGAAGAGCGCCGTCGTCACCGCTCGCGTGTGGACCTCCGACGACGTGAGGACGTCGGCGTAGTTCTCGAACCCGACGAAGTCGCCGGGCACGCTGCTCGTGGCTGAGTAGTCCGTGAAGGACAGGTACAGCGCCCACAGCAGCGGGAAGACGGACATCCCGAGCAGCAGCAGCATCGCCGGGGAGATGAAGGCCAGCGCGAGTCCGCGGTCACGCAGGCGGGGGGCCCGACCCGGTGCAGGAGGCAGGGACGCTGCCTCCTGCACCGGGGCGTCGGCCGACGTCGTCGTGCTCATGTCAGAGCCCGCCGTCGCCGTCCAGCACGGCCTGCTGCTCCCGGGCGATGTCGTTCAGCGCCGTCTCCGGGTCCTTGGCGCCGTTGAGGGCCGCGTTGACGTTGGTGTTCTCGATGTCGATGAGGCGGGCGTACTCGGGCACGTTCCACATGTCGCGCTGGCGCGAGACGGAGTCGGCGTAGACCTGGTTGAACGGTCCGGCCTCGAGGAACTCGGGGGACTCCAGGGCGTCGGTGCGCGACGGCACGCCGCCGGCCTCGGCCCACTTCTTCTGGATGTCCTCCTGCTCGAACCACCGCATGAAGTTCAGCGCCTCGGCCACCCGCTCGTCGGGGGCGTAGGCCGAGATGTGCATCCCCATGCCGCCGAGGGGGACGAGGTCCGTGTCCTGCGTCGGCAGCGTGGCGAACCCGAGCTTCTCGAGGATCTCCTCGCGCGTCTCGCCGAGCACCGTCTGCGCCGGGTCCAGCAGACCACCGCTCGCGGCGATCCAGTTGAACGCGATGCACGCGGTCCCCTGGGCGACGGCCGCGTTGACCTCGTCGATGAACCAGTTGCCGGAGCCCGGTGCGGTGAGCGGCTTCATGTCGTTGACGAGGATGTCCATCGCCCGCTGGCCGGCCTCGTCGTTGATGACGCCCTCGATCTGGCCCTCCGCGCGGTTCCAGAGGTTGCCGCCGTACAGGGCGTTGACGGTGTTGTAGGTGACCGCCGCGGCGTCGGAGCCGTTGGCCTGGTGGAAGGCGAGCCCGCTGACGCCGGGGTTGTCCTCCTGGCACTGCCGGGCGACCTCGATCATCTCGTCCCAGGTCTCGGGGGGCTCGTCGCCGATGAGGTCCTTGCGGTAGATCATCGTCCAGGTGTCACCGAGCAGCGGCAGCCCGTACATGCTGGCGTTCTCGTCACGCTGCCCCGTCTCGGCCTGGGGGTACTGGCCGTAGGCGGCCAGGAGGTAGGGGTCGTAGGCGTCGGTCTCGATGTTCTCGTTGATGAAGTCGGTGATGTCGAGGATGCTGCCGTTCGTCACGGCCTCGCCGATGTGCTGCGAGTCGAGGACCGCGATGTCGAAGTCGGTCTGCCGCGCGGCGAACTGCGTGAACATCGCGTCGTGCCAGTTCGCGTTCGGCACGGTGTTGACGTTGATCGTCACGTTCGGGCGCTCCTTGGTGTACTCCGCGTTCGCGAAGTCCTCGAGCAGCTGGGCGGGGGGCCAGTCGAACCAGATGAAGCTGAGGTCCAGTGGCTCGTCGGTGAGCTCGGGGATCGTCGCGGGCGCTGCCGGGCCGGCGGCGTCCCCGTTCCCGTCGTCCGCGTCGGCGTCGTTGTCGCCGCCACCGCCGCAGGCCGCCAGCGTGAGGACGACCAGCGTGGTCGCCGCCGCCGCCCTCACCGTGCGGCCCTGGCGAGAGCTCCGTCGGTCTCGCTGTGCGTTGCTCATCAGTTCTCCTGCTTCCTGCATCGGGATGGTTGGGATCCGTTGCTGCTGTGGCGGCGTCACCAGGACGTCGCGATGTACTGGGTCTCCATGAACTCGAGGAGTCCCTCGGTGCTCCCCTCGCGTCCCAAGCCGCTCTGCTTGGTGCCGCCGAAGGGCGCGGCGGGGTCGGAGACGAGCCCGCGGTTGAGGCCGACCATGCCGCTGTCGATGCCTTCTGCGAGGCGCAGACCACGGCCGAGGTCCCCGGTGTAGAGGTAGCTGACGAGGCCGTACTCGCTGTCGTTGACCATCGCCAGCATCTCCTCCTCCTGCTCGAAGCGGACCACCGGGGCCACCGGCCCGAAGATCTCCTCGTGCAGGACGCCGGCGTCCGGCGGTACGTCGACGAGCACCGTCGGGGGGTAGAAGCAGCCCGAACCGTCGGGCCGTGTGCCGCCCAGCACGGCGCGAGCGCCACGGGCGAGTGCGTCCTGCACGAGCTCGTCGACCTTCCGGGCGGCGTCCTCGTTGATGAGCGGCCCGCACTCGGTGCTCTCCTCGGAGCCCGGCCCGACCCTGAGCGCGGCCATCCGGGCGACGAGGCCGTCCACGAAGGCGTCGTGGACGGCGCCCTGCACGAAGAAGCGGTTGGCGGCGGTGCAGGCCTGGCCCCCGTTGCGCATCTTGGCGACCATCGCGCCCTCGACCGCCGCGTCGAGGTCGGCGTCGGCGAGGACGACGAAGGGGGCGTTGCCGCCGAGCTCCATCCCGCACTTGAGGACCTGGTCTGCGGCGGTGCGGAGCAGACGGCGGCCCACCTCCGTCGAGCCGGTGAACGAGAGCATGCGCGTCCGGGGGTCGGTGAGCATCGTGCCGACGACGGGGCCGGGCTGGGTGGTCGTGACGACGTTGAGCACACCGGCCGGCAGCCCGGCCTCCTGCAGCAGGGCTGCGACAGCAAGGGCCGTCAGCGGGGTCTCGGTGGCCGGCTTGAGGATCGCGGTGCACCCGGCGGCCAGGGCCGGCGCGATCTTCCGGGTGGCCATGGCCGCGGGGAAGTTCCACGGGGTGATGAGCACGCTGATGCCCACGGGCTGGTGCGTGACGACGAGCCGGTTGGCCCCGCTCGGTGAGCGGCCCACCTGGCCGCGCAGCCGCACGCCCTCCTCCGCGTACCAGCGGAAGAACTCGGCGGCGTAGGTCACCTCGGACCGTGCGTCCGTCAGGGACTTGCCGTTCTCGAGGCTGATGAGCAGGGCGAGCTCCTCGCTCCGCTCGTGCATGAGGGTGAAGGCCCGCAGCAGCAGCTCGGCCCGGGCGCGGGGCGCCGTGGCCGCCCACCCGGCCGCCGCGGCAGCCGCGGCGTCCACCGCCGCCTCGGCGTCGGGGATCCGGGCGTCGGCGACCGAGGCGAGCACCGTACCCGAGGCGGGGTCCCGGACGTCGATCCGTCCGCCGTCGGCGCCGCCGCGCCACGTGCCGGCCACCAGGAGGTCGGTCGGGACGTCGAGGGCGTCGAGGACGGGGCGCATGGACTCGTGCATCGTGATGCTCATCGGGCACCTGCTGTCGTGGTGAGGCCCGGCGAGGCCGAGGCTGGAGTGGTGGTCTCTCGGAGGGCGGCGCGGTCGCCGGTGTACGCGGCGCGGACGATCCGCTCCAGGGCGTCGACGTCGAGCGGCCGCGGGTTGTTCGCGACGAGCCGCGCGGCGCCCAGCGCCTGCTCGGCCGTCCAGCGGAGCCGGTCGGCTGGCAGACCGAGGTCCGCGAGGGTGGCTGGGATCCCCACCGAGGCGAGCAGGGCCGCGACCCTGTCGATCGCCTCGTCGGCGAGGTCCTCGTCCGAGGCGTCCGCGGACGCGCCCATCGCCACGGCGACGGCGGCGAGCTCGGTGACCCGCGTGGGACGGTTGAACTCCATGACGTAGGGCAGCAGGACGCCGACCCCGATCCCGTGCGGGGTGTGGGTGAGGGCGCCGACCGGGTACTGGAGCGCATGCGCCGCCGCCGTGCCGGACGTGCCAAGGGCGAAGCCGCCCGCGGTGGCCCCGAGCATCATCGCCTCGCGCGCACCCATGTCGCTCGGGTCCGACCAGGCGCGATGCAGGCTGCTCGCGACCTGCCGGACGGCCATCAGCGCGTAGGAGTCCGTCAGCTCGTTCTTGCCGACGAAGACGCGCTCGGTCACCAGCTCGGTGGTCACCGGACGGCGCACCGCGGTGAAGGCCTCGATGCCGTGCGCCAGGGCGTCAGCACCCGCACTCGCCGTGAGGGCCGGCGGACAGCCGAGTGTGAGCTCCGGGTCGCACACGGCCGTGTGGGGAATGAGGTGCGGGCTGGAGATCCCCACCTTGCTCACGCGCTCGGGATCGGTGAGGACGGCCACGGGCGTCACCTCCGACCCGGTCCCGGCGGTGGTCGGCAGCGCCACGACCGGTATCACCGGACCGGGGACACGCAGCTCGCCGTAGTAGTCCGACGGCTCACCACCGTGCGTGAGGACCACGGCCACCGCCTTGGCGAGGTCGATGCAGCTGCCACCGCCCATCCCGACGATGACGTCCGGGGCGGCGTACCGCACGAGCTCGGCACATTGGCTCACCTGGTGCACCGGCACGTCCGGCAGCACCTCGTCGAACACCGTCACCTGGACCCCGGCGCTCTCGAGCAGCCCGACCAGCTCGGCGAACTCCGCCGTCGCACCGAAGCGGGCGTCGGTGCAGACGAGGGCGCGGGAGCCGAGAGCGGCGGTCAGCGCGCCCAGGGCGTGCCGCTGCCCGGCGCCGAACACCACGTGTCGAGGCCCTCGCAGGACACCGAGCATGCTCATGGAGACTCCAGGGATAGATTCTGGGAGGAGAGAGCCAGCGGGACCGGTACGCGACGATGCGGGAGGAAGAGCCGCTGTGCTTTTCCTATACGATCTGATTGCCGAGATCATGGAGCAGCGAAGCAGTCGCTGTCAACCATGCTCCCCAACGAGGTGGAAAGGGGCACACCCCTGTGGACGACGAAGCGACGGTCGGACGGGACCGCGGGTTCAGTGGCGCGCAGCTGAACGGACGCCCCCGCGGACGACTTGCCGACGAGGTGTACGACACGCTGCTGCGTCAGCTCATGTCGTCGCGCATCGTGCCGGACTCCCGCGTGACGATCGACGCCCTGGCGCGCGAGCTCGGGGTCTCACAGACGCCGATCCGCGATGCGCTCAACCGCATGGAGGCCGACGGGCTGGTCGTCCGGGTGCCTCACGCCGGCTACCGGATCCCGCCCCAGATCACCCGTGAGCGCTTCGACGACATGCTCGAGATCCGCCTGCTCCTGGAGCCGGCAGCAGCCCGCCGAGCGGCCGAACGGGCGACCGCCTCGCAGGTCGCGGAGCTGCGCGGGCTGCTCGAGGAGATGTCGCAGCTGGAGGAGGGCGACGGGCCGCAGGCGTACGGCGCCTTCGGTCTGCGGGACGCGGCCTTCCACGACCTCGTCGCGAAGAGCGGCGGGAACCGGCTGGTCCGCGAGGCGCTCGCCCGGCTGCACACGCACGTGCACCTGTTCCGGCTGCTCTACGACACCCAGGTCACCAACCTCGCGATGAGCGAGCACGACGAGATCCTCGCCGCGATCGCGGCGCGAGACCCTGACCAGGCCGCCTATGCCATGCGCCGGCACATCCTGCTCTCGGGCGACCGGTTCCGTCACCTCTTCGACGACGCCCGGCCCGCGGACACGTCCTCCACAGGGGGTCTTGACTGACAGGATGACGACGCGCGATCCTTACGCATCGGATCCGATCGGATCGGATCCGGGCTGCTCGACCACTCGGCCGAGCACCACCCCACACCCAACGTTGAGTGCGAGGAGAACCAAGGTGCCCAGAGCGTTGCTCCTGACCGGCGATGCCGCCGAGGAGCTGGACACGATGTACCCCTACTACCGGATACAGGAGGGCGGATGGGACGTCGACGTCGCGAACAAGTCGATGCGTGACGTCCAGCTCGTCATCCACGAGTTCGACCCGGGCTGCGACGCGTACGTCGAGAAGCCCGGCCGCAAGCTGCCGGTCGACGTGCTGTGGGAGGACGTCGACGTCGATCTCTACGACGGCCTCATCATCCCCGGGGGCCGCGCTCCCGGGTGGATCCGGGTGGACGACCACGTGCGGCGCATCACCGAGCACTTCTTCGCGCGCAATCTGCCGATCGCGCTCGTGTGCCACGGCGCGCAGGTGCCGGCGGACTACGGGCTGCTCAAGGGCCGCAGGACCGCGTGCTTCCCTCCCATCACCCGCGACATGGAGCATGCCGGCGCGACGGTCGTCGACGCGCCCGACGTCGTCGACGGCAACCTCGTCTCGTGCCGGGGCTGGCCGGACATGCCGCAGTTCGGCCGGGCGATGATGGAGCTCTTCTCGAACTCTCTCGTCAACGCCTGATGGACGCGACCGCCGGCGACCGGTGATGGACGAGCGCACCGTCGTCGTCGACGGCTCGCCCGTCCACGTCGTCCAGGGCGGCACCGGACCCGCGGTGCTCCTCCTGCACGGCTCCGGACCCGGGACCACCGGGTCCGGAGCCTGGGCGGCGACCATCGAGGCGCTCGGGGAGTCGTGGCACCTTGTGGCTCCCGACCATGCGGGCTTCGGCCCTACTCCCCTGCCGCCGGGCTCCCGCGGCGGGCTGCGGGTGTGGACCGAGCAGGCCGCTGGACTAATGGACGCCCTCGGGCACCGCTCGTACGCCGTCGTCGGCCACTCCATGGGCGGTGCGGTTGCCCTGGCGCTGGCGGCCACGCGCCCCGAGCAGGTCACCCACGTCGTGCCGGTGTCCACCATGGGAGCGCCGGGGGCACCGCTGTCGGCCGAGCTCGACGCGGTGTGGGCCGCCCCCGCCACCGAGGAGGGCGCGCGCGACATGCTGAGCCGCCTCCTGCTGGACCAGGCGCTCGTCACGGAGCAGGCGGTCGCGGCCCGCACCGCGGCGATGCAGGCCGGCCAGGCTGCCTTCGCGACGATCTTCCCGCCGCCCCGGGCCCGGTGGTCCCAGGACCTCACCCTGTCGGAGCAGACGCTTGCGGCCGTCGGCGCGCCGGTGCTGCTCGTCCACGGTGCTCAGGACCATGTCACGCCACTCCGGCAGGCGGCCCTGCCCCTGCTCGACCACCTCGCCGACGTGCGCCTGCACGTCCTCGGGCGGTGCGGGCACGCGCCGGCGGTCGAGCACCCGCGTGAGTTCCACCGCCTGCTGTCGGACTTCCTCTCGCACCATTGATGGGCGTGCCCGCGTACCGGAGACACAGTGGGCAGCACCAAGTCCGAGGCCTGCGGTGCGCCTCGGTGGCTCACGTGTCCAGAGGAGTCATGAAACCGGTGGTCTCGCCGATACTCCGGTCATGGACGCGCGAACACGGCTGATCGGCCCTCCCCCGCTGGAAGTTCGTCTCGTGGGAGTCGGCGGGCTGTGCGTGTTTGCCGTGATCGCGACGCTCGTGTCACTGACGGACTCGATCGATGGTGGCGGCCGGTCCTTCCTGCTCTGGGGCACCAGCCTCACGACCTGGGTCTGGCTCCACCTGCTGATTGCGACCTCGCACATCGCGGTTCGCGACCGCGACCTCGTCTTCGTCGACGTCATCATCGAGCGGGCCGTACCTGCCGCCGAGGTTCTAGGAGCCTACGGCGACGATGGTGTCGGGGTGGAGCTGCGTCGGGGCGGCAGTATCGGATCTGCGGCGTACGGCTCGTCGCTGCCTCAGGCCCTGCGTCCCTACCGTCGGTATCTGGACCTGGCGGATGCCATAGACGCCTGGGTCCACGCCACGTCCGCGGTGCCCACGCCGCGCCGGCGTAGATCCAGAGTCGTGCGCTGGCAGCTGCGCCGTTCGGCCTGTCACATTCTCGTCGTATCGGCCGCGGGCAGCTATCTGTGGATGCTTCTTCTGTGGCTGTTTGCCGACGTGCTTCGACCCCTGGTCGGCATACGCGGTTGAGTGTCCCGAGCGCCCAGCGACACAGTCATCGTGCGGACTGAATGGGACGTTTGCCAGGGCGGGTCAGGAGTCCGTGACTCGAAGCCGCTGACCGCGAATCAGGCACCCGGTCGATGCCCGAGCTGATTCCGAATAGCAGAAGAGGCTCGACCGGAACCTCCCGATCAAGCCTCTGACCTGCTCAATTCTGTCGGGCTGACAGGATTTGAACCTGCGACCCCTTGACCCCCAGTCAAGTGCGCTACCAAGCTGCGCCACAGCCCGTCTGGCTCGCGAACGAACCTAGAGAAGGTTACCCCAGAGACGCGGCCGAACCGAAACTGCGACAGGCCACTGTGCGCGGCGTCACGTCCACCGGCTCAGTGGGCGGCGCCCTGCCCCGTCTGCTCCAGACGCACCTTCTCGGCCTGGACGACGCCCAGCCCGAGCAGGGCGATCGCCATGACGGCCGTCGCGGGCCACGGATCGATCCGGTAGAGCCCCACCACGGTGACGAGCAGCTGCAGAGTGAAGCCACGCCGCAGCCACTGGAACGCGTCGTAGCGGTCCCGGCCCAGGAGCGTCCACGCGCGCGCCGCCACCGCGACGACCAGCACCGACGACGCGGCCGCCGCCCACAGGGACCAGCTCGGTGCGCCGTGGTCGGCGGTGAGGATGACGACCACGCCCCCACCCACGGCGAGGACGAGGAACGCACCCGCGACCGCCGTCGTCCACGAGCCGCGCACGACGCCGCGGAGCAGTCCGCGGATCTTGCGGGCGACCAGCTCGATCGGGTCGGGGAACTCGCTGTGGTCCTCGGGGACGGCAGCGAGCAGCGCCTCGACCTCGGCCTCCCCGCGGCCACCGCTCCCCTGCCGCAGCAGCTCGCGCGCCACCTGCCGGCGCTGCGGGCTCAGCCCACCCGCCAGCCCGGCGACGGCGTGGTCCGCCGCGGCGGCGAGCTGTTCGCTCGGGTGCGGCGGGCGGCGCCCGTGGAGCACGTCGGCGAGGACGATGAGCACGACGAGCGTGACGTACATAATCATCGGCGCCGGCTGGAAGAAGTAGTCGTTGTCGTTGGTGAGGAACTTACCCACCTCGTCGATGAACAGGCCGAAGCCGATGCCACCGAGGAAGGCCGCCGGCGGCCGGATGACCGGCCCCGCGAACGACAGCGCGAGCACCATGGCCAGCGCCATGAACAGCCCGCCCCACAGCACGTGCGCCACGTGCAGCGTCTCCCCACCGACCTGCGGGAAGCCGGTGAGCTGGAGAAGGCCGCGGGTGACGACGATCGTCACCACCGTCGTCAGGACGAAGCCGAGGACGTGCTCACCGGCGCGCGGGTCCCGGGGCAGTCCCCACCGCAGGAGGACGTGCCGGCGGGACACCGCGCCGTCGGGCATCAGCGGCGGCGCTTCTCGCGGACGCGCACGCTGATCTCGATCGGCGTGCCGACGAAGCCGAAGTTCTCGCGCAGCTTGCGCTCGATGAAGCGGCGGTAGCCGTGCTCGATGAACCCGGTCGCGAAGATGACGAAGCGCGGCGGGCGGCTGTCGGCCTGCGTCGCGAAGAGGATGCGCGGCTGCTTACCCCCGCGCACCGGGTGCGGGTTCGCGGCGGTGAGCTCACCGAGGAAGGAGTTGAGCTTGCCGGTGGAGATGCGGGTGTCCCAGCCGCCCAGCGCGGTGTCGAGCGCCTTGACGAGGCGGTCGACGTGCCAGCGGGTCTTGGCGGAGATGTTGACGCGCGGCGCCCACTGGATCTGGACGAGGTCCTGCTCGACCGCGCGCTCCAGGAGGTGGCGCTGGTCGTCGTCCATGAGGTCCCACTTGTTGTAGGCGATGACGAGCGCGCGCCCGGCGTCGATGACCTGCTGGATGACGCGGGTGTCCTGCTCGGTCAGCGGGACCGAGGAGTCGATGAGGACGACGGCGACCTCCGCCTTCTCCAGCGCGGCCTGCGTGCGCAGGGAGGCGTAGAAGTCCGCGCCCTTGGTCTGGTGGACGCGACGGCGGATGCCGGCGGTGTCGACGAGCCACCATGGCCGGTCGCCCAGGAGGACGAGCTCGTCGACCGGGTCGCGCGTGGTGCCGGCGACGGAGTCGACGACGACGCGGTCCCGCCCGGCGATGGCGTTGAGGAGGCTGGACTTGCCGACGTTCGGGCGCCCGACGAGCGCCACGCGGCGCGGCCCGCCCTCGGGGAGCGGCGAGGCGACGCCGGAGACCTCGGGCAGCACGGCCATAGCGGCGTCGAGCACGTCGCCCGAGCCGCGCCCGTGGAGCGCAGACACCGACCACGGCTGGCCCAGGCCCAGGGACCACAGCGCGGAGGCGTCGGACTCCTGGACCGGGGAGTCGACCTTGTTCGCGACGAGAACGACCGGCTTGCCGGACTTCCGCAGCATCCGGACGACCTGCTCGTCGGTGCTCGTGGGGCCGACGGTCGCGTCGACGATGAACATCACGGCGTCGGCCATCGCGATGGCGACCTCGGCCTGCTCGGCGACGCGCGCGTTGAGACCGGCGGCGTCGTGCTCCCAGCCGCCGGTGTCGACGAGCATGAAACGGCGCCCGGCCCACTCGGCGGGGTAGCTGACGCGGTCGCGGGTGACACCCGGGACGTCCTGGACCACGGCCTCGCGGCGGCCGAGGACACGGTTGACGAGCGTCGACTTGCCGACGTTCGGGCGGCCGACGACGGCGAGCACCGGCAGCGGCGCCTCCGGTCCGTCCTCGGCGGGGGCGCCGTCGGCGGACGCGAGAAGGGCGGCGTCCTCCTCGTCCAGCACGTAGTCGGACAGGCCGGCGCGCAGGGCCGCGGCGCGCTGCTCGTCGTCGGCCGGGGTGGTCGGGAAGTCCTCGGTGTCACTCACGCCCGCCATTGTCGCGTGTCGGGGGTGCTCCACGCTAACCGCCGCGCGTGGGACGTTTCCCTCAGGTGAGCCCGGCGTCGTGCACGCAGAGCGCGATCTGCACCCGGTTGCCCGCCTCGAGCTTGGTGAACAGGCGCCCGATGTGCGTCTTGACGGTCGCCAGGCCGAGGTACAGCTCGGCGGCGATCTCGGCGTTGGACAGCCCTCGTCCGATGGCGACAGCCACCTCCCGTTCCCGGTCGGTGAGCCGGGAAACCCGCTCGCGGGCCTGCTTCTCGCGGGTGTCGTCGGGGGTGCGGGTGGCCGCCGTGATGACCTGGGCGGTGACGCTCGGGGAGAGCATCGGCTCCCCACGGGCGACCCGGACGACGGCGTCGACGAGCTGGGCGGGCGGGGTGTCCTTGAGGAGGAAGCCGGCCGCACCGTGACGCAGGGCCGTGAGCACCATCTCGTCGGTGTCGAAGGTCGTGAGGACGATGACGCGCGCACTGGAGCCACGCTCGGTGAGCCGACGAGTCGCCGCGAGCCCGTCCAGGCCGGGCATCCGGATGTCCATGAGGACGACGTCGGGCCGCTCCCGCTCGACGACGGTGAGCCCTTCGTGCCCGTCGCCTGCCTCGCCCACGAGCTCGACGACGTCGCTCCCGCCGAGCATGAGCCGCAGGCCGGTGCGGACCAGGGCGTCGTCGTCGACGACGACGACGCGCACGCGCGACGCGCTCACCGGCTCTCCTCCCACGGCAGCCAGCATCGCACGGTGAAGGAGCCGTCCGGCCCGGCGACGTGCTCGAGCACTCCCCCGGCCAGCTCGACCCGCTCGGCCAGGCCGACGAGCCCGAAACCGCTCCCGGGCGCCGCCGGGAGCTGCCGGCCCCAGGCCGGCGGGCCGTTGTGGACCTCGATGGTGAGCAGCCCGCCCGCGCCGCCGGCGAGGTGGACGACGACGTCGCTCCCCGGGGCGTGCTTGCACGCGTTGGTCAGCGCCTCCTGGACGACGCGGTAGGCGGTGCGTGAGGTGGTCGCCGGGAGGTCGGCGACGGCGCGCAGGTCCCCACCGGGCAGGCCGCTCGGGTCCAGCGCCGCCTCCACCTGGACGCGGGCGCCGTCGACGAGCTCACGCACCTGGGTGAGGAGCGGTTGCGGCGGCTCGGCCGGGGCGCCGTCGACGCTGACCTCCCCACCGTCGGCGCGCAGCACGCCGAGCACCTCGCGCAGTTCGGTGAGGGCGAGGTGCGCGCTGCTCTGGATGACCCCGGCAGCCTCCGCGGTCTCCTCCGGGGAGAGGTCGGTGCGGTAGGCCAGGGCCCCGGCGTGCATCGCCACGAGGGAGATCCGGTGGGCCAGGACGTCGTGCATCTCGCGGGCGATCCGCGTGCGCTCCGCCTCCCGGGCGGCGTCCGCCTTGAGGACCTGCTCCCGCTCGGCCGTCTCCGCGCGTACCCGGAGCGTGACGAGCAGCTCGCGGCGGGCACCGATGTAGTAGCCGGTGGCCGCGCACGTGGCGGCCATGGCGATCGCGAAGCCTCCGGACAGGGTGGCGTAACCGGTGGGCATGGCCTCGTCGAGGATGGCCGGGCGCCACAGCAGCTCGTAGACGACGGTCGACCACGCCCACGTCACCATGACCGGGACCACCCACTGCCACCGCCGCCAGGTCGAGACGGACACAGCCGCGACAGCCGCGGCTCCCAGTGACGCCGCGGACACCATCCCGCACAGTCCGGTGAGGACCGCGGTGAGGACGGGGTGGCGGCGCCGGAGCGGCAGCGGGCACAGCGCGACGACGCCGAGCACGCCGTCGAGCAGCAGGGCCGCGCCGACGCGGCCCACGACGGCGTCGGACGAGTCGGCCTCGGCGACCGCGATGAAGTCGACGGAGACGGCGATCCACAGCACCATCCCCGTACCGGCCGCCGCGAGGTAGCGCCAGATCCGCGACCAGGGGCGCAACGGCGGGGGCCCGACAGGGCGCTCGGGAGCCTGCGGGGGCGCCCACCGCACGGGGGCGGCCGGCGGAGAGAGGGCCACGGGGTGCATGCCTCCCAGCCTAAGGACGCCGGGTGTGCGCCCGGTCCGCCCGCGGGCTCGCCGTCGTCAGCCGAAAGGTTGACCCGCCCGAGCCGGACCGCCGATCCGCGCGCGGTCGCCGGCCGCAAGTGTGGTCCCCATGATCACCGCAGAGCACCTCACCCGGAGATACGGCACCCGCGCCGTCGTCGACGACGTCTCCTTCACCGCCCGGCCCGGCAGGGTCACCGGCTTTCTCGGCCCCAACGGCGCCGGCAAGTCGACCACCATGCGCATGCTCACCGACCTCACGACGCCGACGTCGGGCCGCGCCACCATCCTCGGCTCGACCTTCCGCGAGCTCGTCAACCCCGGCCGCCGGGTCGGCGTCCTCCTCGACGCCTCCGCCCAGCACGCCGGGCGCACCGGCCGTGAGGTCCTCCACCTGTCCGCGCGGCTCATGGGCCTGCGCCCGGGCCGGGTGGACGAGGTCCTCACGACCGTCGGCCTCACCGCCTCCGAGGCCGGCGCACGGACGCGGACCTACTCCCTCGGCATGCGCCAGCGCCTCGGCCTGGCCCACGCCCTCCTCGGCGAGCCGGAGGTCCTCATCCTCGACGAGCCCGTCAACGGCCTCGACCCCGCCGGCATCCGCTGGATGCGGGCGCTGCTGCGCGGCTTCGCGGACGACGGCGGCACCGTGCTCCTGTCCTCCCACCTCCTGCGCGAGGTCGAGGCCGTCGCCGACGACCTCGTCATCATCGGCAGCGGCCGCGTCCTCGCCCAGGGCAGCGCCGAGGAGCTCCTCGCCACCCCGGGCACGCAGGTGAGCAGCCTCGACGACGCGACCCTCGCCCACGCGCTCACCGCCGCCGGGCACGAGGTGACCCGCGCGGGAACCGGGCTCACGACGTCGGCCACCGCGGAGGAGGTCGGCCGGACCGCCCTGGGCGCCGCCGTCGTCCTCACCGACCTGCGTCCCACGGCCGCCACCGGCCTGGAGGACCTGTTCTTCGACACGACCGCCCAGCACGGGCGAGAGGAGACCGCAGCATGACCGCGACCACCGCCACCCGCCCCGCATCCATCCGGACCGCTCCCCCGGCCGTCCCCTTCACGCGCCTGGCGCTCGTCGAGCTGCGCAAGCAGGTCGACACCCGCGCCGGGCGGTGGCTGCTCGCGGTGATCGTCCTGTTCAACGCCGGGCTCATCGCCCTCGTCCTGTTCACCGGCGAGCCGGAGAACCGCACCTGGCAGGAGCTCACCATGGCCTCCTCCCTCGCGCAGATGCTCCTCCTGCCCCTCCTCGGGATCATGGCCGCCACCGGCGAGTGGTCCCAGCGCACCGCGCTGACGACCTTCACGCTCGAGCCGCGCCGCACGCGGGTCAACGCCGCCAAGATGGTCTCGGCCCTGGGGCTGGGGCTCGCCGTCATGGTCGCCGCGCTGCTGGCCGGGGCGCTGTTCAACGTCGTCGGGATGGTCGCGCTCGACGGTGACGGCTCGTGGGCCATGGAGTGGTCCGTGCTCGGCGGGATGCTCCTCGCGCTGCTGCTGCTCGTCGCGCAGGGCCTCGCGTTCGGGCTGGCGCTGCTGAGCACGCCGATCGCGATCGTCGCCTACCTCGCGCTGCCGACCGTGTGGACCGTGCTCACCGTGCTCGTCTCCGCGCTGCAGCGCCCGGCCGAGTGGCTCAGCCTCGACTCCGCCATGGGCCCGCTCATGGAGGGCCAGATGACGGCGGCGGCGTGGGGCCAGCTCGCGACGTCCTCGCTCGTCTGGATCGGGCTGCCCCTCGTCGTCGGCCTCTGGCGCACCGCCCGCCGCGACGTCAGCTAGCCCCGCCGCGCTCCTCGCCGCCCCTCTCGCGCCGAGCGCTGAGTTGTTACCGACCATCGGCCGTAACAAGTCAGCTCTCGGCGCGGAGGGGTGCGGGCGCGGAGGGGTGGGGCGCGGGTGCGTCCGTCAGTGGGTGGGGAGGGGGATGCCGGTCTGGCGGACGGCGTCCTCGACGTGCGCGGCCAGGCCCTGGTGGATCTGCTCCATCGCCCGCGTCATGACCTCGCGGTTGCCGCCCTCACGCTTCTCGGTGTCGAGCACGATCGGCTTGCCGAAGACGACGTGCAGGCGGGCGCGCGGCGGCGGGACGTACCCGACCTTCTTGCCGGCGGGCCGCGTGCCGAGGCAGGCGACCGGGACGACCGGCGCGTTCCCGTGGACCGCGAGCCACGCGACGCCCGCCCGTGTGGACTGGACGTTGCCCGAGCCGCGGTTGCCCTCGGGGAAGATCCCGACGGCGCGCCCCTCGTGCAGCATCTGCTGGGCGACGGCGAGGGACGCCCGCCCGTTGCGCCGGTCCACCGGGATCTGCCCGGCGAGCGTCATGAGGAAGCCGAGCGGGGAGTCCCAGAACTCCTGCTTGATGATGAAGTGCGAGCCGCGCGGGATGGCGCCGTGGAGCAGGGGACCGTCGATGACGCCGGTGTGGTTGGACGCGATGATGACCGGCCCCGTGCGCGGGACGTTCTCCGCGCCGTAGACCTTGGTGCTCCACCACACGTGGTCGAGGAACTGGCCCACGCGCCGGGACCAGACCGGGCCCCAGCGGTAGATGTCCTCGGGCTTGACCCGGGAGCCGCGCGAGGGCTGGGCGGCCGGGCGCGCGGTGCTCACTGCTCCTCCTGCCGCGCCTGCGCGACGACGCGTCGCACCACGGCGAGCGTCTGGTCGATGTCGAGGGCCGAGGAGTCGATGGTGACGACGCCGTCGGCGGCGGTGAGGAAGGTGGAGACCGTGGAGTCCTGGGCGTCACGGCCCACGACCTCGTCGCGGGTCGCGGCGATGGCCTGGTCGTCCACGGTGCCGTGGAGCTCCCGGGCCCGGCGCGCCAGGCGCGCGGCCTCGTCGGCGGTGAGGAGGATGCGCACGTCGGCGTCCGGGGCGACGACGGTCGTGATGTCGCGTCCCTCGGCGACGATCCCGCGGCCCGCGCTGTGCCCGCCCGGCTGCCGCTCGGCGGCGATGATGGCGCGCTGGCGCTCCCGCAGCTGGGCGCGGACGTCGAGGTTCGTCGCGACCGCCGAGACGACCGAGGAGATCTCCGACAGCCGGATCGCGGCGGTGATGTCGACGCCGTCGCACGTGATCGTCGGGTCGCCCGGGTCCACCCCCATGTCGAGCGGCATGACCTCGGTCGCCGCGGCGACCGCAGCCGTGTCGGTGAGCTCGACGTCCTGGCGGCGGCACCACCACGTCGCGGCGCGGTACATCGCCCCGGTGTCGAGGTAGGCCAGGCCCTCCGCGGCAGCGAGCCGCCTGCTGATCGTCGACTTCCCCGAGCCCGAGGGCCCGTCGATCGCCACCGTCACCGGTGCCGTCATTCCGCCACCACTCTCCATCCGCGGGTCGTCAGCTCCTGCTCCAGCTCGGCCGCTGCGGCCGGCACCACCGACAGGTGGGCGATGCCCACCCGGGCGCCGGCCGAGTGCTCGAGCAGAAGGTCCTCGATGTTCACGCCGATCTCCCCGACCTCGCCGAAGAGGCGGCCCAGCTCGCCGGGCTCGTCCGGGACGAGCACCTGCACGGTCCCGTAGCGGCGCGGGGCGCCGCCGTGCTTGCCCGGGACCCGTCCCACGCCGGTGTTGCCGGCGGAGACGACGGCGCTCAGCGCGCCCATCGCCCCGGGTGCCAGCGGCCCGGCGGTGGCGGCGCGGTCGAGGCTGTCGATGAGCGCGTCGAGGTCCGCGCGCAGCTCGCGCAGCCCCGCGGCGACGGGCCCCGCGTTGCCGACGAGGATCGCGGCCCACAGCCGCGGGTCGGAGGCGGCGATGCGGGTGACGTCGCGCAGGCCCTGCCCGGCGAGCGAGAGCGCCGCCTCGGGCGCGTCGACGAGGCGCGCGGCGACGAGCGACGCCGCCAGCTGGGGGATGTGGGAGACGAGGGCGACGGCGTCGTCGTGCTCCTGCGGCGCGAGCGGCACCGGCAGGGCGCCGACGTCGAGGGCGAGGGCGCGCACGGCACCCGCGGCGGCGGGCGAGGCGTCGCCGGCGGCGGAGATGACCCACGGCCGGCCCGCGAAGAGGTCCGCGTCCGCGGCGATCGCGCCGGAGCGCTCCCGGCCCGCCATGGGGTGGGAGCCGACGTAGCGGGTGCGGGCGCCGTCGTCGGCCCCCTCGGCGACCTCGGCCGCGATGACGGCCTTGACGCTCGCGACGTCGGTGACGACGGCGGCGGGGTGACGGCGGAGCATGTCGAGGACGACCGGGCCGGCGACATCGGGCGGGGTCGCCACGATGACGACGGCGGGCTCGGGGCTCGCGTCGTGGACGGGCTCACCCGCGCCCATGTCGCGGGCCAGGGCGAGCGCGGAGGGCGAGGCGTCGGAGAGCTGGACCGGCACGCCCTGGCCGGCGAGGCACAGCGCGATGCTCGTCCCGAGCAGCCCGGTGCCGACGACCTTGACGGGGCCCGTCGTCAGGGGTGCCGCCTGGCTCGTCACGCTCCTGCTTCCTCCCTGCCCGGGGGCCGCCCGGCGCGGCGCCCGGGACAGACTACCGCTCGGCTCACAGCCCGACGCTCGACATCAGCGTGCCGAGCTCGGTGCCGGAGATGACCCTGGTGTGGCCGGGCTTGAGTTGGCCCAGGCGCACCGTGCCGAAGCGGGTGCGCACGAGGCGGATGACCGGGTGGCCCACCTGCTCCAGCATGCGGCGCACGATGCGGTTGCGGCCCTCGTGCAGCTCGATCTCGACGACGGACGCGCTCGGCGACGTCTCGAGCACCGTGAAGCGGTCGGCGTGGGCGGGGCCGTCCTCGAGCGTGATGCCCTCGCGCATGCGGCGGGCCAGCGCGCGCGGGACGTCACCCTCGACGGTGGCGACGTAGGTCTTGGCCACCTCGTAGGAGGGGTGCGCGAGGCGGTGGGCGAGCTCGCCGTCGTTGGTGAGGAGGATGAGCCCCTCGGTCTGCTCGTCGAGTCGGCCCACGTGGAAGAGCCGCTCGGCGCGGTCGGACACGTACTGCGACAGGTCCGGGCGCCCCTGCTCGTCGCTCATCGTCGAGACGACACCGGCGGGCTTGTGCAGCGCCAGCGTCACCTTCGTGTCGTCGAGCTGCAGGCGCACGCCGTCGACGTGGATGACGGCGGTGGCCGGGTCCACGCGGGTGCCGAGCTCGTCGACGCGCTGTCCGTCGACCGTCACCCGCCCGTCGGCGATGAGGTTCTCGCAGGCGCGTCGCGAGCCGTAGCCCGCCGCGGCGAGGACCTTCTGCAGTCGGGTTCCTCCGGGCTGGTGCACGTCGGTCATCGCAGGTCTCCCTCCAGGTCGTCCAGGGTGTCGAGGTCGGGCAGGTAGGGGGCGAGCGGGGGCAGGTCGCCGAGCGAGCCCAGCCCCATCCGCTCGAGGAAGTAGGAGCTCGTCCGGTAGAGGACCGCGCCGCCGTCGTCGTCGTGCCCGGCCTCCTCGATGAGCCCGCGGGCGAGAAGGGTGCGGACGACGCCGTCAACGTTGACGCCGCGGATCGCGGCCACCCTCCCGCGCGAGACGGGCTGGCGGTAGGCGATGACGGCGAGCGTCTCGAGGGAGGCCTGGGTGAGGCGGGCGGTCTGGCCGTCGACGACGAAGCGGCCCACGACGTCGGCGTAGGTCGGCGCCGAGTAGACGCGCCAGCCGCCGGCGAGCTCACGCAGCTCGAAGCCGCGCGGGCGCCCGCCACGCTCCCCCGCGTAGTCCGCGGCGAGCTCGGTGAGCAGCTCGGCGACCTGCCCCGTGGGCAGGCCGAGGACGCTGGCCAGCTGGGCGGCGGGCACGGGCTCGTCGACGACCATGAGGATCGCCTCGAGGGCGGCGAGGTGCTCGCGCGGCATGACGTCGTCGGGCACCGCCTCGTAGCGCGGCGCCTCCTGCTCGGCGGCGTCAGTCATCGTCGTGCCCCTCGTCCTCGTCCGTGGCGTCGTAGTCGTCGGCGACGACGACGTCGCCCTCCTCGCTCCCGGACCACCGTACGGTGAGCTCGCCCAGGGGCTGTGCCTGGTCGAAGGTGATGGCGCCCTCACGGAACAGCTCGAGCAGCGCGAGGAAGCGGGAGACGACGACGGCGGTCGACTCGGCGTCGTCGGTGAGCGCGCGGAACGTCGTGGTGCGGTGGCGGCGGAGCCGCTCGACGATGAGGGCCGCCTGCTCGCGGACCGGGACGACGGGCGCGTGGAGGTGGCCCAGGTCCACCTGCGGCGGCCCGGGACGCGGGGCGAAGGCCGCAGCGGCGAGCTGGGCGAGGCGCTCGGGGCCCACCCGGATGACGAGCTCGGGCAGCAGGGCCGCGAAGTGCGGCTCGAGGCTCACCGAGCGCGGGTAGGAGCGGGTGCCCACGGCCCAGCGGCGCTCGAGGTCGGCGGCGACCTCCTTGTAGGCGCGGTACTGGAGGAGGCGGGCGAAGAGGAGGTCGCGGGCCTCGAGGAGCTCGAGGTCCTCCTCGTCCTCGACGCTGCCCCGCGGCAGGAGCCGGGCGGCCTTGAGGTCGAGGAGGGTCGCAGCGACGACGAGGAACTCGCTTGCCTGGCCGAGGTCCCACTCCGCCTGGCCGGCGAGGTGGGCGATGAACTCGTCAGTGACCCTCGCCAGCGCGACCTCGGTGATGTCGAGCCTGTGCTTGGCGATGAGGGACAGGAGGAGGTCGAAGGGTCCGGTGAAGTTCTCCAGCGTCACCGCGAAGGCGGTGCGGTCCTGGGGTGCGGCGCCGGCGGCCGCTGGCTGCGGGTTCGGGGGTGCGGCCGCGGCCGCCTCAGGCGACGTCACCGCGGGCGACGAGCTCACGGGCCAGGCGCCGGTAGGCGTGCGCACCGGCGTGGGTGGGTGCGTAGCTCGTGATCGGTTCGAGGGCGATGGTGGCGTCGGGGAACTTGATCGTCCGGTTGATGATCGTGTCGAAGACCCGCTCACCGAAGCCCTCGCGGACCCGCTCGAGGACCTCACGGGCGTGGAGGGTGCGGCCGTCGTACATCGTCACGAGGATGCCGTCGAGCTCGAGGCGCGGGTTGATCCGCTCGCTCACCTTGTCGATGGTCTCCATGAGGAGGGCGACGCCGCGCAGCGCGAAGAACTCCGCCTCGAGCGGGATCATCACGCCGTGCGCCGCGGTGAGCGCGTTGACGGTGAGCAGCCCGAGCGAGGGCTGGCAGTCGACGAGGATGAGGTCGTAGTCGTCCAGGACGGGGCGCAGGACGCGGCTGAGGGCCTGCTCGCGGGCGACCTCGGTGACGAGCTGCACCTCGGCGGCGGACAGGTCGATGTTCGCCGGCACGATGTGGAGGTTCTCCACCGCCGTCTCGTGGATGATCTCGCGGACGTCGGAGCGGGGCTCCATGAGCACGGAGTAGATCGTGCGGTCGAGCTCGTTGGCGTTGACGCCGAGGCCCGCGGAGGCGGCGCCCTGGGGGTCGAAGTCGACGATAAGGACGCGGCGGCCGTACTCGGCCAGCGCGGCGCCGAGGTTGATCGTCGTCGTCGTCTTGCCGACCCCGCCCTTCTGGTTGCACATCGCGATGATGCGCGCCGGTCCGTGGGAGTCGAGCGGCGCCGGCTCGGGGAAGTCGGCGACCTGCCCGTCGCCGGAGGCGTCGATCAGGGTCGGCTGGTGTGCGTCGCTCACCCCTCCACGTTAGTTCGCCGACGGCGTCCGAGGCGAGCGGCACGCGGGAGCACCCCCACTCTCCCCCGCCGACAGCCGGATTCCTCGCCGCCTCGGACGACCCCCGCACCTCGCGCCGACAGCAGGATTCCTCGCCACTCCGACGTCCCCGGCCCTCGCGCCGACAGCGGGTTTCCTCCTCCCGCCCCCCGTCTCGCGCCCAGGACGACGAGCTCCCCTGACAGCACGCGCTGTCAGGGGAGTTGCTCGGCCCTCAGCAGCGGGAGGTGGTGGTCCCGCCGGCCGGTCAGGCGCGGTGGCGGCCGGTGGGCTGGTCCGGCCCGGGGCTGTCGGCCCCGGCGGTCGTGGTGCCTGAGCCGTGGCTGCTGCCACCGGCGTTGCCGGCCGCGTTGACGCCGTCGGTCCCGCCGGTCGCGTGCGTCGTCGTGCTCGTCGTGGCTGGGTCCGCCTCGGTGGTGCCGATGCGTGCGTCCGCGGCGTCACGGCCCTGCTGGACCTTGTCGGCGTGCTTCCCGCCGGTCACCTTGTTCGCGAGGTCCGCGGCGCCGTCGAGCACCTTGTCGCTCGTCTGCTCGCCCTTGTCGCTGCTCAGGGCGTCCTTGGCCTTCTTGGCCATGTCTCCGAGTCCCATGGGTCCTCCTCGGTCGGGGTTCCGCCCAGGATGGGCGCCCCTCGCCGCGCCCGCACCCCGGGAGCGCGGGACCGCTGGCTTGCCGACCACGCCCACCGCCCGGGGCGCGGGCGCAGCGGCCGGCTCCCACCGGATCGTCCGGGACGCACCTTGCGTCCGCTGGGCGCCGGCGGGAGGTGCGTCGAGACGACCGGGGGTGCGTACCAGGCGGAGGCCGGCGAGCCGCGGGGGCGGAGGCCGGCTAGCCGCGGGCGCGGGGGGGGGCGGTCGCGTAGACCTCACGCATCGCCTGGACGGTCACCTGCGTGTAGATCTGCGTCGTCGTCACCGAGGCGTGGCCGAGGAGCTCCTGGACCACACGGACGTCGGCGCCGCCGGCCAGGAGGTGGGTGGCGAAGGAGTGGCGCAGCGTGTGCGGGGAGACGTGCTCCCCGAGCCCGGCGCGTGCCCCGGCCGTCTGGAGCACCGCCCACGCGCTCTGCCGGCTCAGCGGCCCGCCGCGCTGGTTGAGGAACAGCGCCGACGTCCCCCGGCCGGCGCGCGCCAGCTCCGGCCGTGCACGCACGACGTAGGCCTCCACCGCCTCGACGGCGTAGCGGCCCACCGGCACCACCCGCTCGCGGCGGCCCTTGCCGAACAGGCGCACCGTGCCGCCGTCGAGGTCGAGGTCGTCGGCGGACAGGCCGACCGCCTCGCTGATCCGGGCCCCCGTGCCGTACAGCACCTCCAGGAGCGCCCGGTCACGCAGCGGCACCGGCCCCTCGCCGAGCGAGGCGGCCTCGAGGAGCCGTTCGACGTCGTCGGTGCTCAGCGCCTTGGGCAGCCGCCGCGAGGTCGCGGGGGCGCGCACGTCCGCGCTCGGGTCCTGGGCGGCGTGCCCCTCGAGCACGGCGAAGCGGTGCCAGCCCCGGACGGCGACGACGGCGCGGCCGGCGGAGGAGACGGCTAGCGCCCGCCCGCCGTCGGACCCGGTGCGCACCGCCTCCACGTACTCGGCGACGTCGGCGGGCGCCACCTCCCCCAGCTCGCGGCGTCCGCGCGCGGTGAGGTACGCGGCGTAGCGGCTGAGGTCGCGCCGGTAGGCGGACAGGGTGTGCTCGCTCAGCCCGCGCTCCACCCCGAGGTGGGCGAGGTACTCCTCCAGCGCGCGCTCCAGCGCCGGTGCGGTCGAGGGGCCCGGCTGCGCGGCAGACGTCGTCGTCGTGCGCGTCACGTCGCTCCTACAGGGGGAGGAACGGGTCGACCGCCACGGCGACGAAGACGATCGTCAGGTACGTGATCGAGGCGTGGAAGACCTTCATCGCCGCGAGCTTGCCGCGCTCGGGGTGGCGGGCGCGGGCCAGCAGGCGCAGGCACCCGGCGATGAACCAGGCACCGGCCGCACCGGCGATGACCGCGTACACCCACGTCATCCCGGCCACGGGCACGAGCACGAGGGAGCAGGCCACCATGGCGGCGCCGTACAGGAGGATCTGGACGGCGACCTTCGTGTCGCTGGCGACGACCGGCAGCATCGGCACCTCGGCACGCGCGTAGTCCTTCTTGAAGCGCATGGACAGGGGCCAGTAGTGCGGCGGGGTCCAGAAGAAGATGATCCCGAACAGGACCAGCGCAGGCCACTCCACCGTGCCGGTCACCGCGGACCAGCCGATGAGCACGGGCATGCAGCCCGCCGCGCCGCCCCACACGATGTTCTGGGTGGTCCGCCGCTTGAGCAGGAGCGTGTACCCGACGACGTACATGGCGACGGCGGCCAGGGACAGCCAGGCCGAGGCCCAGTTGACGAGCAGGCCGAACCACAGGAAGGAGAAGACCCCGAGGACGACGGCGAAGACGGTCGCCTGCCGCACGGACAGCACACCGGTGACGAGCGGGCGCTGCTTCGTCCGGTTCATCAGCTTGTCGATGTCCCGGTCGATGATCATGTTCCACGTGTTGGCGGAGCCCGCGGAGGCGTAGCCGCCGATCATCGTGGCGACGGTGAGCCACAGGCCCGGCCAGCCACCGGCGGCGAGGAAGAGCGTGGGGACGGTGGTGATGAGGAGGAGCTCGACGATGCGCGGCTTGGTCAGCGCGACGTAGGCCTTGACGCGGTCGGCGCGGGTCGTCGTCGGTCCGGAGGGGCCGGGGCTGGACCGCAGCGTCGAACGGTCGGACACGTGGGGTGCCACCTCCTCGGTCTGGCGCCCAGGCGCCGGCTGCACACTACGCACGCGTCGTTCCACTTCCCATCTCGCGCTCCGACTGTTGCGCGGGCAACCCCCATCCTACGGGCCTGCCCCCCGGGAACGGCCAGTCCCCGCGCCCGGAAGGGGGTGCCGACTTGCTCACACCGGGTGCACGCTGTGCACCATGTGGCAACAATCTCTGTGCGGCCGACGGCGGCGATAGGGTCACCACATCCGTAGACGTACCGGTCGGGTTCCCGGCCGGCCGTGACCCACACCGAGGGAGACCTAGTGAGCGAGACCAGCACCCAGGCCGGGTGGACCGACCTCGACCGTCGCGCGGTGGACACCGCGCGCGTCCTGGCAGCCGACGCCGTCGAGAAGGTCGGCAGCGGCCACCCGGGGACGGCGATGAGCCTGGCCCCCGCCGCCTACCTGCTCTACCAGAACGTCATGCGCCACGACCCCGCGGACCCGCACTGGGCAGGCCGCGACCGCTTCGTGCTCTCCGCCGGGCACAGCGCGCTGACGCAGTACATCCAGCTCTACTTCTCCGGCTACGGCCTCGAGATCGACGACCTCAAGGCGCTGCGCACGTGGGGCTCCAAGACCCCCGGCCACCCCGAGTACCGCCACACCGAGGGCGTCGAGGTCACCACCGGCCCGCTCGGCCAGGGCCTGGCCAACGGCGTCGGCATGGCCATGGCGGCCCGCCGCGAGCGTGGCCTGCTCGACCCGGAGGCCGCCGCGGGCACCAGCCCCTTCGACCACCACATCTACGTCATCGCCTCCGACGGCGACCTCCAGGAGGGCGTCACCTCCGAGGCGAGCTCCATCGCCGGCGTGCAGGAGCTCGGCAACCTCATCGTCATCTGGGACGACAACAAGATCTCGATCGAGGACGACACCAACATCGCCTTCACCGAGGACGTCCTCGCCCGCTACGCCGCCTACGGCTGGCACACCGAGCGGGTGGACTGGACCGACGGCGGGACCGGCTACACCGAGGACGTCGACGCGCTCGCCGCCGCCATCGCGGCCGGCAAGGCCGAGACGAACCGCCCGACGATGATCGCGCTGCGCACGATCATCGGCTGGCCCGCCCCCACCAAGCAGAACACCGGCGCGATCCACGGCTCCGCCCTCGGCGGCGACGAGGTCCGCGGCCTCAAGGAGGTCCTCGGCTTCGACCCCGAGCAGAGCTTCGAGGTGACCGACGAGGTCTTCAGCCACGTCCGTCAGGTCCGCGACCGCGGCGCCGCCCTCCGCCAGGAGTGGGAGACCTCCTTCCAGGCGTGGCGCACCGCCAACCCCGAGGGCGCCGCCCTCCTGGAGCGCCTGAGCGCCCGAGAGCTGCCCGAGGGCTGGGCCGACGCGCTGCCCGCCTTCGAGGAGGGCAAGGCCGTGTCCACGCGATCCGCGTCCGGCTCCGTGCTCGCTGCGCTCGCGCCCGTGCTGCCCGAGCTGTGGGGCGGCTCGGCCGACCTCGCCGGCTCGAACAACACGACGATGAAGGGCGAGCCGTCCTTCCTCCCGGTCCAGCGCTCCACGAAGATGTTCCCCGGCAACCCCTACGGCCGGACGCTCCACTTCGGCATCCGTGAGCACGCCATGGGCTCGATCCTCAACGGGATCACCCTCCACGGCCTCACCCGCCCCTACGGCGGCACCTTCCTCACCTTCTCCGACTACATGCGCCCGCCGGTGCGCCTGGCCGCCCTCATGGGCATCCCCAGCACCTTCGTGTGGACGCACGACTCCATCGGCCTCGGTGAGGACGGCCCCACCCACCAGCCGATCGAGCACCTCGCCGCCCTGCGCGCGATCCCCGGCCTCGACGTCGTCCGTCCCGCCGACGCCGCCGAGGTGGCCGTCGCGTGGCGCACGATCATCGAGAACACCGAGCGTCCCGCCGGTCTCGTCCTCACCCGCCAGAACGTGCCGAACCCGGCGCGCGGCTCCGGTGCGGCCGAGGGCGACACGCTCGCCAGCGCCGAGGGCGTCGCCCGCGGCGGCTACGTCCTCGCCGAGGCCACCGGCGGCACGCCGCAGGTCATCCTCATCGCCACCGGCTCCGAGGTGCAGGTCGCGCTCGCGGCCCGCGAGACCCTCCAGGCCGACGGCGTCGCCACGCGAGTCGTGTCGATGCCCTGCCGCGAGTGGTTCGCCCTCCAGGACGACGCCTACCAGGAGGAGGTGCTGCCCGGCTCGGTCAAGGCACGCGTCTCCGTCGAGGCCGCCGTCGCCCAGGGCTGGCACGAGATCGTCGGCGATGCCGGCCGCTGCGTGAGCATCGAGCACTACGGCGCCTCGGCCGCCTACGAGCGCCTGTACGAGGAGTTCGGCATCACCGCCGAGGCGACCGTCGCCAAGGCGCGCGAGTCGCTGGCCGCGGCCGGCCACGACTCCCCCGGCACCGACCAGGACGCCGCCCCCGGCGGGACGGGCGACCTGCCCAAGTAGCACGACCGGGCCCCGGCGGCACCCGCCGCCGGGGCCCGGCCCACGCGAGGAGGAGCAATGACGAACCACCTGGCCGAGCTGAGCAGTCTCGGCGTCTCCGTCTGGCTGGACGACCTGTCCCGCGAACGCCTCGAGGGCGGTGGGGCCCAGTCCCTCACCTCGCTCCTCGCGGAGGACCACGTCGTCGGCGTGACGACGAACCCCTCGATCTTCGCCTCGGCGCTGTCGGAGGGGACCCGGTACGACGCCGACCTCGCCGCCCTCGCCGGTGACGGCGCCGACGTCCCCACCGCGATCACCGCGCTCACCACCTCCGACGTCCGCAACGCCTGCGACCGGTTCCTCGAGGTCTACGAGAGCACCGGTGGCGTCGACGGGCGCGTCTCGATCGAGGTCGACCCGTACCTCGCCCACGACACCGACGCGACCATCGCCCAGGCCCGCGAGCTCTGGCAGCTCGTCGACCGGCCCAACCTCCTCGTCAAGATCCCCGCGACGACCGAGGGGCTGCCGGCGATCACCGAGGCGATCGCCGAGGGCATCAGCGTCAACGTCACCCTCATCTTCTCCCTCGACCGCTACCGCGCCGTGGCGCGGGCCTACACCGACGGCCTGGAGCGTGCACAGCTCGCCGGGGTGGACCTCTCGACGATCCACTCCGTCGCCTCCTTCTTCGTCTCGCGGATCGACTCGGCGGTCGACGCCCGGCTCGACGAGCTGGACGACGACGACGCCCGCACCCTGCGTGGCCAGGTCGCCATCGCCAACGCCCGCCTCGCCTACGAGGCCTTCGAGGAGATCTTCGGCACCGAGCGCTGGCAGTCCCTCGCCGACGCCGGGGCCCACCCGCAGCGCCTGCTGTGGGCCTCGACCGGGGTCAAGGACCCCGCCTACCCCGACACCCGCTACGTCGACGAGCTCGTCACCGACGGCGTCGTCAACACGATGCCGGAGGCCACCCTGCGCGCCGTCGCCGACCACGCCGAGCTGCGGGGCGACACGGTCCGCGGCGGCTACGACGAGGCGCGGGAGGTCCTCGACCGGCTCGAGCGCCTGGGGATCTCCTACGGCGAGATCATGGACACCCTCGAGACGGAGGGCGTGGAGAAGTTCCAGCAGAGCTGGGACCAGCTGAGCGAGCGGGTCACGACCGGCCTGCAGGCACCGGGCCGGCAATGAGCCCCGCGATCGTCACCTGGGCGGGTGACGAGGAGACCGCCGTCGTCGAGGTGAGCGCGACCGGGGCGGCGGCGCAGGCCGTGCACGACGCCGTCCCCGCCCTTCTCGAGGAGCACGTCGCCTCCCGGCTCGCGGCGCAGGACGCGTCGCTGTGGGGCGAGGGCGTCGATGTCGGCGACCGCCTCGGCTGGACCGACCTCCACCAGACCTCCCGCGAGCTCGTCGAGCGGGTGAGCGCGCTGCGCGAGGAGCTGCGGGCCGAGGGGCTGGACCACGTGGTCCTCGCCGGCATGGGCGGCTCGTCCCTCGCCGCAGAGGTCATCACCGGCTCCCTCGGCGCCCCGCTTACCGTCCTCGACTCGACGGTGCCCACGCAGGTGGAGCGCGTGCTGGAGGGCGACCTCGCGCGCACGGTGCTCGTCGTCGCCTCCCGCTCGGGCACCACGGTGGAGACGGACTCCCACCGGCGCGCCTTCGTCGCCGCCCTCCAGGCCGCGGGCCGCGACCCCGCCCGGCACGTCGTCGTCCTCACCAAGCCGGGCTCGCCGCTCGAGGAGCTTGCCCGGGAGGAGGGGTACCGCGCCGTCTTCGCCGCCGACCCGCGGGTCGGCGGGCGGTTCTCCGCGCTGTCCGCCTACGGTCTCGTGCCGAGCGCCCTCGCCGGCGTCGACGTCGGCCGGCTCCTCGACGAGGCCGCCGAGGTCGCACCCTTCTTCGCCGAGGACACCGAGGCCAACCCGGCCCTCGTCCTCGGCGCCGCGCTGGCCGCGACGCGCCCGCTGCGCGAGACGGTGCTGCTCGTCGACGCCGGCAGCGGGCTCTACCACTTCACCGCGTGGGCGGAGCAGCTGCTCGCGGAGTCGCTCGGCAAGGGCGGGCGCGGCCTCGTCCCCGTCGTCGCCGACGAGCACGCCCCCGAGCTGGCCGCCCGCGACGAGCGCACCCTGCCGGTCCTCCTCACCCCCCTCACCGACGACGCCGCCGCCGAGCTCGACGACGTCGCCGACGGCGCGCGGCGGGTCGCGGTGAGCGCGGACCTCGACGCCGACACCGACTCCACCGAGATCACCGTCTCCGGCTCCCTCGGCGGCACCTTCCTCCTGTGGCAGCACGCCGTCGCCGTCGCCGGGCGGCTCCTCGGCGTCAACCCCTTCGACCAGCCCGACGTCGAGGCGACGAAGCAGGCCACCCGCGAGTTCCTCGGCGGCATGCCGTCCCTCGAGCCGCCGGCCTTCAGCGACTCCGGCGTCGAGGTCCGGGCCCCGCGTGCCCTGCTCGCCGGCGCGCGGACCGTGCCCGACGCCGTCACCACCCTCCTCGAGCAGCTGGACCCGGAGCACGGCTACCTCGCCGTCCTCGCCTACCTCGACCGGGAGGGCCGCGCGCCGGACCTCCTCCGGGGCGTGCGCGACGGCCTGGCAGAGCGCACGGGACGTCCGGTCACCTTCGGCTGGGGCCCGCGCTACCTCCACTCCACCGGCCAGCTCCACAAGGGCGGCCCACCGCACGGCGTCTACCTCATGATCACCGGCGGCGCGCCCGCCCACGTGTCGATCCCGGGGCGCGACTTCGACTTCGCCGAGCTCGTCGCGGCCCAGGCCGACGCCGACGCGCGGGTGCTCACCGGCCTCGGCCGGCCGGTGCTGCGGCTGCGCGTGGACACCCCGGACGCCCTCGCCTGGCTCACGGGTAGTCTGACGCGCCGGACCACCTGACCACAGGGCCGTGAGGAGACCATGAGCACCGCACCGACCCCGCCGGACAACCCGCTGCGCGACCCCCGGGACCGCCGCCTGCCCCGGATCGCGGGGCCTGCCGGCCTCGTCATCTTCGGCGTCACGGGCGACCTCGCCAAGCGCAAGCTGCTGCCGGCGATCTACGACCTTGCCAACCGCGGCCTGCTGCCGCCGTCCTTTGCCCTCACCGGCTTCGCGCGGCGCGACTGGTCGACCGAGGACTTCGCGCAGATCGTCCACGACGCCGTGCGCGAGCACGCCCGCACGGAGTTCTCCGAGCGCACGTGGGAGCAGCTGGCCTCCGGCTTCCGGTTCGTCCAGGGCGAGTTCGACGACGACGCCGCCTTCGACACGCTGGCCGAGACGGTCGCGGCCCTGGACGCCGAGCGCGGCACGGGCGGCAACCACGCCTTCTACCTCTCGGTGCCGCCGCGGTCCTTCCCACTCGTGCTCAACCAGCTCAAGCGCTCGGGCCTGTCGGAGCCGACGACCGACGCGTGGCGCCGCGTCATCATCGAGAAGCCCTTCGGGCACAACCTCGAGTCGGCCCGCGAGCTCGACGACGTCGTCTCCGAGGTGTTCCCCGAGGACTCGGTCTTCCGCATCGACCACTACCTGGGCAAGGAGACCGTCCAGAACATCCTCGCGATGCGCTTCGCGAACCAGCTCTTCGAGCCGGTGTGGAACAACCACTACGTCGACCACGTCCAGATCACCATGGCCGAGGACATCGGCATCGGCAGCCGCGCCGGCTACTACGACGGCATCGGCGCGGCCCGGGACGTCATCCAGAACCACCTGCTCCAGCTCCTCGCGCTCACTGCGATGGAGGAGCCCTTCTCCTTCGACGCGGGCTCCCTGCGCCGCGAGAAGGAGAAGGTGCTCTCGGCCGTTCGGCTCGGGGACGACCTCACCACCTCGACGGCGCGCGGCCAGTACGCAGCCGGGTGGCAGGGCGGGGAGCACGTGCGCGGCTACCACGAGGAGGACGGCATCTCGCCGGACTCCGTCACCGAGACCTACGCCGCGATGCGCCTGGAGGTCGACTCCCGCCGCTGGGCCGGGGTCCCGTTCTACCTGCGAGCCGGAAAGCGGCTCGGGCGGCGCGTCACGGAGATCGCCGTCGTCTTCAAGCGTGCCCCGCACCTGCCCTTCGACCTCGGCTCGTCCGGCGAGCTCGGGCAGAACGCCATCGTGTTCCGGGTCCAGCCCGACGAGGGCGTGACGATCCGCTTCGGCGCCAAGGTCCCGGGCACCGCGATGGAGGTCCGCGACGTGTCGATGGACTTCGGCTACGGCAACGCCTTCACCGAGAACTCCCCCGAGGCCTACGAGCGGCTCATCCTCGACGTGCTCCTCGGCGACCCGCCGCTCTTCCCGCACCAGCGGGAGGTCGAGCTGTCCTGGCAGATCCTCGACCCGATCACGGAGTTCTGGGAGTCCCACGGGCGCCCCGAGGCCTACCGGCCGGGGTCGTGGGGCACGGCGGGGTCGGACGAGATGTTGGCACGCGACGGCCGCCGCTGGCGGATGCCGTAAAGGAGACGAGCATGATCACCACGATGCACGCGACGACTTCCGCCGCGGTGAGCAGCCGCCTCTCGGCCATGCGCCGCTCCAGCGGCGCCAACTCCTTCACCCGGGTGCTCACCCTCATCATCGTCGCCGACGACCTCGCGGCCGCCGAGCACGGGATCTCGGCCGCCAACGGGGCCTCCCGCGAGCACCCCTGCCGGATCATCGCCGTCGTCCCCGGCGACGGCAACGGCGCCGCCAGCATCGACGCGGAGATCCGCGTCGGTGGGGACGCCGGCCTCAGCGAGGTCGTCATCCTCCAGCCCACGGGGGAGCCGGCCGACGCCGTCGACACCCTCGTCATGCCCCTCCTGCTGCCCGACGCGCCGATCGTCGTGTGGTGGACGGGCGAGCCGCCGGCCGAGCCGAGCCGCGACCCGCTCGGGGCGATGGCTCAGCGACGGATCACCGACGCCACGGCGTCGGCCGACCCGCTCGGCACGCTGCGCGCGCTCGCGCCGGGCTACGCGCCGGGTGACACCGACCTTGCATGGTCCCGGGTCACCCTGTGGCGAGGGCTGCTCGCCGCGACCCTCGACGAGCCGCCCCACGACCCGATCATCGCCGCCCGTGTGACGGGCGCGAGGAACCGGCCGTCGGTGTACATGCTCGCTGCTTGGCTCGCGGACGCCTTCGGCGTCCCGGTGGAGGTCGGCGTCGAGGACTCCAAGGCCGTGACCCACGTCGAGCTGGAGCGGGCGAACGGGTCGATCACGCTGCGCCGCAAGCCGGGCGCGAGCGTGGCCATCCTCAGCCGTCCCGGCCGCATCGACCAGCGGATCAACCTGGTGGAGCGCGCCCTGGCGGACTGCCTCACCGAAGAGCTGCGCCGTCTCGACGCCGACGAGACCTACGGTCGGACGCTCACGCGCGGACTCCCCCTCGTCCCCACGGAGGTTCGGTCATGAGCACCCAGGCACCCGTCGTCGTCCACCCCGACGGCGAGCTGCTCGCCCGGGCGACGGCGGCCCGTTTCCTTCTCGCGCTCGTCGACGCGCAGTCCGTGGCCACGCCGGTCCACGTCGCCCTCACGGGTGGCAGCATCCTCGTCGACGTCCTGCGCGCCGTGGCGGCGGACCCGCTGCGCGACGCGGTCGACTGGACCGCCGTCCACGTGTGGTGGGGCGACGAGCGCTTCGTGCCCGCGGGCCACTCGGAGCGCAACGACGTCGACGCCGCCGAGGCGCTGCTGGACCACCTGCCGCTGCGGCCCGAGCACGTCCACGCCGTCCCGGGGCCGGACACGGTCGCCGACGTCGACGCCGCCGCGCGCGCGTACACCGAGGAGCTGGCGGCGCACGCCGCGCCCGGCGCCGAGGTGCCCGAGCTTGCCGTCGTCCTCCTCGGGATGGGTCCCGACGGGCACGTCGCCTCGCTGTTCCCGGGGCGCCCGAGCCTCGCGGACGAGTCGCTCGGCGCCCTCGCCGAGGCGGACTCCCCCAAGCCGCCGCCGGAGCGGGTGAGCCTCACGCTCCCGACGCTGTGCGCGGCGCACCAGGTGTGGCTCGTCGTCTCCGGCGAGGGCAAGGCCCCGGCCGTTGCCGCCGCGCTGGCCGGCACCTCGCTGCCCGAGGCCGACGGCGGCACGGGCGACGGCGCGTCCGTCCCCGCCGGTCGTGTGCAGGCGAGCGGCCGCACCCTGTGGCTCGTCGACCTCGCCGCCACCTCCGCCCTCCCTGACCCCGCCGGTCACCCACCCACCTCGGCGCCGACAGCCGGATTCCTCGGGAGGAATCCGGCTGTCGGCGTACGAGGTGCTGGTGCTGCTAGCGCGTGGTGGTGCCGCGGCGGGCGCGGAGGGCAGTGAGGGCCTCCTCGAGGAGGGCCTCCCCATCGGCGTCCGTGCGCCGCTCCTTCACATACGCGAGGTGCGTCTTGTACGGCTCGTTGCGCGGGGGCTCCGGCGGGGCCTCACGGTCCTGGCCGGCGGGCAGCCCGCAGCGCGGGCAGTCCCAGGTCTCGGGGACGACGATCTCCGGCTCCGTGGCGAAGCTCGGGCTCGTCTCGTGTCCCTTGGCGCACCAGTAGGTCACCCGGATCCGAGGGGCGGCCTCGCCGCGCTCGGCCTCGCCCATGGGGCCCGCACCGACGCGGGACCCGCGGATCGCACTTCCTCCAGCCATGGTGGTTCTCCCCGCTCAGACGAAACGCTGCATGAGGCCGAGGAGGATGATTGCCGTCCCCCACAGGAGCGAGATGCCGATGGTGATGCGGTTGAGGTTCCGCTCGGCGACCCCGGAGGAGCCGATCGAGGAGCTGATTCCGCCACCGAACATGTCCGAGAGGCCACCACCCTTCCCCTTGTGCATGAGGATGGACAGGATGAGGAAGATGCTGGTGAGGACCAGCAGCACCTCGAGAACGATCCGGAGGGCATCCACGAGCCGGAGGCTCCTTTCGGTGAACGGGCGGGCGGCGGCGCAGCCGCAACCCGACCAGGATAAGTGATGACGGCCTCGTCGTGGACCAACTTGGCCGGGACACGCCACGGCCCCCGGTCGCCGATCGCGTCCGGGGACCGTGGCGGGGTGTGTCAGGCGTGCTGCTGGTAGCGGACGATCGCCGCGAACTCCTCGGCCTGGAGGCTGGCGCCTCCGACGAGGGCGCCGTCGACGTCCTCCTTGACCATGATGGAGGCGACGTTGCCCGACTTCACCGAGCCGCCGTACAGGACGCGGACGGAGTCGGCGACCTCCTGGCTGTACAGCTCGGCGAGGCGGGCGCGGATCGCGCCGCAGACCTCCTGCGCGTCCTCCGGGGTGGCGACCTCACCGGTGCCGATGGCCCACACGGGCTCGTAGGCGACGACCGTCTTCGCGGCGGCCTCCGCGTCGAGCCCGGCGTAGGCGCCGTCGACCTGCGCGAGGGTGTAGGAGACCTGGTCGCCCGCCTGGCGGACGTCGAGCCCCTCACCGACGCAGATGATCGGGACGATGCCGTGGGCCAGGGCGGCCTTGGCCTTCGCACCGACGAGGGCGTCGTCCTCGGCGTGGTACTGGCGGCGCTCGGAGTGCCCGACGACGGCGTAGCTGACGCCGAGCTTGGCGAGCATCGCGGCGGAGATCTCGCCGGTGTAGGCGCCCTTCTCGTGCGCGGAGACGTCCTGGGCGCCGTAGCGGACGTCGAGCTTGTCGCCGTCCACGAGCGTCTGCACGGAGCGCAGGTCGGTGAAGGGCGGCACGACGACGACCTCGACGGCCGAGTAGTCGTGCTCCTTGTCCTTGAGCTCCCAGGCGAGCTTCTGCACGAGGTGGGTGGCCTCGTGGTGGTCGAGGTTCATCTTCCAGTTGCCCGCCATCAGCGGGGTGCGGTTGGTCATGGGCTCAGTCTTCCAGAACCGCGACGCCGGGAAGGACCTTGCCCTCGAGGTACTCGAGGCTGGCGCCACCACCGGTGGAGATGTGGTCGAACTTGTCCTCGTCGAAGCCGAGCACGCGGACCGCGGCGGCGGAGTCGCCGCCCCCGACGATGGTGAAGCCCGCGGCGTCCTGCATCGCCTGGGCGACGGCCTTGGTGCCGGCGGAGAAGGCGTCGAACTCGAAGACGCCCATGGGGCCGTTCCACACGATCGTCTTCGCGTCGGCGATCTTCTCGGCGAAGAGGCGGCCGGAGTCGGGGCCGATGTCCAGGCCCATCTGGTCGGCGGGGATGGCGTCGGCCGGGACGACGGTGGCGGGCGCATCGGCCTTGAACTCCGGCGCCACGACGATGTCGGTGGGCAGGACGATCTCGACGCCGTTGGCCTCCGCGTCGCGCAGGTAGCCCTTGACGGTCTCGACCTGGTCCTCCTCGAGGAGGGAGGTGCCGACGTCGTAGCCCTTGGCCGCGAGGAAGGTGAAGACCATGCCGCCGCCGATGAGGAGGCGGTCGGCCTTGGTGAGGAGGTTGCCGATGACACCGAGCTTGTCGGACACCTTCGAGCCGCCGAGGACGACGACGTAGGGCCGCTCCGGGTCACCGGTCGCCCTGCTCAGGGAGTCGATCTCCTTGAAGACGAGCTGGCCGGCCGCGTGCGGGAGGCGCTGGGCGACGTCGTAGACGCTCGCCTGCTTCCGGTGGACGACACCGAAGCCGTCGGAGACGAAGAAGTCGGCGAGGAGCGCGAGCTCGTCCGCCAGGGCGCCTCGCTCGGCCTCGTCCTTGGAGGTCTCGCGGGCGTCGAAGCGGATGTTCTCCAGGAGGAGGACCTGGCCCTCCTCGATGTACTGGGCCTTGGCCTTGGCGTCCTCACCGACGGTGTCCTCGGCGAGGAGGACCTCGCGGCCGAGCAGCTCGCCGAGGCGCTTCGCGACGGGCGCGAGGGAGTACTTGGGCTCCGGCGCGCCCTTGGGGCGGCCGAGGTGAGCGGTGACGATGACCTTCGCGCCGGCGTCGAGCAGGGCGGTGAGGGTCGGCAGGGCGGCACGGATGCGGCCGTCGTCGGTGATGGTCGTGCCGTCGAGCGGGACGTTGAAGTCGGAGCGGACGAGGACGCGCTTGCCGCGCAGGTCGCCCAGGGTGTCGATGGTCTTCATGGCTCTCCTAGAGTCGGGTGCGGACGCACGAACGCCCGCGTGCCGCGTTCGGCGGCACGCGGGCGTCCGTGTTCACTGCTGGGTGGAGGCGAAGCCTCAGAGACGCTCGCCCACGTAGCTGGCGAGCTTGACCAGCGAGCTGGAGTAGCCGAACTCGTTGTCGTACCAGCTGAGCACCTTGACCTGGTCGCCGATCACCTTGGTGAGGCCGGCGTCGAAGATCGAGGTGTGCGGGTCACCGACGATGTCCTGGGAGACGATCGGGTCCTCGGTGTACTTGAGGATGCCCTTGAGCTCCGGGCTCTCGGCGGCGGCCTTCATCGCGGCGTTGACCTGCTCGACGGTGACCTCCTTCTCGACCGTGAAGGTGAGGTCGGTGGCGGAGCCGGTCGGGGTCGGCACGCGCATGGCGTAGCCGTCCAGCTTGCCCTTGAGCTCGGGGAGCACGAGGGAGACGGCCTTGGCCGCACCGGTGGTGGTCGGCACCATGTTGAGGGCGGCGGCGCGGGCGCGGCGCAGGTCCTTGTGGGGGCCGTCCTGGAGGTTCTGGTCGGCGGTGTAGGCGTGGATCGTGGTCATGAGGCCACGGACGATGCCGAAGTTCTCGTGCAGGACCTTGGCCATCGGGGCGAGGCAGTTGGTCGTGCAGGAGGCGTTGGAGAAGATGTGGTGCTGCTCGGCGTCGTAGTCGGTGTGGTTGACACCCATGACGAAGGTGGCGTCCACGTCCTTGCCCGGCGCGGAGATGATGACCTTCTTGGCGCCGGCGTCGAGGTGCGCCTTGGCGGAGTCGCGGTCGACGAAGCGACCGGTGGACTCGATGACGATGTCGACACCGAGGTCGCCCCAGGGAAGCTGGGCCGGGTCCTTCTCCGCGGAGACGTGGATCTTCCTGCCGCCGACGGTGATGGACTCCTCGTCGTACGAGACCTCCTCGTCGAGCACGCCCATGATGGAGTCGTACTTGAGGAGGTGGGCGAGGGTCTTGTTGTCGGTGAGGTCGTTGACGCCCACGATCTCGAGGTCCGAACCGCTCTTGAGCGCGGCCCGGAAGAAGCTGCGGCCGATGCGGCCGAAGCCGTTGATACCGACGCGGATGGTCACTATGTCCTCCTCTAGTGCGCCGCTCGGCGCACACACAAGTCGACTGTCGAAGTAGCGCCCGAGGGGCGCTGTGGCGGGCCCGCCGTGGAGGCTGGGCCACCAGCACCTACAAACCTACACCGGGACAAAAGGGGCCGCAGGGACGTAGGTCCGACGTGGACACGACCGATCTGTCCGCTCTGGGCGAACCCTCCCCCCTGGCGGTGACGAGGGTCACGCCGCAGCTCAGAGGTCGTACATGTCCGGGGTGAGGACCGCCTCGGTGTCACCGATGCCGAGCTCGTGGGCGCGCTTGTCCGCCATGGCGAGCAGCCGGCGGATCCGGCCGGCGATCGCGTCCTTGGTGAGCGGCGGGTCGGAGAGGGCGCCGAGCTCCTCGAGGCTCGCCTGCTTGTGCGCGAGGCGCAGCTGGCCGGCCTGGAGCAGGTGGTCGGGCACGCCCTCGCCGAGGATCTCGAAGGCGCGCTCGACGCGGGCGCCGGCCGCGACGGCGGCGCGGGCCGAGCGGCGCAGGTTCGCGTCGTCGAAGTTCGCCAGCCGGTTGGCAGTGCCGCGCACCTCGCGGCGGGTGCGCCGCTCCTCCCAGGTGAGGACGGCGTCGTGCGCGCCCATGCGGGCGAGGAGCGCGGAGATGTCGTCGCCGTCGCGGACGACGACGCGGTCCACGCCGCGGACCTCGCGGGCCTTGGCGGACACGTCCATCCGGCGCGCCGCGCCGACGAGCGCGAGGGCGGCCTCCGGGCCGGGGCAGGTGATCTCGAGGGCCGAGGAGCGGCCCGGCTCGGTGAGCGAGCCGCGGGCGATGAAGGCGCCGCGCCACGCGGCGACGGCCTCGCCGACGCCGCCGGACACGACACCCGGCGGGAGCCCGCGCACGGGGCGGCCACGGCCGTCGAGCAGGCCGGTCTGGCGGGCCAGGGACTCCCCGTCCTTGACCACGCGCACGACGTAGCGGTTGCCGCGCTTGAGGCCACCGCCGGAGACAACGACGACGTCGCTCGAGTGGCCGTAGATCTCCGCCATCGCCTGGCGCAGGCGCCGGGCCGCGACGCCGAGGTCGAGCTCGGCCTCGATGACGATGCGCCCGGAGATGATGTGCAGCCCGCCCGCGAAGCGGAGCGTGGCTGCGACCTCGGCCTTGCGTGCGGACATCTTGTCCACCTGCAGCCTGGCCAGCTCGTCCTTGACGGACGCCGTCAACGACATGGCCGACTTCCTCCCGCTCACCGTGCTCCCTCGTCCCACGGCCCCCGCACGGGGGCCAGCCTGCACCTTCTCATGGTCTGCCGCTCGATCCTCACGAGGGCCCCGTGGCCTCGCCCACATCGCCCAGCACGTCGTCGAACGCGTCGCGGTAGGCGGCGGCCAGCCGCAGGGGATCGTGGCGGGGTGTCCCGTCGCCCGCGCGGACCTGCCGCAGCAGCACGCGCGCACCCAGGCCGCGCGCCGCGGAGAGCAGGCCGTCGATGTCCTCGACGGCGGCCGGGTCGGCGAGGACGACGTCGATGCGCAGGTCGGGCGCGTGCTCGACGAGCGTGTGGAGGTGGTCGGCCGCCGACATGCCCTCCGTCTCCCCCGGCTGCGCCGAGAGGTTGAGCGTGACGGCCCGCCGCGCGTCGGTCTCCGCGAGGGCGCGGGCGAGCTCGGGGACGAGCAGGTGCGGGATGACCGAGGTGTACCAGGAGCCGGGGCCGAGGACGACCCACTCGGCCTCGAGGACGGCACGGACCGCCTCCGGGTGCGCCGGCGGCTCCTCGGGGATGAGGCGGACCGAGCTGATGTTCCCGCTCGTCACAGCCACCCGGGACTGGCCCCGCACGACCCGCTCCTGCTCCGTGCCGCTCATCCGCACGCGTGCCTCGATGTCGAGCGGCACCGCGGCCATGGGCAGCACGCGCCCGCGGGCGCCGAGCAGCCGGCCCACCCAGTCGAGGCCGGCGACCTCGTCGCCCAGCAGGTCCCACAGCGCGACGATGAGGAGGTTGCCCAGCGCGTGCCCGTCCAGCGGCCCGGACGAGCTGAAGCGGTGCTGGAGGACGTCACGCCACGTGAGCCCCCACTCGGAGTCGTCGCAGAGCGCGGACAGCGCCATGCGGAGGTCCCCCGGGGGCAGCGCGCCGAGCTCGTGCCGCAGGCGGCCGGAGGACCCGCCGTCGTCGGCGACGGTGACGACGGCGGTGAGCGCGCTGCACACGTGGCGCAGCGCCCCGAGGGTGGCGGCCAGGCCGTGCCCGCCGCCGAGAGCCACGACGCGCGGCCCCCGGGTACCCGCCGAGGGCCACTGCTCCGCGGTCACTCCCGCCCCACGTCACGGTGGAGGGTGCGCACCTGCAGCCCTCGGTCGCGCAGCTCCTCCCCCATCGCCTCCGAGACGGCGACCGACCGGTGGCGTCCCCCGGTGCAGCCGACGGCGATCGTCACGTTGTTCTTCAGCTCGCGCTCGTAGCCGGCGATCACGGGCTCAAGGGTGTCGACGTAGCGGTCGATGAACTCCCGCGCGCCGGGCTGGTCGAGGACGTACCGGTTGACGGCCTCGTCCTTGCCGGACAGGTGGCGCAGCTCGGTCACCCAGTACGGGTTGGACAGGAAGCGGACGTCGACGACGTGGTCCGCGTCGAGCGGCAGGCCGTGCTTGAAGCCGAAGGACACGAGGGTGATCTGGACCGGCTGGGCACCGGCCTCCCCGACGCGCTGGCGGATGTGGCGCGCGAGGTCGTAGGGGCTGAACTTTGTCGTGTCGATGATCGAGTCGGCGCGGCGGCGCAGCTCGGCGAGCAGCTCGCGCTCCTGGGCGATGCCGTCGAGGATGCGGCCGTCCCCCTGGAGGGGGTGGGCGCGGCGGACCTGCTCGTAGCGGCGCACGAGCTCGGCGTCGTCAGCCTCGAGGAAGAGGATGCGGTACTCCAGGCCGTGGCCGCGGAGCTCGTCGAGGATGCTGAGGAGCTCGGCGAAGAACTCTCCGCTGCGGACGTCGACGACGGCTGCCAGGCGCTGCACCCCTCCCCCGGAGGCGGTCATCATCCGGGCGAGCGGCTCGAGCATCCGCGGCGGCAGGTTGTCGACGACGAACCAGTCCATGTCCTCGAGGGTGTTGGCCACCCGCGTGCGGCCGGCCCCGGACATCCCGGTGATGATGAGGAGCTCGCGGCGGTCCGACTCCGGGGGCGTCGTCTCCGCCTCGAGCAGTGGGATGCCCTCCGGCACGGTCTGCGGTGCGCGCTCGTCGCCGTCGGCCGGGCCCTGTCCTCCTGAGGTGCTCATCCCCCTAGGATGCCAGGCCGGGCCGGTCCCCGTCGGCGTCCTCGGCGCCGAGGCCGTCCCCGGCAGCGACCGCGGCGTCCCGTCCCGCGGCGGCGTCCGGTGTGGCGTCGGTAGTGCCGGCGACCGCGTCCCCGGCGGCATCCGGTGCGGCACCAGTGGGCGTGGCGACGGCCTCCCCGGCGGCGTCCGGTGTGGCACCGGTGGGAGCGGTGACCTCCTCCGCCGAGGGGCCGGTCGGTGCGGTGGGCGCCGTGCGGAGGGCGTCGACGACGGCCTGCGCGGTGCGCGGACCGACGCCCTTGACGGCGCCGGCGATCTCCTCCGCCGTCGCCTTGCGCAGGCCGGCCACCGACCCGAAGTGGGCGAGCAGCGCCTTGGCGCGGGTGGGGCCGAGGCCGGGGACGTCGTCGAGGACCGAGCGGGTCATCGCCTTGCTCCGCCGCCCGCGGTGGGCGGCGATGGCGAAGCGGTGGGCCTCGTCGCGCAGCCGCTGGAGGAGGAAGAGGCCGGGGCTGGTGCGGGGCAGGACGAGGGGGAAGTCCTCCCCCGGCAGCCACACCTCCTCGAGGCGCTTCGCCAGGCCGACGAGGGCGACGTCCTCGACGCCGAGCTCCTCGAAGACCCGCTGCGCCGCCGCCACCTGCGGCTGCCCGCCGTCGACGACGACGAGGTTGGGCGGGTAGGCGAAGCGGGTGGGACGCCCCGTCTCGGGGTCGACCGGGCCGGACACGAGTGGCTTGCCGTCGTCGTCGACCGCGCCCTCGCGGGCGGAGCGGTAGTGGCGGAACCGGCGGGTGAGGACCTCGGCGATCGCCTCGGTGTCGTCCCGGGCGCCGCTGCCGTCCGCGCCGCGGACGACGAAGCGGCGGTAGGCGTTCTTGCGGGGGAGGCCGTCCTCGAAGACGACCATGGAGCCCACCTGGTGGGTGCCCTGGGTGTGGGAGATGTCGTAGCACTCGATGCGGAGGGGGGCCTCCTCGAGGTCGAGGGCCTCGGCGAGGTCCGCCAGCGCCTGGGACCGGGTGGTGAGGTCGCCCGCGCGCCGGGTCTTGTGGAGCACGAGCGCGTGCTCGGCGTTGCGCCTCACGGTCTGGGCGAGGGCGCGCTTGTCCCCACGCTGCGGGACCCGCACGGACACGGCGGAGCCGCGCAGGCCGCTGAGCCAGTCGGTCACCTGCGGCAGGTCGGCGGGCAGGACGGGCACGAGCACCTCCCGCGGGACCGCAGAGGTACGGGCCGACTCCGCCTCGTCGTCGGCCTCGGTGCCGAGGTCGCCGTAGACCTGCTGAAGGAGCCGCTCGACGAGCTCGGCGTCCGTCGCCTCCTCCACCTTCTCCACCACCCAGCCCCGCTGGCCGCGGACCCGTCCGTCCCGGACGTGGAACACCTGGACGGAGGCCTCGAGCTCGTCGGAGGCCATCGCGAAGACATCGGCGTCGGTGCCGTCCGGCAGGACGACCTCGTTCTTCTCCACGACCCGCTTGAGGGCACCGAGGTCGTCGCGCAGCCGGGCCGCGCGCTCGAAGTCGAGCTCGCCCGCGGCGGCCTTCATCTCGCTCTCGAGGCGGCGCACGAAGGGGCGGGTCTGGCCGCCCATGAACGCGCAGAAGTCCTCGGCGAGGCGGCGGTGGTCCTCCACCGAGATCCGTCCGACGCAGGGCGCCGCGCACTTGTCGATGTAGCCGAGGAGGCAGGGGCGCCCGGAGCGCTCGGCACGCCGGTACACGCCGTTGGAGCAGGTGCGCACCGGGAAGACGCGGAGCATGAGGTCGACCGTCTCGCGGATCGCCCATGCGTGGCCGTAGGGCCCGAAGTAGCGGTTGCCCTTCCGGCGGGCGCCGCGCATCACGGTGGCGCGGGGCACCGTCTCGGACATCGTCACCGCGAGGTAGGGGTAGGACTTGTCGTCGCGGTACTTGATGTTGAAGCGGGGGTCGTACTCCTTGATCCAGGAGTACTCGAGCGCGAGGGACGCCACCTCGGTCTCGACGACCGTCCACTCCACCGAGGCGGCCGTCGTCACCATCTGCCGCGTGCGCGGGTGGAGGTTCGCGATGTCCTGGAAGTAGCTGCCGAGCCGCGAGCGGAGGTTCTTCGCCTTGCCGACGTAGATCACCCGGCCGTGCGGGTCGCGGAAGCGGTAGACGCCGGGTGACGTCGGGATCTCCGACGGACGAGGGCGGTAGGTGGACGGGTCGGCCATACCGCTCAGCCTACGTGCGCCTCCCGGGCGGGCGGCGCCGGCTGCACCCGGACGGGGCAGCTGAGCGAGCGTGCGATGTGGTTCTGCACACGGGCGTCCTCGTGGAGGCGCACGGCCGCCTCCTCGCTGATCGGCTGGGCGTAGGTGACCCGCGGGCGCAGGACGATGTCGGAGAAGGGCCCGGAGTTGGCGCCCTCGATGCGCTCGGTCGCTGTCGCGACGTCGGTGTAGCCGACGACGACGACGCCATGCGCCGCCGCGGTGCGCAGGAACCACAGCATCTGGGACTGGGAGACCGCGCCGACGAAGAGCTCCTCGGCGCGGTACCGGGACACGTCGGCAGCGACCTTGCGGTCGGAGGTGGCCAACAGGGTCGGCTTGCCCTCGACGCGCACCTCGTGGTCACGGGAGTAGGAGGTGTAGCTCCGCGTCCCGGTGTCGTCCGCGCCGGTCCAGTCGACGGTCACCGTGTAGGTGTGGAGTGCGCCCATGCGGCCACCCTAGCCCGGGGTGATCGCCGTCACGTCGGCTTTGCCGCTCAGCGGCCCAGGACCTCCGCGAGGAAGCGGCCGGTGTGCGAGGCCTCGACCTTGGCCACCTGCTCGGGGGTGCCCTCGGCGATGACCATGCCACCGCCCGAGCCACCCTCCGGGCCCATGTCGACGACCCAGTCCGCGTTCTTGATGACGTCGAGGTTGTGCTCGATGACGATGACGCTGTTGCCCTTGTCGACGAGGTTCTGCAGTACCTCGAGGAGCCGGCGGATGTCCTCGAAGTGCAGGCCCGTCGTCGGCTCGTCGAGGACGTAGGCGCTGCGCCCGTTGGTACGGCGCTGGAGCTCGGACGCGAGCTTGACGCGCTGCGCCTCGCCGCCCGAGAGGCTCGTGCCGCTCTGGCCCAGGCGCACGTAGCCGAGGCCGACGTCGACGAGGGTGTTGAGGTAGCGCGAGATCTTCTGCGAGGCGGAGAAGAACTCGGCGGCCTCGGAGATCGGCATGTCAAGGACCTCGGCGACCGTCTTGCCCTTGAAGCGCACCTCGAGGGTCTCGCGGTTGTACCGCGCGCCGTGGCACACCTCGCAGGGGACGTAGACGTCCGGGAGGAAGTTCATCTCGATCTTCAGCGTGCCGTCGCCCTTGCACGCCTCGCAGCGCCCGCCCTTGACGTTGAAGGAGAAGCGCCCGGGGCCGTAGCCGCGGACCTTGGCCTCCGGGGTCTCGGCGAAGAGCTTGCGCACGTGGTCCCACACGCCGGTGTAGGTGGCGGGGTTGGAGCGCGGCGTCCGGCCGATCGGGCTCTGGTCGACGTGGACGACCTTGTCGAGGTGCTCGAGGCCGGTGACGCGGGTGTGGCGGCCGGGGACGCGGCGGGCCCGGTTGAGCTCGTTCGCCATCACGGTGTAGAGGATGCCGTTGACGAGGCTGGACTTGCCCGAGCCGGACACCCCGGTGACGGCGACGAGCGCCCCGAGGGGGAAGTCGACCGTGACGTTCTTGAGGTTGTTCTCCCGTGCCCCGACGACGCGCACCTTGCGGCCCTTGTCGATCGGGCGGCGGACGGCGGGCATCGGGATGGAGCGCCGGCCGGAGAGGTAGGCGCCGGTGAGCGACTCCTCGTTCGTCAGCAGCTCGGGCAGGTGGCCGGAGTGGACGATGTGGCCGCCCTGCTCCCCCGCGCCCGGGCCGATGTCGACGATCCAGTCGGCGACCCGGATCGTGTCCTCGTCGTGCTCGACGACGATGAGGGTGTTGCCGAGGTCGCGCAGCCGCACGAGGGTGTCGATGAGCCGGCGGTTGTCGCGCTGGTGCAGCCCGATGCTCGGCTCGTCGAGGACGTAGAGGACGCCGACGAGGCCGGAGCCGATCTGGGTGGCGAGCCGGATCCGCTGCGCCTCCCCGCCGGACAGGGTGCCGGCCGGGCGCGCGAGGGTGAGGTAGGTGAGGCCGACGTCGACGAGGAAGCCGAGGCGCGCGTAGATCTCCTTGAGCACCTGGCCGGCGATGGCCCGCTCGCGGGCGCCGAGGTCGAGGGTGTCGAGGAAGGGGGCGATGTCCTCGATGGGCATCGCGCACAGGTCGGCGATGGACAGGCCGCCGAGCTTGACGGCGAGGACCTCGGGCTTGAGGCGGGCGCCCTTGCAGACCGAGCACGCCACCTCACGCATGTAGCCCTCGTAGCGCTCCCGGGAGGAGTCGGACTCGGTCTCCGCGTGCTTGCGCTCGACGTAGGTGACGGCGCCCTCGAAGCCGGTCGAGTAGGCGCGCTCACGGCCCCAGCGGTTGCGGTACCGCACGTGGACCTCGTGGTCCTTGCCGCGGAGCACCGCCTCCTTGGCGCGGGCGGGAAGGCTGCGCCACGGGACGTCGACGGAGAAGCCGAGCTCCTCGCCGAGCGCGCGGAGCAGACGCAGGAAGTACTCCGATGACGCACGGGCCCACGGCTGGACGGCGCCGTCGGCGAGGGAGAGCTCCTCGTCCGGGACGATGAGCTCGGGGTCGACCTCGAGCTTGGAGCCGATGCCGGAGCACTCCGGGCACGCGCCGTAGGGCGCGTTGAAGGAGAAGGTCCGCGGCTCGATCTCCTCCAGCGACAGGGGGTGGTCGTTGGGGCAGGCGCGCTTCTCGGAGAAGCGGCGCTCCCGCTCGGGGTCGTCCTCCGGGAGGTCGACGAGCTCGACGACGAGCAGTCCCTCCGCCAGGCGCAGGGCGGTCTCCACGGAGTCGGTGAGGCGCTGGCGCATGGACTCGCGTACGACGAGACGGTCGACGACGACGTCGATGTCGTGCTTGATCTTCTTCTCCAGCGTGGGCGGCTCCGCGAGGGAGACGACGGCGCCGTCCACCCGCGCGCGGGAGAAGCCGGTGGACTGGAGCTCACGGAAGAGCTCGAGGTACTCGCCCTTCCGGCCGCGCACGACGGGCGCGAGGATCTGGAAGCGGGTGCCCTCGGGCATCTCCTGCAGGCGGTCGACGATCTGCTGCGGCGTCTGCGCGGTCACCCGCTCACCGCACACCGGGCAGTACTGGGTGCCGGCGCGCGCGTAGAGGAGGCGCAGGTAGTCGTAGATCTCGGTGATCGTGCCGACCGTGGAGCGCGGGTTGCGGCTCGTGGACTTCTGGTCGATGGCGACGGCCGGGCTCAGGCCCTCGATGAAGTCGACGTCGGGCTTGTCCATCTGCCCGAGGAACTGCCGCGCGTAGGAGGACAGCGACTCGACGTAGCGGCGCTGGCCCTCGGCGAAGATCGTGTCGAAGGCGAGGGAGGACTTGCCGGAGCCGGAGAGCCCGGTGAACACGACGATGCTGTCGCGAGGAAGCTCGAGGTCGACGTTGCGGAGGTTGTGCTCGCGCGCACCACGGACGAGAAGCTGATCACTCACCCGGCGATGATACGAGCCCTGTCGCTCGGGCGCCTGTACATGTGTTCGACGTCACGGGCGTGTCGCGGCTGGCAGGATCGGGTCATGACCGACCTGACCCCGCTGGGCGGCGCCAGCCTGGAGCGGCTGGCCGTCTCCGCCATGGACAACAACGTCTACCTCCTCACCGCGCGGACCGGCGAGCAGCTGCTCGTCGACGCCGCCGACGACGCGGAGGCGATCCTCGCGATGCTGGGCGACGGCCCGCTGCGGACCGTCGTCACCACCCACGGCCACTGGGACCACCACCGTGCGCTGCCCGCCGTCGTCGCCGCGACGGGTGCGCGCACCGCGGCGGGAGCCCCGGACGCACCAGACCTGCCGGTCCCGGTGGACGTCCTCCTGTCCCACGGTGACCGGCTCACCGTCGACGCCGCCGGCGAGCTGGTGCTGGACGTCATCGCCCTGCGTGGCCACACGCCGGGGTCGGTGGCCCTCGCCCTCACCGAGCCCGACGACGCACCCCAGCCCGGGCGCGTGCACCTCGTCACCGGCGACAGCCTGTTCCCCGGTGGGGTGGGCAGGACGACGAGCCCCGCCGACTTCACCAGCCTGCTCGACGACGTCGAGGAGCGGCTCTTCGCGGTCTACCCCGACGACACCGTCGTGTGGCCGGGCCACGGGCTGCCGACGACGCTGGGGGCGGAACGGCCGCAGCTGGCCGAGTGGCGGAGGCGCGGCTGGTAGCACGACGGCCCGGCACGCCCCCGAGTGGCGGCCGGGCCGTCGGAGCAGGTCAGCGGTCGACCTGGTCGGCCTCCCGGGCAGTCTTCTTGTTCTTGGCGATGCTCGCGAGCACCGTGACCGTGAGGACGCCGAGGATCCACAGGAGGGAGACGGCGATGCCCGGCTCGGGCAGGCCGTGCCACTCCTCGCCGCCGTTGATGAAGCCCAGCTCGTTGGTGTGCAGGGCGTGGATGATGAGCTTGATCCCGATGAAGCCGAGGATCGCCGCCAGGCCGTAGTGGAGGTAGACGAGCTTCTCGAGCAGCCCGTCGATGAGGAAGTACAGCTGGCGCAGGCCGAGGAGCGAGAAGGCGTTGGCCGCGAAGACGAGGTAGGGCTCCTGGGTGAGGCCGAAGATCGCGGGGATGGAGTCGACCGCGAAGAGGATGTCGGCGCTGCCGATCGCGAGGATCGCGAGGAGCATCGGGGTGATCATGCGCTTGCCGTCGATTTTGGTGACGAGCTTGCCCCCCACGTAGTCCTCGGTGACCGGCACGAAGCGGCGCACGAGGCGGACGAAGCCGTTCTCCTGGTACTCGTCATCGTCCGAGACCGTCTCCACGCCCTGCCGCGCCTGGGAGATCGCCGTCCACACGAGGAAGGCGCCGAAGATGTAGAAGACCCAGGAGAAGTTGTCGATCGCGGCGGAGCCCAGGGCGATGAACACACCGCGCAGCACGATCGCGATGACGATGCCGGCCAGCAGGACCTCCTGCTGGTAGTTCCGGGGGACGCGGAACGCCGCGATGATGATGACGAAGACGAAGAGGTTGTCGACCGACAGGCTCTTCTCGGTGATGTATCCGGCGAAGTACTCCCCGCCGTACGTCGAGCCCCAGACCAGCCAGACGATCACGCCGAAGACGAGCGCCATCGCGACGTAGGCGACCGACCACCAGGCGGCCTCGCGCATGGTCGGTGCGTGGGGAGTCTTGACGTGGCCGACGATGTCGACGGTGATCATCGTGACGATGACCGCGAAGAGGGCGATCCAGGCAATGGCGTGGACGTCCACAGTGCCTCCGGTACGTAGGTGTCGAGGTACCGGAGGTCTCTTCCGCGCACGGGTCGCCGGTGGGTCCGACGTCGTGCGCCGGTGGCACCGAGCGGGCATGGACCCGCTGTGATGACGACACCACCGTTGGGGAATACTCCCCTCCGCCGGACGACCCTACGACAAGTCGGGCACCCCGGCACGCAGCCGCCCGGTGAGTGGCGTCACTGGGCCGCCTGCATCTGGCGCAGCTCCTTCTTGAGGTCGCCGATCTCGTCCCGCAGCCGGGCCGCGAGCTCGAACTGGAGCTCCTCCGCAGCGCCGCGCATCTGCTGGTCGAGCTGGTGGATGAGGTCGGCGAGGTCGCTCGCGGCGGCGGTGCCCAGGCGGTCGCGCAGGGCCGAGCCGGTGACCTGCTTGTCCTTGGAGCTGGGGCCCTTGCCCGCCTTGCGGTAGCCGCCCTCGAGGAGCTCGGCGGTGTCGATGGACTCACGCGCGAGCATGTCGGTGACGTCCGCGATCCGCTTGCGCAGCGGGGTCGGGTCGATCCCGTGCTCCTCGTTGTAGGCGACCTGCTTCTCGCGGCGCCGGGTGGTCTCCTCGATGGCCTCGGCCATCGCGGCGGTGATCGAGTCCGCGTACATGTGGACCTCGCCGGAGACGTTGCGGGCCGCGCGGCCGATCGTCTGGATGAGGGAGGTCGCCGAGCGGAGGAAGCCCTGCTTGTCGGCGTCGAGGATCGCGACGAGGGAGACCTCGGGCAGGTCCAGGCCCTCGCGCAGGAGGTTGATGCCGACGAGGACGTCGACGACGCCCAGGCGCAGCTCGCGCAGCAGCTCCACCCGGCGCAGGGTGTCCACCTCGGAGTGGAGGTACTGCACCTTGACGCCCCGCTCGAGGAGGTAGTCGGTGAGGTCCTCGGCCATCTTCTTCGTCAGCGTCGTCACGAGGACGCGCTCGTCGCGCTCGGTGCGCGCGCGGATCTCCCCGAGGAGGTCGTCGATCTGGCCCTGGGTCGGCTTGACGACGACCTGCGGGTCGACCAGGCCGGTGGGCCGGATGATCTGCTCGACGACGCCGTCGGACTGGGACAGCTCGTAGCTGCCCGGAGTCGCGGACAGGTAGACGGTCTGGCCGATGCGCTCGAGGAACTCCTCCCACCGCAGCGGCCGGTTGTCCATGGCGCTGGGCAGCCGGAAGCCGTGCTCGACGAGCGTGCGCTTCCGGGACATGTCGCCCTCGTACATCGCGCCGATCTGCGGGACCGTCACGTGCGACTCGTCGATGACGAGGAGGAAGTCCTCCGGGAAGTAGTCGAGGAGCGTGTGCGGCGCAGTGCCCGGGCCACGGCCGTCGATGTGCCGGGAGTAGTTCTCGATCCCCGAGCACGTGCCGATCTGGCGCATCATCTCGATGTCATAGGTGGTGCGCATGCGCAGCCGCTGCGCCTCGAGAAGCTTGTTCTGGGACTCGAGCTCCTCCAGCCGCTCGGCGAGCTCGTGCTCGATGGTCGCGATCGCCCGCTCCATCCGCTCCGGGCCGGCGACGTAGTGGCTGGCCGGGAAGAGGTGGATCGACTCCTCCCGCCGCACGACCTCCCCCGTGAGCGGGTGCAGGGTGTAGAGCGCGTCGATCTCGTCACCGAACATCTCGATCCGGATCGCGAGCTCCTCGTACACCGGGATGATCTCGATCGTGTCCCCCCGGACCCGGAAGGTGCCGCGCGTGAAGGCGAGGTCGTTGCGGGTGTACTGCATCTGGACGAAGCGGCGCAGGAGGTCGTCGCGCTCCATGGTGTCGCCGACCTTGAGCTGGACCATCCGGTCGACGTACTCCTGGGGTGTGCCCAGGCCGTAGATGCACGAGACGGACGCGACGACGACGACGTCCCGACGGGTGAGGAGGTTGTTCGTCGCCGAGTGGCGCAGCCGCTCGACCTCGTCGTTGATCGAGGAGTCCTTCTCGATGAAGGTGTCCGAGCTCGGGATGTAGGCCTCGGGCTGGTAGTAGTCGTAGTAGGAGACGAAGTACTCGACAGCGTTGTTGGGCAGCAGCTCGCGAAACTCGGTGGCGAGCTGCGCCGCGAGGGTCTTGTTCGGTGCCATGACGAGCGTGGGGCGCTGCACCTGCTCGACGAGCCACGCCGTCGTCGCCGACTTGCCGGTACCGGTGGCGCCGAGGAGGACGATGTCCTTCTCCCCCGCCCTCAGTCGCTCGGCGAGCTCGGCGATGGCAGTGGGCTGGTCGCCGGAGGGGGTGTACTCCGAGACGACCTCGATCGGCGCGACGGATCGCTGGAGGTCGGTGACGGGACGCATGGCATTACGGTACGTCGGGCCACCGACATCGGCGGGGCGACTTCGCGAGGGGCGGACGCCGCTCAGCGGGAGCGCAGCACCCGGCGCCAGCTCGCCACGGCGGTGCCACCGGCGAGCAGCAGCCACAGCAGGGCGGACAGGTGCGGGGAGCCCCACCGCCACCCCTCCTCGAGGGTGTAGCCGACGAGCAGTACGGCCGGGACGACGGACAGGACGCTGAAGAACCAGGCACGGCGCCGGGCGGCGACCGGCTCGTCCGCCGGGAAGCGGGCGGCGTACTCGGCGGCCGGCCCGAACTCGGCAGCGACAGGGGCGCCGGCGTCCTCCGCGTGGGCACGGGTCTCCGCGAGGATCTGCTCCACCCGCCGGTCGGTCATGTCACCGCGCTGCCGAAGCGTGGCGCCGAGCTCGGCGAGCCAGCCGGCGTCGCCCGGCTCCGCCACCGCGGTCCGGGGCACCGGCGCGGGCCACAGGCGGGCGAGGAGGACGCAGAGGGCGACGTGCACGGCCGCGGACACGAGGAGCCACAGCGAGCTGGCCTCGACGACGACGGCGTCCTTCGTGCCGAGGAAGAAGAGGGCGAGGACCACTGCGGCCGGGACGAGGACGAGGCCGGCGGCCACCACCGCGGCGCGCTGGGACCGCGCCCGCCCGACGCGCTCGTAGACCGCGCTGACGAGCTGCCCCACCGTCGCGAGGAGGAGCGGCGCGAGGAGGAGCGGCCACGTGTAGGTCTGCCGCCACTCCCGCTGGACGAGGGAGACGACGAGGATGAGGACGGCGATCCAGGCCGCGCCGAGCAGGCTCACCATCGCGAGCTCGCGCGCCGGCGTGGCCCGCGGCGGATCGGTCACGGCCTCGCCGTCCTCGCGCCAGGCCTCCCGCTGCTCGCGGACCCACTCGACCGGGTCTCCGAAGAGGTCCGCAGGGGACTCCCCGGTCGCGGCGACCTGCTCCCGGGCCGCGGTGAGCCCGCGCCGGGCGAGGTCGGGACGGACGTCCTCGAGGACGAGCCGGGCGGCCGCGGTGCGCGCCCACTCGACGTCGTCGGGCACACCGCGGGCGGTGAGGAAGTCGTCGGCGAGGTCGAGAACGGTGTCAGCCATGGTGGTCCTCCCGGAGGCGGGGTCGGCTCAGTGCGTCGGTGAGGGCAGCCCAGGCCGCGCGCTCCTGCGCGAGCCGTTCGGCTCCCCTGGCGGTGAGGGCATAGCTGCGGCGGCCGGGGCCGCTCTCCCCCTGGTCCCAGGAGGCCGTGACCGCCCCGTCCGCCTCGAGCGCGCTCAGCAGCGGGTAGAGCGAGCCGCCGCGCGGACGTCCCAGACCCTGCGTGGCGAGCCGCTGCGCGATGGCGTAGCCGTGCAGGGTGCCGTCCTCCAGCGAGGCGAGCACCGCCGTCGGGAGCGCGGCGCGCACCCACGGTGCGGGCCAGCGAGGCTCGGATGCGTCGGTCACGTTTCTAAGTACAACACGTACCTAGGTAGGCCGACAAGACCTATCGCCGTCGCGCCTCGGGCAGGAGGCGCTCCTCCCACAGCCGGCGCACCTGCGCGAGCAGCTCCGCGGGGCTGCCGGAGTTGTCGAGCCAGACGTCGGCGACGGCCCGCCGTTCGGCGTCGGTGGCCTGGGCACCGATCCGGGCGAGCGCGTCCTCGCGGGACATGCCCCGGTCGCGGACCAGCCGTTCCAGGCGCACGTCCTCGTCGGCACCGACGACGGCGACGAGGTCGTAGCGGTCGGCCAGCCCGCGCTCGACGATGAGCGGGACGTCGTGCACGACGACGGTTCCCGGCGACAGGTCGACCACCCGGCGCGCCGTCTCCGCGGCGATGAGCGGGTGGGTGATCTCCTCGAGACGGGCGCGCGCGGCCGGGTCGGCGAAGACCACCCGCCCGAGCGCCGCGCGGTCGAGGGCGCCGTCCGCGGTGAGGACCTCCTCCCCGAACTCCGCGACGACCGCGGCCAGCCCGGGCGTGCCGGTCGCGACGACCTCGCGGGCGATCGCGTCGGCGTCGACGACGACGGCGCCAAGCCGCTCGAGCTCGCGGGCCACCGTCGACTTACCGGCGCCGATGCCTCCGGTGAGACCGAGACGGAGCACCTCAGTCCTCCCGTCCGCCGGGGACGACGACGTCCACCGGGTCGGCAAGCACGGTGTCGAGCACGAGGCCGAGGGCGGTGACGACGTCGGCGACCGGGACGACGTCGGCGGCCGGGACGTGGACGAAGCCGGCGGGTACGCCGTCGGGCACGGCCGCCAGGGCGGCGTACATGACGGCGTTGCAGACGTAGGAGCCCGCGGAGAGGGACAGCTCGGCCGGCAGCCCGGCGGCCCGCACGGCCGCGAGGGCCGCCTTGACGGGCAGCGTCGTGGGGCGTGCGAGCGGCTCCCCCGGCAGGACCGGGACGTCGACCGGCTGGGCGCCGTCGACGTCGGGGATGCGGGCGTCGAGGAGGTTGAGGGCCACCCGCTCGAGGGAGATCTTGTCCCGCCCCGCGGCGAGCCCGACGCCGAGGACGACGGCGGGCCGGTGCTCGGCGACGAGGGCCGCGACGCGCTCGGTGGCGCGGGCGAAGGAGACGGGCAGGGTCTCGGTGACGATCGTGACGCCGTCGGGCGCCGACCACTCGCGGGCGAGGGCGTCGACCGCGAGGGCGGAGGGGTTGTCCGCATGGTCGGAGAAGGGGCCGAAGCCGGTGACGAGGACGGTGCGCACCGGCCGAGCCTAACGACAACAGGCCAGCGGCCCGCCACCCTCTCGGGTGGCGGGCCGCTGGTTGCTCGGGTCAGTTACCGGTGAGCTTCTCACGAAGCGCGGCGAGCGCCTCGTCAGAGGCCAGCGTGCCTGCCGCCTCGACCGGGGCCGAGGTGTAGGACGTGGCCGAACCGGCGCCGGCAGAGGAGCTGCTGGAGCTGGAGCTCGAGCTGGAGCTCGTGGTGGTCGACGCCTCGACGTCGGCCTCCATCGCAGCGGCGACCTGCTGCTTGTGGGCCTCCCAGCGGGAGTGGGCCTCGGCGTACTGCGCCTCCCAGGCCTCGCGCTGGGTGTCGTAGCCCTCGAGCCACTCGTTGGTCTCCGGGTCGAAGCCCTCGGGGTACTTGTAGTTCCCCTGCTCGTCGTACTCCGCGGCCATGCCGTAGAGCGACGGGTCGAAGTCGTCGCTGCTCGGGTCGACGCCCTCGTTGGCCTGCTTGAGGGACAGCGAGATCCGGCGACGCTCGAGGTCGATGTCGATGACCTTGACGAAGACCTCGTCACCGACCTTCGCGACCTGCTCGGGCACCTCGACGTGGCGCACGGCCAGCTCGGAGATGTGGACGAGGCCCTCGATGCCGTCCTCGACACGCACGAAGGCGCCGAAGGGGACGAGCTTGGTGACCTTTCCGGGGACGACCTGCCCGATCGCGTGGGTGCGGGCGAAGGCCTGCCACGGGTCCTCCTGCGTCGCCTTCAGCGACAGGGAGACACGCTCGCGGTCCATGTCGACGTCGAGGACCTCGACGGTGACCTCCTGGCCGACCTCGACGATCTCGCTCGGGTGGTCGATGTGCTTCCAGGACAGCTCGGAGACGTGGACGAGACCGTCGACGCCGCCGAGGTCGACGAACGCACCGAAGTTGACGATCGAGGACACGACGCCCTGGCGGACCTGGCCCTTCTGCAGGGTCTGCAGGAAGGTGGAGCGGACCTCGGACTGGGTCTGCTCGAGCCACGCACGACGCGAGAGCACGACGTTGTTGCGGTTCTTGTCGAGCTCGATGATCTTGGCCTCGAGCTCCTTGCCCACGTAGGGCTGCAGGTCGCGCACGCGGCGCATCTCGACGAGCGAGGCGGGGAGGAAGCCACGCAGGCCGATGTCGAGGATGAGGCCACCCTTGACGACCTCGATGACGGTGCCGGTGACGACGCCGTCCTCCTCCTTGATCTTCTCGATCGTGCCCCAGGCCCGCTCGTACTGCGCGCGCTTCTTGGACAGGAGAAGCCGGCCCTCCTTGTCCTCCTTCTGGAGGACGAGCGCCTCGATCTGGTCACCGACGGAGACGACCTCGTCGGGGTCGACGTCGTGCTTGATCGACAGCTCGCGGGAGAGGATGACGCCCTCGGTCTTGTAACCGATGTCGAGGAGGACCTCGTCCCGGTCGACCTTGACGACGGTGCCCTCGACGATGTCTCCATCGTTGAAGTACTTGATGGTCTCGTCGATAGCGGCGAGGAGCTCCTCGGCCGACCCGATGTCGTTGATCGCGACCTGCGGGGCAGTCGGCTGAGTGGGCGTAGTGATGGTCATTGAGTTACGGACTCCGATGCGGACAGGGAATAGTGCGGATATGGGTTGTCGGCTCGCACACCGCGCGACCCACCACACGCCCAGCGGAGCTCCGTCCACCAAGGTGTCGCCAGCCGCGAGCACACGTCACCTCGGGTGATCCTACTCGTCCCGACCGACGGGGACAAGAATCGCTCAGGCCAGCGCGTTGGCCACCCGGATGAGCTCCTCGGGGACCGGCTTGGCCTTGCCCGCGACCTCGTCGAGGGGCACGAGGACGACCTCCTCGCCGCGCAGCGCCGTCATGACGCTCGTGCGGCCCTGCTGGAGGGCGTCGACGGCGGCGACGCCGAAGCGGGAGCCGAGGATGCGGTCGGAGGGCAGCGGCGTGCCGCCGCGCTGGACGTGGCCGAGCACGGTGACTCGCGTGTCGAAGCCGGTGCGGGCGGCGATCTCCTCGGCGACCCGCTCGCTGATGGCACCGGAGACGATCTCGCCGAACTTGCCGTACTTCGTCTCCCACTCCATCGAGGTGCCCTGGGCGGGGACGGCGCCCTCGGCGACGACGACGATCGAGAAGGAGGCGTGCGCGCGGTGCCGGTGCTTGAGGTAGCGGGTGACCCTGTCGATGTCGAAGGGCTCCTCGGGGGTGAGGACGACCTCCGCGCCGCCGGCGATCCCGGCCTGGACGGCGATCCACCCCGCGGAGCGACCCATGAGCTCGATGACCATGACGCGGTTGTGGCTCTCCGCCGTCGTGTGGATGCGGTCGATGGCCTCGGTGGCGATGTGGACGGCCGTGTCGAAGCCGATCGAGCGGTCCGTGCCGGCGACGTCGTTGTCGATCGTCTTGGGGATCGCGACGATCTTGATGCCCGTCTCCTCGGCGACCTTGCTCGCCGCGTGGAGTGTGCCGTCGCCGCCGATGCAGATGAGCGCCTCGATGCGCTCCGCCTCGAGCGTGGCCTGCACCGCGTCGAGCCCGCCCTCGCGGGAGTGCGGGTGGAAGCGGGCGGTGCCGAGCAGCGTGCCACCGGTGTCGAGGACGCCGCGGATGTCGCCCCGGGTGAGCGGCATGACGTCGCCCTCGGCGACGCCCTTCCACCCGTTGCGGAAGCCGATGATCGAGTGCCCGTACTCCCCCAGCCCGCGCTTGACAACCGCTCGGATCGCCGCGTTGAGGCCGGGGCAGTCACCGCCGCCGGTGAGCAGACCGATTCGCACGTGTGGCTCCTGTACTTCGGGGTGGCGCCGGGGCGCCGGGACCACGAACCAGCCTAACGGCGCCCCGCAGCCTCGCCCGCCGTCGAAGGTCCCCACGCCCACCGCCCGTCGCCGACAGCCGGATCCCGCCCGCCCCTCCCGCCGTCGGCCCTCGCTCCCGTGACCGACAGCCGGATTCCGCCCGCCCCTCCCGGGCCTCAGTCAGGCACGGTGGGTGACGAAGATGGCGGTGCCCGGGACGTAGCGCCCGCGAAGCGGGCCCCACCCGCCCCACACCTGCGGGTTCTCCTCCTGCCACTCCGGCTCGACGACGTCGTCGATGACGAGCCCGGCGGCCGTCACCTCCCGGACGTGGTCCCCCATGGTGCGGTGGTACTCGGCGTAGAGGGGGGCGCCTTCATCGTCTGTCTCGACGTAGGGGGTGCGGTCGAAGTACGAGCGCAGCACCCGCATGCCGGCGGACGTGGGGTCGTCGGGGAAGACCCACCGCACGGGGTGGACGACGGCGAACACCCAGCGGCCCCCGGGGCGCAGCACCCGGGCGACCTCGGCGTGGATGCTCGCGGCGTCCGGGACGAAGGCAATCGCGCCGAAGGACGTGAAGGCGAGGTCGACGCTGGCCTCCGCCAGGGGCAGGGCGCGGGCGTCGGCGACGACGGCGGGCACGCGGCGACCGGTGCGCCGGTCGAGCTCGGCGGAGGCGGCGACCATGCCGGGGGCGATGTCGGTGGCGAGCACCTCGGCGCCCCGCCCGGCGAGCCAGCGCGAGCACTGGGCGGCGCCGGCGCCGACCTCGAGCACCCGCAGGCCGCTGACGTCCCCGAGGAGGCCGGCCTCCTCCTCGCGCAGCCCCTCGGGGCACCAACGGAAGTCGGCGTCGCCGAGGAAGGCGCCGTGCTCGTCGAGGTACTCGGCGGCGTTCTCGCTCCACCACCGGCCGTTCGCGCGCACCGCGGCGGCCGCATCGACCTCCCAGAAGCCCACCCCGCTCATGCCCGTGTCCTCCCCGTCACCGCCGGCCCTCAGTGGGCGGCCTCGTGCCAGGAGCGGCCGTGGCCGACGGAGACGTCGAGGGGGACCTGGAGCTCGGCGGCGGCGGCCATCCGCTCCCGGACGAGCGCCTCGACGGTCTCCTCCTCCCCCGGCGCGACCTCGAGGACGAGCTCGTCGTGGACCTGGAGCAGCAGGCGCGAGCTGAGGCCGGCGGCGTGGAGGCCGCGCTCGACCTCGACCATCGCGACCTTGATGATGTCGGCGGCGCTCCCCTGGATCGGCGCGTTGAGCGCCATCCGCTCGGCCATGTCGCGGCGCTGGCGGTTGTCGCTCGTGAGGTCGGGCAGATAGCGCCGCCGGCCCATGATCGTCTCGGTGTAACCGGTGCGGCGCGCCTCGTCGACCACCCCGCCGAGGTAGTCGCGCACCCCGCCGAAGCGCTCGAAGTAGTCGTCCATGAGCGTGCGCGCCTCACCGACCTCGATGCGCAGCTGGCGCGAGAGCCCGAAGGCCGACAGGCCGTACGCCAGGCCGTAGCTCATCGCCTTGATCTTCGCGCGCATCGCGCTCGTCACCTGGTCGGTGGGCACCTCGAAGACGCGCGAGCCGACGTAGGAGTGGAGGTCCTCCCCGCTGCGGAAGGCGTCGATGAGGCCCGGGTCCCCCGAGAGGTGCGCCATGATGCGCATCTCGATCTGGGAGTAGTCCGCGGTGAGCAGGGTGGCGAAGCCCTCGCCGACAACGAAGCCGCGGCGGATCCGCTGGCCCTCCTCGGTGCGCACCGGGATGTTCTGGAGGTTGGGGTCGGTCGAGCTGAGCCGGCCGGTGGCCGCGATCGTCTGGTGGAAGGTCGTGTGGATGCGGCCGTCCGGGGCGACCGAGCGCAGCAGCCCCTCGACCGTCTGCCGCAGCCGGATCGCGTCACGGTGGGCGAGCAGGTGGGCGAGGAAGGGGTGCTCGGTCTTGGCGAAGAGGTCGGCCAGGGCGTCGGCGTCGGTCGTGTAGCCGGTCTTGGTCTTCTTCGTCTTCGGCATCTCCAGCTCGGTGAAGAGCACCTCCTGGAGCTGCTTCGGGGAGGAGAGGTTGACCTCGTGACCGATGACGCCGTACGCGGCGGCGGCCGCGTCCTCGACGGCGGTGCCGAAGCGGTCCTCGAGCTCCCGGAGGAACTCGAGGTCCGCCGCGATCCCGGCACGCTCCATCCGCGTGAGGGCCCCGAGGACGGGCAGCTCGAGGTCGGCGAGGAGGTGGCCCGCGCCGCGGTCCTCGAGCTCGCCCTGGAGGACGGTGGTGAGGTCGCGGACCGCAACGGCACGCACCCCGGCCTGCCGCCCGGCGGCGGAGTCGTCCAGGACGAGCATGCCCTGGCCGCCGTCCCCCTCGTCGGCGACGAGCTCGCGGCGCAGGTGGCGCAGCGTGAGGTCGGCGAGGTCGTAGCGGCGCTGGTCGGGGCGGCAGAGGTAGGCGGCCACCGCGGTGTCGAAGGCGATGCCGTCGAGGACGAGGCCGCGCCCGGACAGCGCGTGGGCGGCGGCCTTGGCGTCGTGGAGAGTCTTCGGTGCGGCGGGGTCTGCCAGCCACGCCGCGAGGACGGCGTCGTCCTCCGGGGTGATCGTGGTGAGGTCGAGCGTGGCGGCGGAGGCAGCGTCGTCGGCGAGGGCGAGTGCCCACGCGTCCCCGGTTCCCTGCGCGGACGTCCCGGTGACCTCCAGACCGAGCAGCCGGCCGCGGCGCGGCTCGAGCCAGCCGGCGAGCTCCCCCGGCCCGAGGGCGGTGACGTCGACGTCGACACCCTGGTCGGCCGCGGGCGCCGCCTCCGCGGGCAGGCTGGCGAAGAGCCGCTCGCGCAGCACGGCGAACTCGAGGGCGTCGAAGACCGAGTGGACCGCCTCGCGGTCCACCGCCTTGCGGGCGAGGTCGTCCACCTTGACCGGCAGCTCGACGTCGGTGAGGAGGCGGTTGAGCTTGCGGTTGAGGGCGACCTGCTCGAGGTTGTCGCGCAGCGACTGCCCGGCCTTGCCGGTGACCTCCTCGGCGCGCGTGAGGATGCCCTCGAGGCCGTCGTACACGCCGATCCACTTCGCGGCCGTCTTCGGTCCCACCCCGGGCACGCCCGGGAGGTTGTCGCTCGTCTCGCCGACCAGAGCGGCGAGGTCGGGGTAGCGCTCGGGCGGCACCCCGTACTTGTCGAGGACCGCCTGCGGGGTCATCCGGGCCAGCGAGGAGACACCCTTGACCGGGTAGAGGACGGTGACGTCGTCGCTGACGAGCTGGAAGGTGTCGCGGTCACCGGAGATGACGAGCACGTCGAGGCCGTCGGCCGCGCCCTGCGTGGCGAGCGTGGCGATGATGTCGTCCGCCTCGAAGCCCTCCTTGGTGAGGTGCGGGATGCCCATGGCGTCGAGCACCTCGACGATGAGGGCGACCTGCCCGCGGAAGGGCTCGGGGGTCGCGTCGCGGGTGGCCTTGTACTCGCTGTACTGCTCGGTGCGGAAGGTGGTGCGCCCGGCGTCGAAGGCGACGGCGATGTGCGTGGGCTCCTCCGCGGCCAGCAGGTTGATCAGCATCGACGTGAAGCCGAAGACGGCGTTGGTCGGCTGGCCGGTCGTCGTCGAGAAGTTCTCCACAGGCAGTGCGTAGAAGGCGCGGAAGGCCATGGAGTGGCCGTCGACGACGAGGAGGCGGGGGCGGTCGGTGCTCGTGCTCACGCCCCCAACCCTAGGTGGCGGCACCGACACCGCGCTCCAGCGGCGAGCCGGCGGGCGCCCAGGGGCGTGGCAGGCTGGGCCCATGACGAGCACCGACCCCGACCTCCTCGCGCGCCTCCAGGACTCCGTCGGCGGCCTGGGCACGCTCACCGAGCGCCTCGGCATCGAGCTCCTCACCGCGAGCCCGGAGCACGTCTCGGCCCGGATGCCGGTGGAGGGCAACACGCAGGTCGTCGGCCTGCTCCACGGGGGTGCGTCGGCCGCGCTGGCCGAGACGGTCGGCTCCGTGGCGGCGGCGCTCCACGCCGGGGCGGGCCGGGGCGCGGTCGGCGTCGACCTCAGCGCCACGCACCACCGCGCGGTCCGCTCGGGCTTCGTCACCGCCGTCGCCACCCCGCTCCACCTGGGCGGGCGGCTGGCGACCTACGACGTCGCCATCACCGACGAGGACGGGCGGCGCGTGTGCACCGCCCGTCTCACGTGCATGCTCGTCGACCGCACGTAGGCGGCCGACGGCGACTACTTGGCGCCGACCTGGTCGATGACGGCGTCGGCGACCTCACGCATGGTGAGGCGGCGGTCCATCGAGGTCTTCTGGATCCAGCGGAACGCCTCGGGCTCGGTGAGGCCCATCTTCGTCATGAGGAGGCCCTTGGCGCGGTCGACGCGCTTGCGGGTCTCGAAGCGCTCGTTGAGGTCGGCGATCTCCGACTCCAGCGAGCTGATCTCCTGGAAGCGCGAGATGGCGATCTCGAGCGCCGGCAGGAGGTCCGCCGTCGTGAAGGGCTTGACGACGTAGGCCATCGCGCCGGCGTCACGGGCCCGCTCGACGAGCTCGGCCTGGGAGAAGGCGGTGAGCATGACGACGGCGCAGGTGCGGTCGGCCATGATCTTCTCGGCCGCCGAGATGCCGTCCATCCCGGGCATCTTGACGTCCATGACGACGACGTCGGGCTCGAGCTCGGTGACGAGCCGCACCGCGGTCTCCCCGTCCGGCGCCTCGCCGACGACGTCGAAGCCCGCCTCCTTGAGGGTCTCGACGATGTCGAGACGGATCAGCGTCTCGTCCTCGGCGACGACGACGCGGCGCGCGTCCCCCTCAGGAGCCTTCGGCACGTCCTCGCGGACGGGCAGGACGATGTCATCGGCAGTGGCAGCCTCGACCGGGCCGGCCTCGTTGTTCTCACTCACGGCGACAACACTACTCGCCCGCCCGCCTCGACTGCCCGGCGGCACCCCGACAGAACAGTGATCCTCCGCATCTTCTCCACACTCGGGCCGGGTTGGGCCGTGGGAGACGCGCCCGCTAAGGTGACGGTGCGCTCGCCCCGGTAGCCCAATTGGCAGAGGCGGTTGACTCAAAATCAGCACAGTGCGGGTTCGAGTCCCGCCCGGGGCACCGATGCGCGTGGGGCTCAGACCTTGCCCTTGAGCAGGCGCCGGTAGTAGACGACCGGCTCGACGTAGCGGTCGAAGAACCACAGCGGCCGGCGCGGCACGGTGAGGTCGACCGCGCTGATGCTCGGCGTCGGCGTGCCGTGGCGGTCGAACTCGGCGAGCAGGAGCCGGCGGCGGTCCACGGTGATCGGGATGACCGTGTAGCCGTCGTAGCGCTGGGGCGGCCGGCCGGTGCGCGCGGCCTGGATGTTGTCGGCGAGGATTGCGACCTGCCGGCGCAGGGCGCCGCCGGAGGGGCGGGTGCCGGTGTCGGCGACGTCGCCCAGGCTCCACAGCCGCGGGACGGTGCGGTGCGCGAGGGTCTCCTGGTCGACGTCGACGAGGCCGGCGGGGTGCTCCCCAGCGAAGGGCCGCACCCAGGCGGGCGCGCGGTAGCGCGGGACCACCGAGGCCCAGCTGACGTCGTCGAGCTCCCGGGTGCCGTTGTCGCTCGCGATCGTGACGGTCCGGCCGCGGGCGTCGACACCCGCGACGGTCGCCCGGTGGTGGACGGTGACGCCGAAGCGCTCGAGCGCCGGCTGGAGGTGGCGGTCGACGAAGGGCAGGTCGAGGACGGCGTCGTAGGGCGTGACGAGGTGGACGTCGATGCCGCCGAGGACGCCGCGGGCCCGCCAGAGGTCGCAGGCGAGGAAGAGCGGCTTGAGGGCGGTCCCACCGGCCGGTGCCGGCTCGGGCGGGACGGTGAACACGACGCGCCCGCTCTCTGTCTCGCGGATCGCGTCCCACGTGGCCTCGACCGTGTCGCGCAGGTAGGAGGTCCGTGACCAGCCGAGGTCCATGGCCTCCCCCAGGCCCGGCGTCGCCGCGATGTCGGGCTCCAGGCCGGGGGCGAGGACGAGGTCGGTGTAGCCGACGCGGGTGCCGGACGCGAGCGTCACCTCGCGCGCGTCGCTGTCGACGGACACCGCGGGGCTCGCCTCCCACGTGCAGCCCTCGGGCAGGACGTCCCGCATGGGCCGGGTGAGCCGGTCGAAGGGCGCCTGGCCGCCCGCGACGAAGTTGAGCAGCGGGCGGTAGAGGTGGTCCTGGTCGGGCGTGACGACGCAGACGTCGGGGCACCCGAGCCGGCGCAGGCGTGCCGCCAGGGAGATGCCGGCGTTGCCTCCGCCGACGACGACGACGTCGTGCCGCCTGGTCATCGCGACTCCAGTCTCTTGGTGGTGGTGCTGGCGGGGGCCGGGCCGCGTGACCCGGCCCCCGCGCGCCGGGGCGGACTACTCGCGGTGCAGCTTGTCCTGGACCGTGCCGGCGATCTTCTCCACGCGGTTCGGCACGTCGGTGGTGCCGTAGAGCCGCGCGTCCGGACGGGTGGGCGGCGGCATGGGCGCCGACGTCGTGGGGCCGTCGTGGTAGGTGTGCTCGCCCTTGCCGTCGAGGGACGGGCCGGAGGCCCAGCCGCCGTCCTTGGCGTGCTCGCCGTCGGAGAAGTTGAGGTACTGGTAGGACACCTCGGTGTGCTCCTTCTTCTGCGGGAAGTTGCTCGGCACCGGCAGCTCCTCCAGGCCGTCCGCCTTGAGCTCCTCGACCGCCCGCAGCCACTGGTTCTGGTGCATCGTGTCGCGCGCCAGCAGGAAGGCGAGCATGTCCCGGACACCGGAGTCGTCGGTCATGTGGTAGAGCCGGGCCACCTGGAGGCGGCCCTGCATCTCGGCGTTCGCGTTGGCCGTGAAGTCCGCGAGGAGGTTGCCGCTCGCGGTGATGTACGAGCCCTGCCAGGGGTTGCCCATCGAGTCGACCGGGCGGGCGCCCGCGCCGGCGACGATCGCGTGCTGGACGTCGGTGCCGCCGATGACCGCGGCGACGGTCGGGTCGGCCTGGACGGCGTCGGCGGTGATCCCGAGCGGGGACTTCTCGAGGAGCTGGGCGATCATGACGGCGAGCATCTCGACGTGGCCGAACTCCTCGGCGCCGATGCCGAACACCAGGTCGCGGTACTTCCCCGGGATGTGCATGTTCCATCCCTGGAAGGCGTACTGCATGGCGACGCTGATCTCACCGTACTGACCGCCGAGCACCTCCTGGAGCTTGCGGGCGTACACGGCGTCCGGCTTGTCGGGAGTGGCCTTGAACTGCAGCTCTTGCTTGTGGAAGAACATCCTGCCTCCTCGTGAGTCGGCCCGGTCGGCGGGGTGGGCCGGGTCATCGCCTGCCCACTATCACGCCGTTGCGGGCGTCACGCACCCGGACGGCGACGCCAGCGCGAGGGCGGGGACCACTGCCGCGAACGGACGTAGGACGGGTCGCGCGCGAGCCGCACCCACGGGTACTGGCTCACGCCCGTGGGCAGGTGGCGGACCGGGTCGAAGCGCAGCGGCGGGTCCGGGTCGGGGTGCACCGGTCGGGTGGTCGCGACGAGCCGGCCCGTGGGCTCCCACGGGCCGCTGCCCCGCGCCGCGGCGAGCAGCCACGTCCGGGTCGCCGGGCCGGACGCGACCGGCGTGAGGCGCAGCAGGAGCGGGCCGGTGGGCGTGCGGACCGGGAGGAGCGTGGTCATCGGGCGGCGATCGGTGAGGCGCGGGAGCAGGACGTAGCGCGTGAGAGGACCGACGCCGGTGGTCGACAGGAGCAGGTCCACCGGTCCCGTCGGCTCGTTCAGGCGCAGGGCCAGCCCTCGGACGTCGGGCAGCGGCGGCGGCAGCCCCGCGGCGCGGGAGACGCGGACGACGCCGCGGTGCTCGCCCGCCTCGTCCAGGAGCGGGACCTGCCAGGGGCGCTCGACGCCCCAGACCGTGAGGACCGCCTCGTGGACGGTGCCGCGCGGGTGCAGCGGCTTGCCGCGCCGCACCCGGCCGACGGCGCCGAGCGCGACGCCGGCGAGCTGTCCGCCTGCCGCGGCGGCCGCTCGTGCGACGGTGGCGGGGACGGAGCGGAAGACTCGTGGTGCCATCGGGCCAGGATCGACGGCCCGGCCGCGGCGCGCACCCGCACCGCTCGTGCGCGGCACGCGGAATCGGGCACCGCGCGGCACCGGGGTGTGGAACGATTCGCGGTGATGGACCTCAGAGGACGTTTCAGCACGGCGACCGCTCGTGCGGCATCCCGCCTCGGCAAGGAGCCCGACACGAAGAGGCGCTGGGCCGCGCGTGCCCGCGTCCTGCTCTACGTGGGCGTCACCTGCCTGCTCGCGTGGGAGCTGTACATCAGCGAGGTCGACGAACTCCCGACGGGGCTCACGATCGTCCAGGTCGCAGCCATCCTCGTCCTGTACGGGCTGGCACGGTGGCCGGTCGTGGCGGCGGCGCTCTCGGTTCCGCTCGTCATGGCGGAGCTGCTCATCGGCGTGCACCCGTTCTCGGTCACCATCGTCGCGTCGCTAGTCATCACCGGCGTCCTCGTCGCTGTCCGCGCGCGACCAGTCGGCTACGTCTACGTCGTTGTGGTCATCACGATGCTCACGACCCTTCAGCCCACAGAGCTACCGCTCGCGGACGTCGTGACATGGTTGTTCATCTTCCTAGTCCCCTGCCTTATGGGCGAGGGAGTCCGGTTCATGTCCAGTTCCGTCGAACGCATCCAGCGCACTTCCGCCGCTCAGCTCACACGCCAGCGCCGTGACCTTGCGCGGGAACTCCATGACACGTCTATCCACGACATCACCTCGATCATCATGGCCCTGGAGCGCGCCAAGCTCAGCGGCATCCAGGACCCCAAGGTGCTCGAGGAGATCGACCACGCGATCGCGATCGGCCGTCAGTCGGTCGTGAGCATGCGCGGCGTGCTCAAGATCCTGCGCACGGAGGACAGCAGCACTGGGCGTCCGGGGACGGAGAACGTGCCGGCCGCGATTGCCGCTGCCGCCCCGACTCTCCAGCGTGCCCTCGACGACGCCCGCGTCTCGCTCGAGCGCGCCGGCCACTCCCTCCAGGTCCACATCGAAGACCACGTCGACCTGCCGCTGCCGTTCTCCGTGCGCACCGCACTCGTGCGCGTCATCCAGGAGTGCACGGCCAACATGGCCAAGTACGCCCGCCCCGGCGCGCCGTGCACCGTGATGATCGAGCGGACCGACGTCGAGACGCGGGCGCTGTTCCTCAACGACGCCCGTGAGGGCGCGGAGGCGGACAGTGCACTCAGCTCGGGCGTGGGTCTCATCGGCGTGCGGGAACGAGTCGAGGCGGTCGGAGGCAGCCTGGCCGTACGTCATCATGATGGGAGATGGATCATCCAGGCCTCCATCCCGACGATCAGCTCCGCGAGCGAAGGACAGGTAGAGCGTGCCGCACAGCACTGAGGGTGTCGCAGGACCCACCGACAAGGACACGATCCGCGTGCTCCTCGTGGACGACGACCCCATGGTCCTCACCACGCTCCAGAGCTACGTGGCGACGGCGGACGACATCGACGTCGTCGGGACCGGTGAGGACGGGTCACAGGTGCGCGACCTCGTGCGCACGCACGACCCGGACCTCGTCATCATGGACATCCAGATGCCGGTCATGACAGGCATCGAGGCGACTGTCCAGCTCCGCAAGGAGTTCCCCCAGCTGCGCATCGTCCTCCTCACGACCTTCGACGAGGACGAGTTCCTCCTCGAGGCGCTCGACGCCGGAGCGGCCGGGTTCCTCCTCAAGAACACCAGTCCGCAGGACCTCGTCCAGTCGATCCGCCGCGCCCACCGGGGCAACCGGGTGGTCTCGCCCGGGCCGACCGACCGGCTCATCGACAACTACCTGCTGCGCACCCCGAGCTCCGCCGAGGCCTCGGACATCGGACTGTCCTCCCGCGAGCACGAGGTCCTCGAGCTGCTCTGCCGCGGCAGGTCCAACGGCCAGATCGCCGAGGAGCTCTTCGTCGCCGAGACGACGGTCAAGACACATGTCTCGTCAATCATGCGAAAGATGGGGGTCGGCTCACGGCTCGAGATCGTCGTGTACGCCTACGAACGGCGCCTCGTCCGCTGATCGGCACCTGATCACAAATCGTCCTCCTGGTGGAGGCTCTTCCTCCTTTCGAAGGATGACTGCCACGACGTTGGACGGGGACGATGTGAAAACCTCCACCCCTTTCTCCAGAAACTGAGGTTCTGATGAAGAGCACCATCGCCCGAACTGCGGCCCTGGCCCTGGCGGTCATCGGCCTGACCATGGCGCCGGCGGCAGCGTCCGTGCCCGGTAGCCACGAGCTCCCCGGCACCTCCCAGCCCGTCGTCACCCAGCCCGTGGTGTCCACGCCGGGTGGCGGCGAGATCACCCCGCAGATCTCCTTCTGCGGTGCAGTCCCGTGGTGGCTTTTCTGCCGCATCTGAGTCGGTGACACCTCCATGACCGCGGAGCCGGGACACCGGCTCCGCGGTCATGCTGTCTTCCAGACCCGTCAGTCCACCGGCGGCTCCGCACGCGTAGACACCCGGGCGAGCAGTGGTGACCACGTGATCCGCGCCGTCGGTGCGGTTTCCTCCACGGGGCGCCCGGGGTGGGCCACGGGCCTCTCCCCCAGCTCGACGACGACACGCACGACGGTCGTGACGACGATGACGACGACGACCGGTGCAGCAGCGATGAGGACGAGCACGCACGCCCCCAGCAGGGCGCCCAAGCGGGCCGGTCGCAGCCGGGCACGCGGGTCGGCGCCCTCCTCGACGCTCGGGACGACGGGGGCGACGAGGAGCGCCGCCAGCGCCGCCACGACGGCCGCCAGCGCGACCGGCGGTGCCGTCAGCCAGCCGCCCAGCGCGAGGACGCCCACCCCCAGCAGGACGACCCCGAGCACGACGAGCGGGACGACGACCGCCGGGCTGCCGAAGGTCCGCACCCCGCCCACATGAGCCACTGCCGCACCGGCCCCGCCCCCGTGGCCCGGAGGGTGGCGCGGAAGAGGGTGTCCGCCTCACGGCGCAGGCGCCGGGCTCTCGTGGCCCGTTCGGAGCGCGCGGCGGCGTAGAGCGTGTCGTGGAGCACCGCCGGCAGCGTCTGGCGGCCGTAGCTCGCGATGACGCCCCACAGGACGGACGGGACGGAGGCGAGGTCGGTGACGAAGCCGGCCGGCACGACGTGCTCGACGGCGGCGCGCGACCACGTGGGGCCGGTGGCGTCGCGCCCGTCCGGAGGGAGCCGCGTGTAGCCGAACTCCTCGAGGACCTCGAAACGGGTGCGCCCGTCCCCGGCCAGCTGGCGCAGGTCCACCGTGGGGCACCTGCGCCACCGTCCCTCGCGGTCCCTCACGAACGGCATGCCCCCACCCCCTTCTCCTCCCGAGGCTACGGCCGAGGACCGACATCCACCCGGGCGCCCGTCGCTAGACTCCCGAGCGTGAGCTTCTTCGAGTTCGTCGGCGCCTACTGGTGGCTCGTGTTCCCGCTCGGGGCGGCCTTCGGCGGCTCGGCGGGCGCCGTCGTCAAGAACGTGCGCAAGTGGGACGAGCGCCGTCGCCGTGACCGGCTCGAGCTGGCCCGGATCAAGTACGGCGCCCGCGCCGCGGCGGCCGAGCAGGCGACCGCCACACGGACCGAGGTGGAGCGCACGATCGCCCGGCACGACGCCGTCAACGCCCGCTGGCTGCGCTACGAGCTCGACGTCGCCGCACTCATCGACTACCCGCTCATCACCGACATGCGCGAACCGCTCACCGTCGACTTCCACCGGGCACGGCGGGACGCCGAGGCGGCCCGGCCCGAGGACCCGGAGCAGCTCCTCACCGAGCCGGCCGACCTCGCCGCCTACCGGGAGGCGGTGCGCCACTACGAGACCGCCTTCGACCGCGCCGAGCAGGAGGCACGGCGGCGGCGCACCTCGGACTTCTCCCCCAGCGAGCAGCAGGCCCTCGTGCGTGCCAAGCGCTTCCTCGCCCTCGCCGAGGACCCCGGCGCCGGGCAGGCGGAGCGGCAGTCCGCCTACCGTCGCGCCACGCGTGAGCTCGAGGGGCTCGTCGTCCTGCCGACCGCCGCCACCGACGCCGTCGAGCAGCGGATCGCGGGGGCGCTCGGCGCCCCGCCTGCCACCGGCGGCGCGACCACCGCCTGACCCCGCCCGCCGGGCTCACGCCGTCGTCGGGGACGACTCAGCCCCGCCGGGCGGACCCGGCGGGGCTGAGGATCAGACGGTGGGTGACCGTCGGTCAGTTGGAGCTGGGCAGCTCGCCGACCTTGTGGACCCGGATGGAGTTCGTGCTGCCGACCTGGCCCGGGGGCATGCCGGCGACGATGACGATGCGGTCGCCGTCCTCGGCGAGGCCCGAGCTGGTGAGGACCTTGTCCACCTGCGCGACCATCTCGTCGGTGTGGGCGACCTCGGGGACCTCGTAGGTCTGCACGCCCCAGCTCAGCGCCAGCGTGCTGCGCGTGGCCGTGAGCGGGGTGAAGGCGAGCAGCGGGATCGAGGAGCGCAGACGCGACATGCGGCGCGCGGAGTCGCCAGACTGGGTGAAGGTGACGAGGTACTTCACGCCGAGCAGCTCACCGATCTCGGCGGCGGCCTTGGTGATGACACCACCGCGGGTGTGCGGGGTGGTGCCCAGCGGCGCGATCCGCTCGCGACCCTCCTCCTCGGTGTGCTCGACGATGCGGGCCATCGTGCGGACGGACTCGATCGCGAACTGGCCCACCGAGGTCTCGCCGGACAGCATGACCGCGTCGGCGCCGTCGAGGATGGCGTTGGCGCAGTCGGAGACCTCCGCGCGGGTGGGGCGCGGGCTGGAGATCATCGAGTCGAGCACCTGCGTGGCGACGATGACCGGCTTGGCGTTGCGGCGGGCGAGCTCGACGGCCCGCTTCTGGACGATCGGGACCTCCTCGAGCGGGAGCTCGACGCCGAGGTCGCCACGGGCGACCATGATGCCGTCGAAGGCGTCGACGATCTCGACGAGGTTCTCCACGGCCTGCGGCTTCTCGATCTTGGCGACGACGGGGACGCGGCGTCCCTCCTCGTCCATGATCGCGTGGACGTCGTCGATGTCCGCGGCGAAGCGGACGAAGGACAGCGCGATGACGTCGGCGCCGAGGCGCAGCGCCCAGCGCAGGTCCTCCTTGTCCTTCTCCGACAGGGCCGGGACGCTCACGGCGACGCCGGGCAGGTTGAGGCCCTTGTTGTTCGAGACGGGGCCGGCGACCTCGACGCGGGTGACGACGCGGGGGCCGTCGACCTCGAGGATCCGCACGGCCACGCGGCCGTCGTCGATGAGAATGCGGTCACCGGGGGTGCAGTCACCCGGCAGGCCCGCGTACGTCGTCGACGCGATCTCCGCGGTGCCGGGGACGTCCTCGGTGGTGATGGTGAAGGTCTGGCCCTCAGTGAGCTCGACCTCCCCCTCGACGAAACGCCCGAGGCGGATCTTCGGCCCCTGCAGGTCGACGAGGACGGCGACGGCGCGGCCGGAGGCCTGGGCGGCGTCCCGGACGCGGTTGTAGACGACCTCGTGCTCGGCAGCGGAGCCGTGGCTTCGGTTGATCCGGGCCACGTCCATGCCGGCATCGACGAGCGCCTGAATCTGGTCGGCCGACTCTGTGGCCGGGCCGAGGGTGCACACGATCTTTGCTCTACGCATGGTGACCAGCCTATAGCCCGATTCGTCCTCGCGAGAGGGACGTTCGACCGGCGAACGCCCCTCTCGCTGGGTCAGGCGCCGAGGCTCGCGATCCCGGCTCCCAGCGGGGCGCTGGACGCCGTCACCGGGACGGGCAGGCCGCTGCCGCCGTCGAGGTAGCGGTCCACCGCAGCCGCGCAGGACCGGCCTTCCGCGATCGCCCACACGATGAGCGACTGCCCGCGGCCGGCGTCACCGGCCACGAAGACGCCGGGGACGGACGTGGCGAACATCTCGTCGTGCACGACACGCCCGCGCTCGTCGACGGCCACGCCGAGCTGGTCGGCGAGCCCCCCGCGAGGCACGCCCTCGAAGCCGATGGCGATGAGGACGAGCTGCGCGGGGATGAGCCGCTCGGTCCCGTCGACCGGGGTGGTGGAGCGGTCGGCGTGCCGGACGACCTCGACCATGCGGATGTGGGTCACCTGGTCGGGGCCGGCGCTGCCGTCGGAGACGAACTCGAGGGTGGCGGTGCCGAAGATGCGCTCACCGCCCTCCTCGTGGGAGGTCGAGATCGTGAATACCCGCGGGTCCATCGGCCACGGCTCCCCCGGTGCGCGGTCCTCGCCGCGGCGGACGTTGATGTCGATCTGGGTGACCGAGCGGGCGCCCTGCCGGCGGGCGGTGCCGAAGCAGTCCGAGCCGGTGTCGCCGCCGCCGATGATGACGACGTCCTTGCCGGCCGCCGTCACCTGGTCCGGGACGTCGTCGCCGGCCACCACGCGGTTGGACTGGACGAGGTAGTCCATCGCGACGTGGATGCCGCCGAGGTCGCGGCCCGGGACGGGCACCTCGCGCGGCACCGTGGAGCCGAGGGCGAGGACGACGGCGTCGTACCGCTCCCGCAGCTGCTCGCCGGTGACGTCGGTGCCGACGTCCACGCCCGGGCGGAAGATCGTGCCCTCGGCCTCCATCTGCGCCACCCGGCGGTCCACCTGGACCTTCTCCATCTTGAAGTCCGGGATGCCGTAGGTGAGCAGGCCGCCGATGCGGTCGTCCCGCTCGAGCACGGCGACCGTGTGGCCGGCGCGCGTGAGCTGCTGGGCCGCGGCCAGGCCGGCCGGGCCGCTGCCGACGACGGCGACCGTCCGGCCGGTCTGCCGGTCCGGCACCTGGGGCGTGACGAGCCCCTGGTCCCAGGCGGTGTCCGCGATGGACTGCTCGATGTTCTTGATCGTCACCGCGGGCTGGTTGATGCCCAGCACGCACGCGCTCTCGCAGGGCGCCGGGCACAGACGCCCGGTCCACTCCGGGAAGTTGTTCGTCGCGTGGAGCCGGCCGATCGCCGCCTCCCAGTCCTCGCGGCGGGTGAGCTCGTTCCACTCCGGGATGAGGTTGCCGAGCGGGCAGCCGGCGTGGCAGAACGGCACGCCGCAGTCCATGCAGCGCGTGGCCTGGCGGACGAGCGCCGGCGCGTCCTCCTGCCGCCGCTCGTAGACCTCGCGGAAGTCGAGGATCCGCACCGGGACGGGACGGCGGGCGGGCAGCTCGCGCTGCCGGTAGGTCAGGAAACCGCGGGGGTCAGCCATTGGACACCTCCAGGATGGTGCTCCACACGTCCGGGGAACCGGCGTCCAGGCCCTCCTGGGCGGCGTCGGCGAGGGCGGCGGAGACGGCCGCGAAGCGGCGGGGCAGGACCTTGGTGACGCGGGCGCACGCGGCGTCTGCGTCGGCGAGGAGCTCGGCGGCCACGGCCGAGCCGGTGTGCTCGTGGTGGCGGCGGAGCAGGTCGAGGACGATCGAGCGGTCCTCGGCGTCGAGCTCGACGAGGAGCAGCTCGCCGTCGGCCACGGCGGGGGCGTTGACCCGCCCGCGGTCGAGGTCGAGCACGTAGGCGGTGCCGCCCGACATGCCCGCCCCGAGGTTGCGGCCCGTGGGGCCGGCGATGAGGACGGTGCCACCGGTCATGTACTCGAGGGCGTGGTCACCGACGCCCTCGACGACGGCGGTCGCGCCGGAGTTGCGCACGCAGAAGCGCTCGCCGACGCGGCCGGAGAGGAGCAGCTCCCCGGACGTCGCGCCGTAGCCGATGACGTTGCCGGCGATGGTGTTGTCCGCGGCGACGAGCCGCGACTCCTCCTCCGGCCGGACGACGACGCGCCCGCCGCACAGCGACTTGCCGACGTAGTCGTTCGCGTCGCCGAGCAGGCGCAGCGTGATCCCCGGCGGCAGGAGCGAGCCGAAGGACTGGCCGGCCGTCCCGCGCAGGGTGATGTCGATCGTCCCGTCGGGCAGGCCGGCGGCCCCGTGGCGCTTGACGACCTCGTGACCCAGGCGCGTGCCGACGGTGCGGTTGACGTTGCGGACCGGCAGGTCCAGGCGGACCGGGACGCCGTCGTCGAGGGCGGGACGCGCCCGCTCGATGAGGGTGACGTCCAGGCTCTTCTCCAGGCCGTGGTCCTGGGCGCGGATGCGGCGCCGGGCGGTGCCGGGCGCCGGGTCGACGTCCGCGAGGATCGGCGAGAGGTCCAGCCCGGCGGTCTTCCAGTGCCCGACGGCCTCGTCCGTGTCGAGCAGGTCGACCCGGCCCACCGCCTCGTCGAGCGAGCGCAGGCCGAGGGAGGCGAGCAGCTCGCGCACCTCCTGGGCGATGAACTCGAAGAAGGCGACGATGTGCTCGGCCTTGCCGGTGAAGCGCTCGCGCAGCTCGGGGTTCTGCGTGGCGATGCCGACCGGGCAGGTGTCCAGGTGGCACACGCGCATCATGATGCAGCCGGCGACGACGAGCGGCGCCGTCGCGAAGCCGTACTCCTCCGCACCGAGCAGGGCCGCGATGACGACGTCGCGGCCGGTCTTCAGCTGCCCGTCGGTCTGGACGGTGATCCGGTCGCGCAGGCCGTTGACGATGAGGGTCTGCTGGGTCTCCGCCAGGCCGAGCTCCCACGGGCCGCCCGCGTGCTTGAGCGAGGTGAGGGGGCTGGCCCCCGTGCCGCCGTCGTGGCCGGAGACGAGGACGACGTCGGCGTGCGCCTTGGCGACGCCGGCCGCGACCGTGCCGATGCCCACCTCGCTGACGAGCTTGACGTGGACGCGCGCCTCGGGGTTGGCGTTCTTGAGGTCGTGGATGAGCTGGGCGAGGTCCTCGATCGAGTAGATGTCGTGGTGCGGCGGCGGGGAGATGAGGCCGACGCCCGGGGTGGAGTGCCTGGTCCCGGCGACCCACGGGTAGACCTTGGTGCCGGGCAGCTGCCCGCCCTCGCCGGGCTTGGCGCCCTGGGCGACCTTGATCTGGATGTCGTCCGCGCTGGTGAGGTAGTCCGCGGTGACACCGAAGCGGCCCGAGGCGACCTGCTTGATCGCCGAACGGCGCCGCGGGTCGTGGAGCCGGTCGGTGTCCTCCCCGCCCTCACCGCTGTTCGACTTCGCGCCGAGGGAGTTCATCGCGATCGCCAGGGTCTGGTGCGCCTCGGCTGAGATCGAGCCGTAGGACATCGCGCCGGTGGAGAAGCGCGTGACGATCTCGCTGATCGGCTCGACCTCGTCCACCGGGATGGGCGCACGCTCGCGCAGGCGGAACAGGCCGCGCAGCGTCATGAGACGCTCGGCCTGCTCGTCCACCCGGCGGGTGTAGTCGCGGAAGACGTCCATGCGGCGGCTGCGCGTGGCGTGCTGGAGCCGGAAGACCGTCTCCGGGTCGAAGAGGTGCGGCTCGCCGTCGCGGCGCCACTGGTACTCCCCTCCCGTCCGCAGCTGGCGAGAGGCGGGCGAGATGCCCGACGGCGGGTAGGCGGTCGCGTGGCGGGCGGCGACCTCCGCCGCGAGGACGTCCAGGCCGACGCCGTCGAGCGGGGCGGGGGTGCCGGTGAAGTAGCGGGCCACGAGCTCGCGGGACAGGCCGAGGGACTCGAAGACCTGCGCGCCGCGGTAGGAGGAGACCGTGGAGATCCCCATCTTGCTCATCACCTTGAGCACGCCCTTACCCAGGGCGCGGATGACGTTGGAGACGGCCTGCTCGGGGGTGAGCCCGGTGACGACGCCCGTGTGGACGAGCTCCTCGGCGCTCTCCATCGCGAGGTAGGGGTTGACCGCGGCCGCCCCGTAGCCGATGAGGAGGGCCACGTGGTGGACCTCGCGCACGTCCCCCGCCTCGACGAGGAGGCTCACCTTGGTCCGGGTCCGGTGGCGCAGCGTGTGGTGGTGCACTGCCGCGGTGAGCAGCAGCGAGGGGATCGGGGCGAGAGCGGCCGTGGAGTGGCGGTCGGACAGGACGATGAAGCTCGCGCCGTCCTCGATCGCGGCGTCGACCTCGGCGAAGATCTCGTCCAGCCGCTGCTCGAGCGCGGCTCCCCCGCCGGCCACCGGGTACAGCCCGGAGACGACGACGGAGCGCAGCCCCTTGCCGGCGCGCGCGCTGCCGACGTTGACGACCTTGGCGAGCTGGTCGTTGTCGATCGTCGGGAAGGGCAGGACGAGCTTGCGGGCGTGCTCGGGGTCCTCAGCGAGGAGGTTCGGCTCGGGGCCGATCGCTCCACCGAGGGAGGTGACGAGCTCCTCGCGAATCGCGTCCAGCGGCGGGTTCGTCACCTGCGCGAACTGCTGGGCGAAGTAGTCGAAGAGCATCCGCGGCCGGGTGGACAGGACGGCGAGGGGCGTGTCGGTGCCCATCGAGCCGAGCGCCTCCGCGCCGGTGTGCGCCATGGGCGCGAGGAGGATGCGCAGCTCCTCGTCGCTGTAGCCGAAGACCTGCTGGCGGCGCCCCACGGAGGACCGGGAGTGCAGGACGTGCTCACGGTCGGGCAGGTCGGCGAGGTGGAGGGTGTGCTCGGCGAGCCAGTCGCCGTAGGGGGCGGAGGCGGCGAGCTCGTCCTTGAGGGCGTCGTCGTCCACGACCTCCCCGGCAGCGGTGTCGACGAGGAACATCCGGCCCGGCTCGAGACGGCCCTTGCGCACGACGGTGGCGGGGTCGATGTCGAGGACGCCGGACTCCGAGGCGAGGACGACGAGGCCGTCCTCGGTGACGACGTAGCGGGCGGGGCGCAGGCCGTTGCGGTCCAGGACGGCGCCGATGAGGGTGCCGTCGGTGAAGGTCATCGCCGCCGGCCCGTCCCAGGGCTCCATGATCGTCGAGTGGTACTCGTAGAAGGCGCGGCGGGCCTCGTCCATCTCGGCGTGGTTCTGCCAGGCCTCGGGGATCATCATGAGGACCGCGTGGGGCAGCGAGCGGCCGCCGAGGTGGAGCAGCTCGAGCACCTCGTCGAAGGACGCGGAGTCGCTCGCACCGGGCGGGCAGACGGGCAGCAGCGGCTCGAGGTCGCCGAGCAGCTCGCTCGAGGCGACGCCCTCACGGGCACCCATCCAGTTCCGGTTGCCGCGGACGGTGTTGATCTCGCCGTTGTGCGCCACCATGCGGAAGGGCTGCGCGAGCGGCCACGACGGGAAGGTGTTCGTCGAGAAGCGGGAGTGGACGAGCGCCAGGGTGCTGACGAGGCGCGGGTCGCCGAGGTCGGGGAAGAAGCTCGCGAGCTGCTCGGTGGTGAGCATGCCCTTGTAGACGAGCGTGCGGGAGGACAGGGAGGCGAAGTAGACGCCGAGCTCGTGCTCGGCGCGCTTGCGCAGCCGGTAGGTGAGGCGGTCCAGCGCGACGCCGGAGCGCTCGCCGTCCGCGTCGGCGACGACGAGGTGGCGGAAGGCCGGCATCGTCGAGCGGGCCATCTGGCCGACGAGGTGCTCGACGACGGGCACCTCGCGCCAGCCGAGGACCCGCAGGCCCTCCTCGGCGGCGATGCGCTCGACGGTGGCCACGGCGGCGGCACGCTCGGTCGACGCGCCGTTGCCGCCGGGGAGGAAGGCCAGGCCGACGGCGTAGTGGCCGGGCTCCGGGAGCGCGAAGGGCAGCTCGGCGCGGAGGAAGGCGTCGGGCACCTGGAGGAGGATGCCGGCGCCGTCGCCGGTGTCCTGCTCGGCGCCCACGGCCCCGCGGTGGTCGAGGTTGGCGAGGGCCGTGAGGGCCGCGTCGACGATGTCGCGGCCCGGGGTCCCACGGAGCGTGGCGACGAAGGCGACGCCGCAGGCGTCGTGCTCGTACGCGGGGTCGTAGAGACCCTGGCGCGGCGGCGCCCCCGGCTGCGGCGTGGTTCCGTGGATCGGGCCCATGGTGCATTCCCCTTACTTCGTGACTGTCTTGACCAGAAGTGGGACGCCGTTGACCCAGCCGAGCGGAAACTTTACTCCCCGGTGACCCCCTGGTGAATACCATCGAGCCTCAACACGCCAGATGTCTTGCATTCTGGACTCCTCGCGCGCCGGCGGGAAGCCCCTCGGTCGACAGGACTCGGCGGCATGGGACGTCGCGGGACGACGAGAGCCGGGCCCCCTGTGGGGACCCGGCTCGTCGGTGGGGCGGTTCAGCGGCCGCCGGCCTCCAGCTGGAGGATGCGGCCGAGGAGGCCGTTGACGAATCGTGGGGAGTCGTCCGTCGACAGCTTGGTGGCCAGGGCCACGGCCTCGTCGACGGCGACAGCACCCGGCACGTCGTCGTTGAACATCAGCTCCCACACGCCCAGGCGCAGGATGGCCCGGTCGACGGCGGGCATCCGCGGGAGCGTCCACTCCTGGGCGTAGGTGGTGATGAGCTCGTCGATCTCGGTGGCGTGGTCCGCCACACCCTCGACGATCTCCACCGAGTACTGCGGCAGCGCGGTCTGCGCCGCCGTGTGCTGCAGGCGCTGGGCGAGCAGCTCGCGCAGCTCGATGTCCCAGCCGGCCAGCGCGCGCTGGTCCGCCTCGTAGAGGACGTCGACGGCGCGCGTGCGTGCCTTGGTGCGTGCTGCCATGTCAGTCGTTCACGCGGCCGAGGTAGTCCCCGGTCCGCGTGTCGACCTTGACCTTGGTCCCCTGCTCGAGGAACAGCGGCACCTGGATCTCGTAGCCGGTCTCGACGGTGGCGGGCTTGGTGCCGGCGGAGGAGCGGTCGCCCTGGAGGCCGGGCTCGGTGTAGGTGATCTGGAGGACCACGGACGCGGGCAGGTCGATGTACAGGACCCGGCCCTCGTGGGTGGCGACGGTCGCCATCTGCCCCTCGAGGAGGAAGTTCGCGGCGTCGCCGACGATGTCGGCGCCGACGAGGATCTGGTCGTAGGTTGACGTGTCCATGAACACGTAGTCCTCGCCGTCCTGGTACAGGTACTGCATGTCGCGGCGGTCCACCGTGGCCGTCTCGACCTTGACGCCGGCGTTGAAGGTCTTGTCGAGGGTCTTGCCGGAGAGCACGTTCTTGATCTTGGTGCGCACGAAGGCGGGGCCCTTGCCGGGCTTGACGTGCTGGAACTCGACGACGGACCAGAGGTTCCCGTCGATGACGAGCACCATGCCGTTCTTGAGGTCGTTCGTGGTGGCCACTGAGGTTGTCCTTTCGAGAGAGCGGCAGTCAGCCTAGCGCGTCGAGCGCCCACAGACCCAGCACGGCGCACGCGCCGGCCCAGGTGTAGGAGATGAGCGTGCCGATGATGAAGCGCTCGGCGGCGGGGCTCACCTTGTCGGGGTGGCTCTCGCGCAGCTCCGGGTAGCGGCCCAGGCCCTTGACCGCGAGGACGACGGCGACGCCCTCGGGGAAGCCGGCGAGGACGGCGCCGGTGATGGCCGCCCGCTCGAGCATCCCGATCCAGGTGCCGCCCCGCAGCACCCCGTTCGCGGGCGGGGTGGACTGCACGCGGCGCAGCACCAGACCCGTCACGAGCCGCCCGAGGAGGACGGAGACGACGAGAGCCGCGACGACGATCCCGGCACCGGCCCAGCTCATGCGGCCACCCCCTCGGCAGCGGTCAGCAGCCGGGCGGCGAGCGGGTGCAGCCGCACCTCCTCCTGCCACAGGGCGGCGTCCAGGCGCTGGCTCACCGCCTGGGCGCTGATCCCGAGCCGCTCGGCGGCCGCCCGCTGGGTGCCGCCCTCGGCGAGGAGGTCGACGACCTCCCAGCCGGCCTCGCTGCGGCGGCGCACGACGGCGGCGAGCAGCTGGAGCAGCGCCTCGGCCTCCTCCGCGGCGCCGGTGGCCACGCCGTCGACGGCGAGCGGCACGCTCGCGGAGCGGCCCCTGGCCCGCTCGACGGCGGAGCGGGCGAGGATGAAGGCTTTCCCCGCGCTGGCGGGAGCGGACTCGGCGAGCGGCTCGACGACCGGGCCGGCCCCGACCCCCACGCTCCACCCGCCGAGCCGCTGGAGCAGCAGGACGAGGCCGACGACGGCGTGCGGGTCGGCGAGCACCCCCTGCACCTCGTCGCCCACGGTCCGCTCGACCGGCAGGACGAAGGGGTCGGCCGGCTGCCGGCCACGCCACTCGGCGACGGCGTCGAGGAGGCCGGGCACGGCGTCCCCGCGGCTGCGGCTGGCCTTCTGGTCGGCGGTCATGACGAACATGACTCAAGGCTAGACGCTTGATGCGACCAGATCAAGGGCTTAGCCTTTCACGACGCCAGGGCGGCGTAGGCGCCCTCGAGCAGGGCGGGGTCCGGTCCCTCGAGGCGGCCGGGGCGGCCGATGCCGTCGAGGACGACGAAGCGGAGGGTGGCACCACGGGTCTTCTTGTCGCGGCCCATGGCCTCGAGGAGCTCGGGCCAGCGGTCCTGGCGGTAGGTCGTCGGCAGGCCGAGGGAGCGCAGCACGTCCCGGTGCCGGGCGACGTCGGCGTCGGGCAGCCGTCCGGCGGCCCGGCCGAGCTCGGCGGCGAAGACCATGCCGACGGCCACGGCGTCCCCGTGGCGCCAGCGGAAGTCCTCGCTCAGCTCGATGGCGTGGGCCAGGGTGTGCCCGTAGTTGAGGAACTCACGGCGCCCGGCCTCGCGGAGGTCCTCCGAGACGACCTCCGCCTTGACCTGGACCGCGCGGCGCACGAGCTCGGCCAGCACGTCGGAGCCCGCGTCACGTGCGGCGGCGCCCGCGTCCGCCTCGACGAGCTCGAGGATGCGGGGGTCGGCGATGAAGCCGGCCTTGACGACCTCCGCCAGCCCGGCGGCGTGGTCCTCGGGCGGGAGGGTGGCCAGGGTGTCGAGGTCGCAGACGACGGCGCGCGGGGAGTGGAAGGCACCGACGAGGTTCTTGCCCTCGGGGGTGTTGATCGCCGCCTTGCCCCCGACGGCGGCGTCGACCATGCCGAGGAGCGTGGTGGGCACGTGGATGACGGCGACCCCGCGCAGCCAGGAGGCCGCGACGAAGCCGGCGAGGTCCGTGGCCGCTCCCCCGCCCAGCCCCACGACGAGGTCCTGACGGGTGAAGGCGGCCCGGCCCAGACGTGACCACACCTCGGTGAGGACGGCGGCCGTCTTGGCCTGCTCACCGTCCGGCACGAGGGCGGGGTGCACCTCGTGCCCCGCGGACTCGAGGGCGGCGACAAGGCGCCCCGCCCGCTCGGCGAGCGGGGCCTGGTGGACGAGGAGCACGCGCCGCGGCTCGTCGCCCACGGCGGCGGCCACCTCGCGGTCCAGGCCGCGGCCGATGACGACCTCGTAGTCGTGCTCGGCCCGGACGGGAACGCGCGCCTCGGTCACGCCTCGCTCCGCGGGCGCAGGTCGCCGCGCTCGAGCGCCTCGGCGACGAGGGTGGCGAGCCGCTCGACGGGCTCGGTGTCGGTGTCGACGACGAGGCCGGCGACCTCCTGGTACAGCGAGCGGCGGGAGTCCATGAGGGCCTTCCACCGGGCGCGGGGGCTCTCGACGAGCAGCGGCCGCGCGCCGGACAGGCCGACGCGCGGCAGCGCCTTGGCCATGGAGACCGCGAGGTAGACGACGGGCACGGAGAGCAGGGCGGCGCGGGTGTCGGGGTGCTCGACCGCTCCCCCGCCCAGCGCCACGACGCCGTCGTGCTCGGCCAGCGCCCGCAGCACCTCGGCGTGCTCGAGCGCGCGGAAGTGCGGCTCGCCGTCGTCGATGAAGATGTCGCTGATGGTGCGGCCCTCGCGGCGCTCGACGGCGTCGTCGGTGTCGAGGAGCTGAACGCCGAGCAGCCGCGCGAGGACCTGGCCGACCGTGGACTTGCCCGCTCCGGGCGGGCCCACGAGGACGACGCGAGCGCGGGAGGTGGGCCGGCTCATCGCATGCCCTCCGGGATCGACTCGAGGTAGGCGGTGAGGTTGCGGGCGCACTCGGCGACGGAGTCGCCGCCGGTCTTCTCCAGCAGCGCCTCGGCGAGGACGAGGGCCACCATCGCCTCGGCGACGACGGCGGCCGGGGCCACCGCGCAGACGTCCGAGCGCTGGTGGATGGCCGTCGCGGCCTCACCGGTGGACACGTCGATGGTCCGCAGGGCGCGGGGCACGGTGGAGATGGGCTTGAGCGCGGCGCGCACGCGCAGCACCTCGCCGTTGCTCATGCCGCCCTCGACGCCGCCGGCGCGGTTGGTCGTGCGGTGCACGCCGTCGGCCTCGCGGACGATCTCGTCGTGGGCGACGGAGCCGCGGCGGCGGGCGGTGCGGAAGCCGTCACCGACCTCGACGCCCTTGATCGCCTGGATGCCCATGACGGCCCCCGCGAGACGTGAGTCGAGCTTGCGGTCGCCGTGGACGAAGGAGCCCAGGCCGGGCGGCAAGCCGTAGGCGAGCACCTCGACGACCCCGCCGAGGGTGTCGCCGTCCTTGCGGCACGCGTCGATCTCCTCGACCATCGCGGCCGAGGTGGCGGGGTGGAAGCAGCGGATCGGGTCGGCGTCGAGGGCGGCGACGTCGTCGGGACCGGGAACGGGGGCGTCGTCGGGGACGTCGACGGGACCGACGGCGACGACGTGGGAGACGAGCCGCACGCCGGCGACCTGCTCGAGCACGGCGGCGGCGAGGGCACCGAGGGCCACGCGCGTGGCGGTCTCGCGGGCGCTGGCGCGCTCGAGGACCGGACGGGCGTCGTCCAGGGCGTACTTCGTCATGCCGACGAGGTCCGCGTGGCCGGGCCTGGGACGGGTGAGGGGCCGGTTGCGGGCGATCTCGCGCTGGTCACCGGTGCCGGCGTCCACCTCGAGGAGGCTGGGGTCGACGGGGTCGGCCGACATCACGGTCTGCCACTTGGGCCACTCGGAGTTGCCGATCTCGATGGCGACGGGCCCGCCCATCGTGCGGCCGTGCCGGACCCCGCCCAGGACCCGGACCTCGTCCTGCTCGAACTTCATCCGGGCGCCGCGGCCGTAGCCGAGCCGGCGCCGGGCGAGCACCGCGCGCAGCTCCTCGGTGGTGATCGCCACGCCCGCCGGCACGCCCTCGACCACACCGACGAGGGCCTCGCCGTGGGACTCCCCTGCTGTCAACCAACGCATGCTGGCATCCTGCCACGCCCCGCCGACACGCCCGGCTGGCGTCCGTCAGGCGGCGCGCTCACAGCCCGAGCACGGGCCCCAGGCGCACGGTGACGGCACCGGCCACGGCGGCCCCGAGGAGCATCCACGGACCGAAGGCGATCGCCGTCGTGCGCGTGGCGCGCCCGGCGACGATGAGGACGAGCCCCGCCAGCCCGCCGAGGACGAAGCCGGCGAGCACCCCGAGCACGACGGCGCCCCAGCCCAGCCACCCGAGCCAGGCCCCGAGCAGCGCCCCGAGCTTGACGTCGCCCATCCCCAGGCCCGCCGGGCGCAGCAGCGCCAGCAGGAGGTAGCCCAGGCCGCTGGCCGCGGCCGCGAGGACCGCGTGCAGCAGCGCGTCCCATGCCCCGGTGACGAGCGCGGCGACGAGGAGCAGCAGCGTGAGTGCGACGGCGGTCGGCGCGAGGACCGCGTTCGGCAGGCGGTGGCTGGCGAGGTCCTCGGCGGCGAGGAGCACGCCGGCGACGGCGAGGAGGAGCGCGGCCGGCAGGTCGGCGCGCCACCCGTGGAGGAGCAGCGTGAGCGCGACGGCGACGGCACAGGCCCCGGCCAGGACGCCCGGGGCCTGCCACCAGCGTGCGGTGGCGGCCGGCTCAGCCGCCACGGCGGGCGAGGGCGTGGGTGAGCGCCGTCCGCATCGCCTCGAGCGGGGCCGGGCGTCCGGTCATGAGGCGCACCTGCTCGGCGGCCTGGTGGAGGAGCATCGCCCAGCCCGGCGCGACGGTGCCGCCCCCGGCGGTGAAGCCGGCGGCCAGACGGCTGGGCCAGGGGTCGTAGGCGACGTCGAGGAGGACGCGCCCGCTCGTGCCGCCCACGGTGGCGAGGTGGTCCCCGAGCTCGTCCCCCGCGCCCGCGGGCAGGGTGGAGACGGTGACGTCGGCGGAGGTCACGGCGTCGGCGGCCTGCTCCACCGTGGACCAGCGGCGCAGCGTGACGTGGACGCCCATCCGGTGGGCCGCGCGCTGCAGCGCACCGGCCCGGGCCGGGTTGCGGACGAGGACGAGGGAATCGGTGATGCCGAGCTCGGCGAGGGCGGCGAGGGTCGACGCGGCGGTGGCCCCTCCCCCGAGCACGACGGCGCCGCTCGGGCGCCAGCCCTCCCGGCCGGACGCCTCGCGCAGGGCGGCGACGACGCCGTGGACGTCGGTGTTGGCGCCGACGACGAGCCCGCGCCCGGGGCCGGGCTGGACGATGAGGGTGTTGACCGCGCCGACGACCTCGGCGAGCGGGTCGACGACGTCGGCCACCTCGAGGGCGACGTGCTTGAGGGGCATGGTGAGCGACAGGCCCGCCCACTCGCCGTCGAGGGAGGCGACGACGGCGCCCAGCTCGTCGGCGTCGACCTCCGCGAGCCCGTAGACCCACTCGAGCCCCAGGGCCGCGTAGGCGGCGCCGTGGAGGACGGGTGAGAGGGAGTGGCCGACGGGCTTGCCGAGGACGGCGGCCCGCCGCGCCCCGCCCGGCAGCGCGCCGGCCGGGTGCACGTCGTAGGTGGGCAGCACGGGGCCGCCCGGCTCACCGCCGCTCACGCTCAGCCCTCGTCGTCGGTGGGGTTGGTCGCCAGCCACTCGCGGAAGAGCTCCTGGTTCTGCAGGTGCTCGGAGTAGTCCCCGGTGAAGCGCGTCTCGCCGGTGTCGAGGTTGACGGTGACGAAGTAGCACCAGTCCCCCTCGGGCGGGTCGAGGACGGCCTCGATGGCCGCGACGCCAGGGGCGCCGATCGGCGTGGGCGGCAGGCCGGGGTGGATCCGGGTGTTGTACGGGTTCTCCGCGTTGTCCAGCTCGGAGCGCTCGGGCACACCGCCGGAGCGTCCCAGTCCGTAGTTGATCGTCGAGTCCATGCCGATGAGGCCGTCGTCGCTGCAGTTCTGCAGACGGTTCTCCAGGACCCGCGCGACCTTCCCCCGGTCCTCCTCACGGTTCACCTCGTGCTCGATGATCGAGGCGCGGGTGAGGACGTCGTGCTGCTCGTCGGCGGGCACGTCGAGGGACTCGAAGGTGCTCGTCGTCTGGGCGACCATCGCGGCGAGGATGGCGGTCGCGTCAGCGTCCGGCTCCAGGGTGTAGGTCGCGGCGGCGAACCAGCCCTCGGGGTTCTCCGCGGCCTGCTCGGGCAGGCCGATGGCCTCGCGGTCCGCGGCGGCGGCCTCGACCTCCTCGAGCGGGATCTGGGCGACGCTGGCGATACGTTCGTAGATCTGCTCGGCGCGCCAGCCCTCGGGCACGGTGATGCGCAGCTCGGACTTGTTCGCGGGGTTGAGCAGGGCGTTGACGGCGTCCTCGGCCCGCATCTGCTCCATGAGCTCGTAGGTGCCGGGCTGGATCTGCGCGGCGTCCGGGTTGGCGCTGAAGGCCTGGACGAAGGCCTGCTCGGAGGCGACGACGCCGGCCTCGACGAGCGTGCTGCCCATCGCGGCGCCGGTGGCGCCCTCCTCGATGACGACGGGCACGCTGCCCGAGCCCGGGCCGGGGAAGTCCTCCGCGGTGGGGGTGTCCGGGCGGTCGAGGAGCGTGCGGACGGCGAGGAACGCGCCGAACCCGAGAGCGCCGACGAGGAGCAGGCTGAGCACGACGGCGACGGCGGTACGCCGACGACGGCGACGCTTGCGCTCGGCGCGGTCGCGTCGGGCGGAACGCCGCTCGACGGACGAGCGGGGCTCGGGCTCATCGGCCAGCAGGGCCTGGTCGAAGAGGTCGCTCACGCCTCTGCCTCCATTCCGTGGTCGACGAGCTCCCCCGCCGGCTGACCTGTCCGGCGCTCCTGGTCCAGGGCTGCCTGGAGGATCATGACGGCGGCGACCTGGTCGACCACCGCCCGGTGGCGTCGCCCCGGTCGGCCCGACCGGTGCAGCGCCTGGTGGGCACTGACGGTCGTCAGCCGCTCGTCGACGAGCCTGACGGGCACGGGGTCGCACGCTCGCGCCAGCTCCTCAGCGTACTCCCGCGCCAGCGCGGCAGCATGCCCTTCGGCGCCGGACAGCTGCCGGGGTAGGCCGACGACGACGCCCGTGGCCCCCAGGTCACGGACGATGTCGGCGACGCGCCGCAGCTGGGCGGGGCGCTCACCGGTCACGGTCTCGACCGGGGTGGCGAGCAGCCCGTCGGCGTCGCTGCGGGCCAGTCCGACCCGCACCGCACCGACGTCGACGCCCACGCGGACGCCGCGGACGAAGGCCGAGGCCTGATCGGTCATCGAGCGACCACGCCCCGCACGTCGTCCAGCACGCCGTCGAGAGCGGACGGGACGGCTGCCGGGTCGGTGCCGCCGCCCTGCGCGACGTCGTCCTTGCCTCCGCCGCCACCGCCGAGGCGGCCGGCGGCGCCGCGCACGAGCTGGCCGGCCCGCAGGCCCGCCTCGCGTGCCGCGGCGTTCGTGGCGATGACGACGGCCGGGCGGCCGTTGCTCGTGCCCGCGACGGCGACGACGGCGGGACGGGCGTCCCCGAGCCGTCCCCGGACGTCGAGGACCAGGGTGCGCAGGTCGTCTCCCCCGGCGACCTCACCCGCGTCGTGGACGACGACGAGCGTGCCGTCGACGTCCTGCGCGGAGTCGGCCAGCGTGCCGGCGCCGGCGAGGAGCTGCTGGCGCCGGACGGCGGCGAGCTCCTTCTCGGCGGCCTTGAGGCGGCTCATGAGGGAGGACACGCGCTCGGGCAGCTCCTCGGGGCGGCCGCCGAGCAGGCTGGTGACCTGGCCGACGAGCGCGTGCTCGCGGGCCTGGTAGCCGTAGGCGCCTGCCCCGACGAGGGCGTCGACGCGGCGGACACCGGAGCCGATGGAGGACTCCCCGAGCAGCGTCACGCGGCCGATGTTGCCGGTGCGCGGCACGTGGGTGCCCGCGCACAGCTCCTTGGACCAGTCCCCGCCGATGGACACGACGCGCACGCGCGAGCCGTACTTCTCCCCGAAGAGGGCCATCGCGCCGGACGCCTTGGCGTCCTCGATGTCCATGACCTCGTCGGTGACCTCGAGGTCCTCGGCGAGCTGGCTGTTGACGCGCTCCTCGATCTCGCCGATGACGGTGGCGGGCACCTGGGCGCCGTGCCGGAAGTCGAGGCGCAGGCGCGAGGGGGCGTTCTCCGAGCCGGCCTGGGTGGCCTGCTCGCCGAGCGACTCGTGGAGCGCCTTGTGGACCATGTGGGTGGCCGAGTGGGCACGGGCGATCGCGGTGCGGCGCGCGGTGTCGATGCTCGCGACACCCGTCTCGTCCAGCGTGACGGTGCCCTCGGTGAGGCGGCCGCGGTGGACGACGAGGCCCTTGACCGGCGCCTGGACGTCGTCGACCGTGACGATCCCGCCGCCCTGGAGGCGGATGGTGCCCTGGTCGGCGAGCTGGCCGCCGGCCTCGGCGTAGAAGGGCGTGCGGTCGAGGACGACCTCGACGTCGGCGGGCGCCGTCGCGGTGGGCACGGGGTGGCCGTCGACGAGGAGGCCGACGAGCCGGGCCTCCGCGGTCGTGTCGGTGTAGCCGAGGAAGAGCGTGCTGCCGCCCAGGCGGTCCTGGAGCTCGCGGTAGTGGGCCGGGTCCACGTGGCCGGACTTCTTGGCCAGCGCGTCCGCGCGGGCGCGCTCGCGCTGCTCGGCCATGAGGTCCCGGAAGCCCTGCTCGTCGACGGTGACACCCTGCTCGGCGGCCATCTCGAGGGTGAGGTCGATGGGGAAGCCGTAGGTGTCGTGGAGCGCGAAGGCGTCGGTGCCGGGCAGCTGCGGGCGGCCGGCGCCACCGGCGGCGGCCTTGGCGCGGCTCACCGCGGTGTCGAGGATCGTCGTGCCCGAGACGAGGGTGCGGCGGAAGGCCTCCTCCTCGCCGTAGGCGACGTCGCTGATGCTCGCGAAGTCGCGCTCGAGCTCGGGGTAGGACGGTGCCATCGCGTCCTTGACGACGGGCAGCAGCTCGGGCAGGACCGGCTCGTCGACGCCGAGGAGCCGCACGGAGCGCACCGCGCGGCGGATGAGGCGGCGCAGCACGTAGCCGCGGCCGTCGTTGCCCGGACGCACGCCGTCGCCGATGAGCATGAGGGCCGAGCGGACGTGGTCGGCGACGATGCGCATCCGCACGTCGTCCTCGTCGTCGGCGCCGTAGCGGCGGCCGGTGAGCTCCTGGGTCGTGGCGATGAGCGGGAAGACCTCGTCGGTCTCGTACATGTTCGCCTTGCCCTGGAGCAGGTAGGCGATGCGCTCGAGGCCGGCACCGGTGTCGATGCTCTTCTGCTCGAGCTCGCGGATCAGCGGGTAGTTCTTGCCGGTGCCCTCGCCGCGGAGGAACTGGTCGAAGACGAGGTTCCAGATCTCGAGGTAGCGGTCACCGCCGGGGTCGACCGTGCCGCCCTCGGCCTCGGGGCCGAACTCCGGGCCGCGGTCGTAGTGGAACTCCGCGCAGGGGCCGGCCGGGCCGGGCTGGCCGGTGTCCCAGAAGTTCTCCTCGCGGGGCAGGCGCACGATGTGCCGCTCGTCCACGCCGATCTGCTGGAGCGCGGCGTGGGCCTCGGTGTCCTGGTCCCACGTGGTCACCCAGAGGCGGTCGCCGTCCAGCCCGTAGCCGCCGTCGGCCTGGGAGGAGGTGAGGAGGTCCCAGGCGAAACCGATCGCCCCCTCCTTGAAGTAGTCACCGAAGGAGAAGTTGCCGTTCATCTGGAAGAACGTGCCGTGGCGCGTCGTGCGCCCGACGTTCTCGATGTCGTTGGTGCGCAGGCACTTCTGGACCGAGGCGACACGCGGCCACGGCGCCTCCTGCGTCCCGACGATGTAGGGGATGAAGGGCACCATGCCGGCGATCGTGAAGAGGATCGACGGGTCCGGCGACACGAGCGGCACGCTCGGCGCGATGTGGTGGTCGTGCTTGGCGAAGTACTCGAGCCAGCGGGAGCGGATCTCGGCGGTGCGCAATGGGACCTCGGGGGAAGGGTCGGGAGGGACGGAGTGTCAGGGGCGGTCGTCGCGGGCGCGGGCCGCGGCCTCGACGACGGCGTCGTCGGGCAGCAGGCGCTCGCGCAGCTCGGCCTCACGGTCGGCGTAGTCGGTGCGGAAGCCGGCCACGCGTGCCCGGACGCCGTCGGCGACGGACTCGAGCCGGGCGCCCAGACCGCGGCGCACGGCCGGGGTGGAGAGCGCGACGACGGCGAGGACCGTGAGGCCGACGACGGCGGTGCGACGCATCAGGCGCCCCGCCGGAAGGCCCGCCGCACGGCGTACGAGAAGGCGGCCACCTTGATGAGCGGGCCGCCGACGGTGGCGGAGACGAGCGTCGTGAGGGCCGAGACGTTCTGGGAGACCTCGGTCGCGGCCGTGGTGACGGCGTCGACCTTGGCCAGCTGGGCGTTGCTCGCCGCGATGGTGGCGGCGGCCTCGTCGACGACGGGCAGGGTGTGGGCGGTGATCTCGCGGACCGAGTCGGTCGCGGCGTCGAGCACCTTGCCGACCTTGAGGAGGGGGACGGCGAGGAAAGCCACGAGCGCGAGGAACGCGATGGCTGCCACGATCCCGGCGATGTCGCCGATGTTCATCTGCAGGCTCCTTGGTCTGGCGGGTGCTGCGGGAAGGCTACCCGGAAATGTCCGCGCCCCGGGTACCGGCGTGGCCGGCGCCCGGGGCGCAGTGTCGAGCGGTGTGGGTCAGCGCGAGTAGTACTCGACGACCAGCTGCACGTCGCAGGTCACGGGGACCTCGTCGCGCTTGGGGCGACGGACGAGCTGCACCCGGAGCTTCTCCAGCGCGACGTCGAGGTAGCCCGGGACGTCCGGCAGGACGTCGCGGTGCGCACCGGCGGCGGCGATCTGGAAGGGCGTCATGGTCTGGCTCTTCGGCTTGACCTGGATGACCTGGCCCGGCTTCACGCGGAAGGAGGGGCGGTCGACGAGCTTGCCGTCCACGAGGATGTGGCGGTGCACGACGGCCTGGCGGGCCTGGGCGATCGTGCGGGCGAAGCCGGCGCGGAGCACGAGGGCGTCCAGACGCATCTCGAGCAGCTCGACCAGCGACTCACCGGTCAGGCCGGACTCCTTGCGGGCCTCCTCGAAGACGCGCGTCATCTGGGCCTCGCGCAGGCCGTACTGCGCGCGCAGACGCTGCTTCTCCTTGAGACGGACGGCGTAGTCGGACTCGGTCCGACGACGGGCGCGGCCGTGCTCACCGGGGGGGTAGGGGCGCTTCTCGAAGTGCTTGACCGCCTTGGGGGTCAGCGCGATGCCGAGGGCGCGGGACAGGCGCACCTGGCGGCGCGACCGTGCCTGGTTGTTCTTGCTCATGCGTGTACTTCCTGTCGTTGTGACGTCACGCGAGCGGGAGGACTCCCCTCGCGCGGGGCCGACCATTGAAGGCTGGGACCCCAGGTGGCTGCCCGAAGGCAACCGGACAAGACTACCAGCGCCTCTCCACGCCCAGCCGACCCCTCCTGTGACCTCCGCCTCTCACCCCCCTCGCGTCGAGAGCTGAGTTGTGACGGAGGAACAAGTCAGCTGTCGGCGCGACGGAACGGGGCGGGGTACCGCCGTCGGGGTCCGCACGTCCTCCCGCGTCGAGATCCGCACCACCCCCCTCGTCGAGAGCTGAGTTGTTACGGAGGAACACGTCAGCTGGCGGCGCGCAGGAACGGGGCGGGTCGGCTGGGGTACCGCCGTCGGGGTCGGTCAGCCGTTGCCGAGGATGTCGCGGATGCGCTCGAGGCGGGTGGCGATGTCCCGCTCCAGGCCACGCGGGCGGGGCTCGTAGTAGCGGCGCCCGACGAGCTCGTCCGGCAGGTACTGCTGGGAGGCGATGGCGTGGGGGACGTCGTGGGCGTAGACGTACTCGGTGCCGTGGCCGAGCTTCTTCGCCCCCGCGTAGTGCGAGTCACGCAGGTGCGCCGGCACAGGCCCGGCCTTGCCGGCGCGGACGTCGGCCATCGCCTCACCGATCGCGCGGTAGGACGCGTTGGACTTGGGCGCCGTCGCGATGTGGACCACCGCTTGGGCCAGGACGAGCGCACCCTCGGGCATCCCGATGAAGGCGACGGCGTCCGCGGCGGCGACGGCGGTGTGGAGCGCCGTCGGGTCGGCCATGCCGACCTCCTCAGCGGCCGCGATGACGATGCGGCGGGCGATGAAGCGCGGGTCCTCCCCCGCGACGATCATCCGGGCGAGGTAGTGGAGCGCGGCATCGACGTCGGAGCCCCGCATCGACTTGATGAAGGCGCTGGTGACGTCGTAGTGCTGGTCGCCGTCGCGGTCGTAGCGCACTGCCGCGACGTCGATGGCCCGCTCCATGGTCGGCAGGTCGATCGTGTCGGCGTCGTCAGCGGCGCCGGCTGCGGCCTCGAGGATGGTGAGCGCCTTGCGGGCATCGGCGCCGGCGAGGCGGACGAGGTGGTTGAGCGCATCGTCGGCGAGCTCGTAGCGGCCCGCCAGGCCACGCTCGTCCTCCAGCGCCCGCGCGACGAGCGCGCGAATGTCCTGCTCCTCCAGCGGCTGGAGGGTGAGGAGCAGTGACCGGGACAGGAGCGGGGAGATGACGGAGAAGCTCGGGTTCTCCGTTGTCGCCGCGACCAGGGTGACCCAGCCGTTCTCGACCGACGGCAGGAGCGCGTCCTGCTGGGTCTTGGAGAAGCGGTGGACCTCGTCGATGAACAGGACGGTCTCCCCGCCGGTGCTCACGAGCCGCCGACGGGCGTCCTCGACGACCTGACGGACGTCCTTGACGCCGGCGGTCACGGCGGACAGCTCGATGAAGCGGCGGCCGGAGGCGTGGGCGACGAGGTAGGCCAGCGTCGTCTTCCCGGTGCCGGGCGGTCCCCAGAGGATGACCGAGGACGCGCGCGAGCTGCCGCCGGGCTCCACAAGCCGCCGCAGTGGCGCCCCGGGCTTGAGGAGGTGCTCCTGGCCGACGACCTCGGACAGGGAGGCGGGACGCATTCGCACGGCGAGCGGCGCGTCCGGACGGGCGGCGGGGGTGCCGGCGTCGTCGGCGCCCACGGAGTCGAAGAGATCCACGGTCGGAGCCTACGTCGCGTCGTCAGGAGGGGACGACGGCGACAGCTCGGCTGTCGGCGGTCAGTCGGCTGTCGGTAACAAGTCAGCTGTCGGCGAGGGGAGGGACGGCGGACGGACCGCCGGCCGGGCGGGATGCGGCTGTGGGCGAGGCAGGGGGCGCGAGGGTCAGATGCGGGCGCCGCGGGCGCGGCTGCGGACGCGGCGTTCCCACCGGTCCATCTCCGAGCGCAGCGGGGAGGCGAGGAACTCCCCCAGCGTGACGCCGGCAGCCAGCGCGAGGCCGACCGACAGCGCACGGATCGCCAGCTGCCCGCCGCCGATGACGTCGCCGCCCTCGATGAAGTCGAACATCGCGGCGTAGATCGACAGGCCCGGCAGCATCGGCGTGACTCCGCACACCGAGACAACGAGGCTGGGCAGTCGCCCGCGGTCCCCGATGACCCCGGCCAGCAGGCCGACGAGCAGCGCGGCGAAGAAGGCGGCACCGGCCGGCCCGAGCCAGAGGGCGTCGACGGCGTAGTAGACCCCCGCCGCGACCGCGCCGACGAGCGAGATGAGCCAGATGTTCGAGGCCCGCGTGTAGGACGCCACCGCCCAGGACCCCGCGATGACCCCGCCGCAGAGGATCTGGACCAGGCCCGGCGGCGCGTTGCCGAAGACGTCACCGATGTACAGCGGCACCCCCAGCCGCCGTCCGAGGTCGAGGACGAAACCGATCCCGACGACGAGCCCCACCGTGTAGAGCGCCACCTCGAAGGACTTCGCCGCCGCGGTGAGCGGGTAGCCGGAGATCGCGTCCTCGGCGGCGCCGACGAGCTGCATCCCGGCGAGGAGGACGACCATCCCCGAGGCGACGACGAGCGACGGTGGCAGCACCGCCCGGTCCCAGCCGAAGGTGTCCTGGCCCCAGAGCAGCGCGATCGCCACGAGCGTCGCGATCCCGGCGCCCACGGCCTGCTGGAAGAGGTAGGGCAGGCCCCAGCGGCGCAGGACGCGCAGCACGCGGTCGATGAGGGCGGTCGTGCCGGCAGCGACGATGGCCACCTGCCACCCACCACCGAGCAGCCCGGCGACGCCCGCCGCCATGACGCCCAGCGCGAGGGTGACGACCCAGCGGCGGTAGGGGTGCGGGGAGTCGAGGACCTCCTCCAGGCGCGTGTGGGCGCGCTCCAGCGGCAGCCGCCCGGCGGCCGCGGCCTCGACCATGGCGAAGAGGTCGGCGAGGCGGCTGTAGTCCGAGGTGCGGACGTTGATGACCCGCATCTTGGTGATGGGGTCGTCGTCACGGTCGATGGACGCCGAGATCGAGATGAAGGTGATGTCGACGTGGCAGTTGGTGACGCCGTAGGCGGCCGCGAGCCGCAGCAGCGCGGCGGTGACGTCGGCGACGGGCGCGCCCGTCGCGATCATCGCCTCCCCCACGCGCAGGACGAGGTCGAGGACCGAGCGCTCGGTCTCCGCGGCAAGGTCGGACTGCCGGCGGCGCGTGGACAGGGCGAGCGTGGGCGGGCCGCTGCCGGCCACCACCCGGCGCGCCCGTTCACGCAGGATCGACTCGCGACGGACGTGGCCCGCTGCGCGCGGCGGGCCGTGGGAAGCGGTGTCGGGTTCGGGAGTCGTCGCCACGACTCCGACGCTACGGCACCGGACCGTCACGGGACGAGCGCCCACCGGCCGCTGTGACGGCGTCCACGGTGAGAGACTGACCGCCGTGTTCGATGCACTTGCCCGCGGCGTCATCCGTCGCCCCCGGACGACGCTCGCCGTGTGGGCGGTCCTCGTCGTGTCCTGCCTCGCCCTCGCCCTCGGGGCGGTCGGCGACGGCCTGTTCCCGAGCCTCCACTCCGGGGAGCCCCGCGTGCCCGGGGCCGAGAGCCAGGAGGGCCGCGACATCCTCGCGTCCTCGTCCGAGGGCGGGGAGGAGGTGACCCTGCTCGTCCAGGGCACCGACCTCGAGGACCCGGACGTCGCCGCCGACCTCGCCGCCGCGCTCATCCAGGTCCGCCAGGAGGTCGAGGCCCTCGACGGCGTCACCGGGGTCATCGACCCCTTCCTCGCGCCCGAGGGGCCGCAGGACCCGCTCGTCGCCTCCCTTGTCTCCACCTCCGGCGACGGGTTCCTCCTCATCGCGGAGCTCGAGCCCGGGCTCGACGACGGCGGGGACGCCCGCCGCGCCGTGGAGGGCCGGCTCGAGGAGGTGCCCGCCGAGCTCTCCGACGCCGCGCCCGACGTGAGCGGGATCGTCTCGAGCACCGAGCGAGTCGTCTCGGCCGTCACCGACCGGGTGGAGGCCGACCTCGCCCGCGGGGAGGCCATCGCGCTGCCGCTGTCCCTCCTCGTCATGGTCGTCGTCTTCGGGGGCTTCCTCGCCGCGAGCATGCCGCTCGTCGGCGCCCTCGCCTCCATCGCCGGCGGGCTCGGCGCACTCCTCGGCTTCGCCCAGGTCATCGAGCTCGACGCCGTCGTCGTCAACGTCGTCACGGTGCTCGGGCTGGGCCTGTCGATCGACTACGGGCTGCTCATCGTCTCCCGCTACCGGGAGGAGATCGCCGACGTCGTCGCCTCGACCGCGAGCACCGGCCTGCCGCTGCGCCGTCGCAGGCGCCGGGCCCACGGGCGGGCCGCCGTCGAGGAGGCGGTGCGGCGCACGGTCCGGACCGCCGGGCGCACCGTCACCTTCTCGGCGGTGACGGTCGCGGTCGCAATCAGCGCCCTCATGCTCCTGTCCCCCGACATCCTCCGCTCGCTCGGCGCGGCCGGCGTGTCCGTCGTCGTCATCGCCCTGGCCACGGCGCTCACGCTCGTGCCCGCCCTGCTCGTCCTGCTCGGGGGACGGCTCCAGCGGCCCTCCGTGCTCTCCCGCGTGCCGGCGGTCCACCGGGTGCTCGAGCGCCTCGGTGACGTCGCCCCGGAGGACGGGGTCTTCTCAGGGCTCGCGCGCGGCGTCCACCGGCGCCCGTGGCTCGTCATCGCCGGCGTCGTCGCCGTGCTCGGGCTGCTGGCCTCCCCGGTGCTCGGGCTGCAGCTGCGCAACTCGACGACCGACCTCATCCCGGCGAGCTCGGACCAGCGGGAGTTCATCACCGTCCTCGGCGAGGACTACCCGGCCGCGACCACCCCGCCCGTCCTCGTCGTCGCCGACACCGACGTCGCGACGGCGCAGATCTGGGCGCAGGAGGTCGCCGCGCTCCCCGACGTCACCGACGTGGCCGAGCCGACGCCCACGGAGTCCGGTGAGCACGTCGTCCTCGGCGTCGACATCGCGTCCGGCGACGCGGGCGGGAAGGTGGCGACCGACGTCGTCCACGCGATCCGCGACCTCGACCCCGGGTTCCCCACGTGGGTCGTGGGCCAGGCCGCCAACCAGGTCGACTTCATGGCGGCGGTCGCCGACGGCCTGCCGCTCGCCGGCGGGCTCGTCCTGCTCGCCGTCGTCGTCCTCCTCTTCCTCATGACCGGCTCGGTCCTCATCCCGGTCAAGGCCGTCCTCGTCGACGCGCTCGGCCTCGCCGCGGCGCTGGGGGTGACGACGTGGGTCTTCCAGGAGGGCCACCTGTCGGGCCTGCTCGGCTTCACGCCGATCGGCGGGCTGGAGACCTACGTCGTCGTGGTCGTCGTCGCCTTCGGCTTCGGGCTGGCGATGGACTACGAGGTGTTCCTCCTCGCGCGCATCAAGGAGTACTGGGACGCCGGCCACGACAACGACGCCGCCGTCGAGCACGGGCTGCAGCGCTCGGGGCGGATCATCACCTCCGCCGCGCTCATCATCACGCTCGTGTTCCTCGGCTTTGTCGCCGGGGAGCTCATGGTCATCAAGCAGGTGGGCTTCGCGCTGGCGGTCACCGTGCTCGTCGACGCGACGCTCGTGCGGATGCTCCTCGTCCCCGCGACGCTGACCGTCCTCGGGAGGTGGAACTGGTGGGCCCCGGCGCCGCTGCGCCGCCTCCACGACCGGATCGGCATCACGCACTGACCGGCCGCCCGCCGGCTCCTCACTACCCTTCGACGAGACAAGTCTCTCGGCTTGATGGGGGCGGATCTAGGCCCGGGCCTTGCCCACGACGTTCTCGATCTCCTGGCCGACGGCGTAGCCCAGGCGCGTGTAGATGCGGCGGGCGGCGTCGTTGTCGGTCCAGATCCCGTAGTGGACGAGCGGGTGATCCTCCAGCGCCCAGCGGGTGACGGCGGCCATCATCGCGCTGCCGACGCCGCGGCGCCGCCAGCTCGTGTCCGTGCCGAGCCCGGAGAGGTGGACCGGGCCACCCTCGGGGGCGTTGACGGCGACGACGCCGCGCAGCACGCCGTCGTCGTCGCGGTAGCCCCACCACGAGAGGTCGGGGTCGGCGGGGTCTGCGCTCGTGTCCGGGTTGGCGCGGGACAGGCAGGCGCGCCCCTCTTCGGCCGCGGCGGGACCCGTCACCGGGCCGACGTGCTCCTCCCCCGGCTGGCGCGGCGGCACGGTGGCCGACCACATCCAGTCCCACACCGGCCCGGCCTGCAGTCCGAGCCGCTCGCGGGCGCCCGCCGGGACGAGGTCCCACGTGCCACGGGTGAGCAGCCCGAAGGGCACGGGAGGCACGCCGCCGGCCGCGGCGCGGGCGAGCGCGGACGCGAGTGCGCCCGGCTCGCCCGCCCCCACGAGCTGCTGCCGCTCACCGGCGGCGCGGCGCACCCGCACGAGCAGGAGCGTCGCGCCGTCGGCGTCCCAGGCCTGCTCCTCCTGCCAGCGGCTGGCGTTGGCGCGGAGGAAGAGGTGACGCCCCACCTCAGGCGGTGGGAGCGGCCGGCTCGGCCTTCTTCGGCTTGGCGTCCACCCCGGCCTCGCGGCGCTGCTCGGGGGTGATCGGCGCCGGCGCCTGGGTGAGCGGGTCGTAGCCGCCACCGGACTTCGGGAAGGCGATGACCTCGCGGATGGACTCCGAGCGGGTGAGCAGGGCGACGATCCGGTCCCAGCCGAAGGCGATGCCGCCGTGCGGCGGGGCGCCGTAGGCGAAGGCGTCGAGGAGGAAGCCGAACTTCTCCCGCGCCTCCTCCTCACCGATCCCCATCATCGCGAAGACGCGCTCCTGCACGTCGCGGCGGTGGATACGGATAGAGCCGCCACCGATCTCGTTGCCGTTGCACACGATGTCGTAGGCGTAGGCGAGGGCGTTCCCCGGGTCCTCCTCGAAGCGGTCGATCCACTCCGGGGTGGGCGAGGTGAAGGCGTGGTGGACGGCGGTCCAGGAGCCGGAGCCGACGGCGACGTCGTCGTCCTCGCCCGTGGGCTTGAACAGCGGCGCGTCGACGACCCAGACGAAGGACCAGGCGTCCTCGTCGATGAGCCCGGTGCGGCGGCCGATCTCCAGGCGCGCGGCGCCGAGCAGGGCGCGAGCTTCGGACTGCTTGCCGGCGGCGAAGAAGATCGCGTCGCCGGGCTGGGCTCGGGTGGCGGCGGCCAGGCCGGCGCGCTCCTCGTCGGTGATGTTCTTGGCGACAGGGCCGCCGAGCGTGCCATCCTCGCCCACGGTGACGTAGGCCAGACCCTTGGCGCCGCGCTGCTTGGCCCACTCCTGCCAGGCGTCGAACTGGCGGCGGGGCTGGCTCGCGCCGCCGGGCATGACGACGGCGCCGACGTACGGCGCCTGGAACACGCGGAAGGGCGTGCCGGCGAAGTACTCGGTGAGCTCGGTGAGCTCCAGGCCGAAGCGCAGGTCGGGCTTGTCGCTGCCGTAGCGGGCCATCGCGTCGGCGAAGGTGATCCGCGGGATCGAGCCCTCGATCTCGTGGCCGATGAGCGCCCACAGCTCGCGCAGCACCTGCTCGGCGACGCCGATGACGTCCTCCTGGTCGACGAAGCTCATCTCCACGTCGAGCTGGGTGAACTCCGGCTGGCGGTCGGCACGGAAGTCCTCGTCGCGGTAGCAGCGCGCGATCTGGTAGTAGCGCTCCATGCCGGCGACCATGAGGAGCTGCTTGAACAGCTGCGGCGACTGCGGCAGCGCGTACCAGGAGCCGGGCGACAGGCGCGCGGGCACGAGGAAGTCGCGGGCACCCTCGGGGGTGGAGCGGGGGAGGGTGGGGGTCTCGATCTCGACGAAGCCCTGGTCGTCCAGCACGCGGCGGGCGGCCTGGTTGACCTTGGCGCGCAGCCGCAGGGCGTGCGCGGGCTCCTTGCGGCGCAGGTCGAGGTAGCGGTACTTCAGGCGCGCCTCCTCGCCGACCTGTCCGCCGTCCTCGGCGTGCTCGGAGACCTGGAAGGGCAGCGGGGCGGCCGCGTTGAGGACGACGACGTCGCTCGCGATCACCTCGATCTCACCGGTGGCGAGGTTGGGGTTGGCGTTGCCCTCCGGGCGCTGGGACACCTCACCGGTGACCTGGATGACGAACTCCGACCGCAGCTCGTGGGCCACGTCCTCGTCCCGGATGACGACCTGGGCGATGCCCGAGGCGTCCCGCAGGTCGATGAAGGCGACCCCGCCGTGGTCACGGCGGCGGTCCACCCACCCGGCGAGGGTGACGGTGGTGGCGATGTCGGCGGAGCGCAGCGAACCTGCGTCGCGAGTGCGGAGCACGAGGATCCTTCCCTTGGTCGGGCGCACCGCTAGACGGGCGGGCGCTCGGGCAATCCTAGTTCGCCCACCGGGCCCGGCTACCACCACAGGTCCCCAAGGCGCGATGATCCGGGGATGACCCGCCCGCCTGCCCCGGTGACGGCCCCGCCGGACCTCGTGCGGCTCCTGCTCGTCGCGTCCGTCGCGCTCATCACGATCGTCGCCTTCGAGAACCTCGCCGCCAGCGCCGCGCTGCCCGCCGTGAGCGCGGAGCTGGAAGGCCTGCGCCTCTACCCGGTGGCGGCGGGTGCGCCGCTGGCCGCCCAGCTCGTCGCGACGGCCGTGGCCGGGCGCTGGGCGGACGTGCGAGGCCCGCGGCCCGTCCTCCTGCTCGGGCTCGTCCTCTTCCCGCTCGGCCTCGTGCTCGCGGGGACGGCGCCGTCGATGGCGGTGCTCGCCGCGGGACGCGCCGTCCAGGGCCTGGGCGGCGGGCTGCTCATCGTGCCGCTGTACGTGCTCGTCGGGGCGATCGTCCCGGCCGCCCGGCAGCCCGGCTTCTTCGCGTGGTTCTCCGCCGCCTGGGTGGTGCCCGCCCTCGGCGGTCCGGCACTCACCGGGCTCGTCGTGGACCACGCCTCCTGGCGCTGGGTCTTCCTCGGGGCGGCGGCGCTCATGGCCGTGGTGACGCTCGCCTTCACGCCCCTCCTGCGCCACATGCCCGGCCGCGACGCGGAGCGGGCGGAGCAGCCCGCCGTGCGCGGGCTCGTCCTCGCGGCGACCGCCGCGGGCGCCGCCGTCGCCGTCCTCCAGGTGGCGGGGAGCGCTCAGGAGGCGTGGTCGCTGCCCGCGGTGGGGGTCGCCGTCGTCGTCCTCGGGGTGTCGCTGCCGCGGCTGCTGCCGCCCGGGACGGTGCGGCTGCGCAGCGGTGTGCCCGCCGCCGTCGCCTGCCGGGCACTGCTCAACGCGACGTTCATGACGAGCCAGACCTTCCTGCCGCTCCTCCTCGTGCGCGAGTACGGGTGGACGGTGACGGCGGCCGGCTTCGTCGTCGCGGTCTCCTCCCTCACCTGGGCGGTCGGCGCCTTCGTCCAGGGGCGGGGGAGCACGACCGCCGGCCGGGGGCGCCTGGCCTGGGCGGGGCCGCTGGTCCTCACCGCCGGCACGCTGGTGACGGCGGGGGCCGCGCTGCCCGGTGTCACCCCCTGGGTCGCGGTGCCGGGTGCGGCGGTGGCCGGTCTGGGCATCGGGATGGTCTACCCGGCGCTCACGGTGCTCGCCCTGCGGCTGACGCCGCCCGTTCAGCACGGGGCCGTCAGCGCCTCCCTCCAGGTGGCCGACTCGCTCGGCGCGGCCACCGGGCTGGCGGTCTCGGGCGCGCTCGTCCTCGCGCTCATCGACTCCGGCGGCACCGTCGCCTACCTCGCCGGCCTGCTCCTCGCGACCGCCGTCGGGCTGCTCGCCACGGCCGCCGGGGCGCGGACGCGGGGCAGCTGAGCGCGGGCGGGACCCGCCTCCCGGCGGGCAGGAGGCTCGCGTGTGCGGAGCGTCACCGCGCCCTGTCCCGCGCCGGAGGCCGTGCAGCCGGTAGTCTGATGGCTCCTGGAGTGTGTATGTGCCGCCTCAGGTCCCGTGCGGAAGTGTCGCTGGTCGGGGCCCATCGCGGAGGGTGCGTCGCCTGCCTGGCGTGCGTGTAAGCCCCACTCCGCTATCTGATGGGTTGTCTTTTCTTGACTGCTGTCCTCACTGACCTTGCCCCCGCACGCCCGGAGACCGGTTTCGCCGATCTCGGGCTGCCCGACGACCTGCTCTCCGCGGTCGTCGACCTCGGCTTCACCACCCCCACCGGCATCCAGACCGAGGCGATCCCGCTGCTGCTCGCCGGCCGCGACGTCGTCGGCGTCGCCCAGACCGGCACCGGCAAGACGGCCGCCTTCGGCCTGCCGCTCCTCGCCGCCGTCGACCCCAAGCTGCGCGCCGTCCAGGCCCTCGTCCTGGCCCCCACCCGGGAGCTCGCGCTCCAGGTGAGCGACGCCATCGCGACCTTCGCCTCGCACCAGCGTGGCCTCACCGTGCTGCCCATCTACGGCGGCTCGAGCTTCACCCCGCAGCTGCGCGGGCTGCGTGACGGCGCCCAGGTCGTCGTCGGCACCCCCGGCCGCGTCATGGACCTCATGGAGAAGGGCAGCCTCGACCTCTCGCAGGTGCGCTTCCTCGTCCTCGACGAGGCCGACGAGATGCTCCGCATGGGCTTCGCCGAGGACGTCGAGCAGATCGCCGCCCGCGTCCCCGCCGGCCGCCGCACCGCCCTCTTCTCCGCGACCATGCCGGCCGCGATCAAGCGCGTGGCCGCCACCCACCTCAACGACCCGGTCCGCGTCAGCGTCACCCCGGCGTCCTCGACGGTGAACAACATCGAGCAGACCTACGCCGTCGTGCCCTTCCGCCACAAGACCGGTGCGCTGGCCCGCGTCCTCGCGATCAGCGACGCGGACGCCGCGATCGTCTTCGTCCGGACCAAGTCCGCCGCCGACGAGGTCGCCATCGAGCTCGCGGGCCGCGGCATCCAGGCCGCCGCGATCTCCGGTGACGTCGCGCAGAAGGACCGCGAGAAGCTCATCGACCGGCTCCGCTCGGGCACGCTCGACGTGCTCGTCGCGACCGACGTCGCCGCCCGCGGGCTCGACGTCGAGCGCATCGGCCTCGTCGTCAACTTCGACGTGCCGCGTGAGACCGAGACCTATGTCCACCGCATCGGCCGTACCGGCCGCGCGGGCCGCAGCGGTCGCGCCCTCACCTTCCTCACCCCCCGCGAGCGGGGCCAGCTGAGCCAGATCGAGCGGGCCACGGGGAGCCGCCTCAAGGAGGCCGACATCCCCACCCCGGCGGACGTCTCCGCCCACCGGGCCAGCTCCATGCTCGCCAAGGTCGGGGACCGGCTCACCGCCGGCCGCCTGGACCTCTACCGCGAGATCCTCGAGGGGTCCGAGCACGACCTCCGCGAGATGGCGGCCGCCCTGCTCGCGATCGCTGTCGGCGACGACGGCCCCGCGCCCCGCGAGGAGCGCAGCTTCGAGGACTCCGGCCCCCGCCAGCGTCGCGAGGAGCGTTACGACTCCTCCGGTGAGTTCGTCGGCGCCACCTTCGAGGAGGGGCGCGACAACGCCCACCGCCACGCCGGCCCGCGCACCGGCCGCGCCGGCACCCGCCCGCGTCACCGCGACGGCAACGGCACCCGCTACCGGGTCGAGGTCGGCCACCGCGACGGCGTCCAGGCGGGCGCGATCGTCGGGGCCATCACCGGCGAGGGTGGTCTGCGTGGCCAGGACCTCGGCAAGATCGACATCTTCCCGAGCTTCTCCCTCGTGGAGATCAGCCAGGAGCTGAGCCCGGAGACGAGCCGGCGCATCGCCGCCGCGCGCGTCGCCGGCCGCCCGCTGAAGATCCGTCCCGACACGGGCCCCGGCCCGCGCAAGCCCCGCCGCTGACACGTCAGCGTCCCTGAGAGCCGGTCGTCCGCAGCTGCGGGCGGCCGGCTCTCGGCATGTGTGGGGGTGCGGCGCCGCGCCCAGACGGGCCGTGAGCTCCCCGGTTCACCTCAGCCAGGCATGAGCGGGCGAGGGAGCTCGGACGACAACCGGGTAGGCCGGCAGGTGGACAGCGACGTCTCGCGGACGGCCGGCTCTCAGCGCTACCGCGCGGCGAGCTCCACCGCGGCGGAGAACTCCCGGTAGCGGTCGAGGTCCGCGCGGAGCGGCTCGACCATGACGCGCGTGGCCGCGCCCTCGACGGCGGCGGCCAGGCGCCCGCGGGCACGCCGGGCCGCGCGCCGCGCGCCGACCCGTGCGAGCAGCCGCCCCGCGAGGGCGACCAGCAGCCCGGCGACGAGACCACCGAGGAGCAGCGCCGTCGGCCAGGGCAGCGGCCCGGCCATCGGGGTCTCCGGCTCGGGCAGGCGCAGGTACCCGAGCACCCCCAGGGCGCCCAGCCACGCCGCCCCGGCCAGCGCCGTCGTGAACAGCAGCAGCCCGAGCACCGACCACAGCCGCCACCAGGACGGACGGTGCTCGGCACCCAGGTCGGTGCCGGCGACGGCGGTGTCGAGCGCGTCGACGAGCACCGGCACCCGGTCCTCGACCCGCTCGGTGACCGCGCGCCGCCAGGTCTCGGCCATGCCCTCGGTGGCGCCCCACGCGAGGTCGTGGACCCCGGTGCGGACACCCGCCTCCTGTGCGGGCGTCGGCGCGGGCAGCGACGACGCGCCGGGGGCGGGGCTCTCGAGGTGCAGGCGCCGCAGGGGGTCCGGGCGCAGCCGGCCCAGCCAGCGCAGCGGCGGCCAGCCCACGTGTCGGCCGGCGCGGCGTCGGTAGGAGCGCTCGACGGCGGTGACGACCTCCCGCACCCCGGCCGCCGAGGCGCACGCGTCGACGAGGTCACCGGCATCCGGCGCCGAGGACCCACCGCCGGCGGTGTCGCGCAGGCCGCCGGCGACGGTGCGCACGTCCGCCTCGAGCCGGTCGCGGGCCGCGCGCCCCTCCGCGGCGAGCCGCGCGAGCCGGCTGCGGAGCTCGGGCACGCCGGCACCGGTGCGGGCGGAGGTGGTGAGGAGCTCGACGTCGCCCATCCCGTCGTCGGCCAGCACCTGGCGCAGGTGGGTGAGGACGCCGGGCAGCTCGTCGGCGGGGAGCCGGTCGACCTGGTTGAGGACGACGACGCTCACGGTCGCGTGCTCGCGCAGCGGGCGCAGGTACTCCTCGTGGACGACGGCGTCGGCGTACTTCTGCGGGTCGAGCACCCACACGAGGGCGTCGACCCGCTCGGCGAGGCGCGCGGCCACGGCACGGTTCTCCACCCGGGTGGAGTCGATGTCCGGCAGGTCGAGGAGGACGAGGCCGGAGAGCGCCGGGTCGGTGGGGCGCAGCCGCCGGTCGGGGACCTCGAGCCAGTCGAGGAGGCCGGTGGCGCTGGGCGCGTCCCAGACGGCGGCGAGCGGCTGGGTTGTCGTGGGACGGCGCGCGTGGACGGCGGACAGCGGCTCGCCGACGAGCGCGTTGAACAGGCTCGACTTGCCCGAGCCCGTCGCGCCGAGCAGGGCGGCGACGGTGACGCCGGGTGCGAGGGCGCTGCGGGCGCCGGCTCGCTCGAGGACCTCGCGGGCGGGACGGAGGCGGGCCGGCGGCACGATGCCCTCGCCCAGCTCCACGGCCGCGGTCAGGGCGCTCATGCGCTCCTCGAGGAGGGGCGCCCGGGAGCGGCGCCTCATCGGCCCCCCTCGACGGACCGCACCGCGTCGGCGGCCGCGCGCAGCCCGTCCCCGGCGCCGGCGTCCACGCCCAGGGCCGTGACGCGCTCGAGCCAGGGGCGGCGGTGCTCCTCGAGGAGCCGGTCCACCCGCTCCCCGAGGTCGCGCTGCGCGTGGCGGGCGAGCTCGCGCACCGCCTGGTCGCCGAAGACCATCTCGAGGACCTTCTGACCGACGACGGCCGTGCCGCCGGCCACGCCCACCTCGATGCCGGTGAGGCCGCCGGAGAAGGCGAAGACGACGAGCATGAGCGTGACGCCGGAGGCGTTGACCCCCAGGGAGAGCATCCGGGCGCGCACCCG